>QHSQ01000414.1 GCA_003221615.1 Candidatus Rokuibacteriota bacterium | reverse complement strand
CCTGCGCTGGCGATTGCGCGCCGTGACGCGTCTGGTTGTTCGAGCTGTCGCCGTCCGGCCTGGCCGCCGCCGGATCGCATTCGCTGTATCCGTGGGATCGGCGGGCAAATGCGCGTAGTCACGATCGGGACGAGGACGCTGGGCGATGGTCCTCGCTCAGCGCAAATTCAGCGCGGCCCGAAAAATGACGCTCGGCGAAAACGCGTAACATACTAGGCTGATTGGACGCGCCTGTAGCTCAGTTGGATAGAGCATCGGACTTCTAATCGTGGGGGTGACACGGGGCCCCTCCGTAAGTCGCCGACTTACCGAGGGGTTGTTCGCTTCGATGTTGGGCGGCGTAGGGTGGTTTTGGCCTGGCTCTGGCCCGCCGCGGGCACGTTTTCGGGCACGTTCGCGTTGCGCACTCATAGCCCGAACGATCCCATCCAGGCGCGGGCTTCCTCGATGAGCGTTCGTGGTCGGACGATCCGCACTCCTTCCCCTGAACGGAAGTGTCGGACGTTGTGCGTGACGAGGAGTCGCGCTCCGGCGCCGATCGCCGCGGCGAGGATGGGGATGTCCTTCGGGTCGGCAAGCTCGCGCGCCCGTTCGCGGTCGCGCGCGGTCGGACTGTGGATCTGAATTGGGACCGCGCGAAGGAATTCTTCGAACAGCGGAGCGGCCTCGGGGAGCTTCGCGGTCAGGTTCCGACGGACTTCTTCTACGGCGGTCTCGGGCAGCACCAAATGCAGAAGGCCGAGCTCACCGAGGACCAGGATCGCGTGGCTGGCGCCGGTGCGTGACAGCAGGCCGGCGATCAGGACGTCAGCATCGACGCAGACGGGTAGCGGCTCAGTCTTCTCGGGCCGGGCCACCCAGATCCTTCAGGGACAGCTTTCGCGATCGCCGCAGGCGCTCCATCTCCGCGGCAAGGCGCGGCACGACGAGCAGCCGAGGACTGAGGAGCACCGCCCCATCGAGGTCGACCACCGTCAATGGGTCCCCTTCACCGAGCCGATACTTCTCGCGGAGGGTCGCCGGGAGGGTCAGCGTGCCCCGCCCGCGGACCTGGATCGTCATTGTCAGAGTCATACCGAAAATCAGTATATCAGGATTCCTGGCGTAGCGCCGGGCGCCAGGCTCCCTCAGGGCAGCCTAGCCGCCCTACCCGTGTTGTCTGGCACCGTCTCCGACCGACGACAGCGGAGCCGGCGCCACCCAGCAGGCCCACTGCCCAGCGACCGGATCCGGCGAATCAACGAACCAATTTCTCTGGGCGCCCCGCTTACCTACAGCCAGAGAGGCGGCGGAGCTCCGATCCGAATCACGCGTAGCGCCACCGCCAGTGGGTTTTCGGCAAGCGCGGGCGTCGAGATCTTCGTTCCCGCTGGCTCGAGTCGGGCATCAAACAGGTGCAGGGAGAACTCCGTAGAACGCTCATGGTGAGCGGCCGGCCGCTCTGGGCCGAGCCGCTCCACCATGCGGTTATGCGGTTGAGTCGTGCACACCTATGTCACTCGAGGACCTGATCCGCTCGCGCCAGCAGCGACGCTGGAATCGCCACACCGAGCGCCTTGGCCGTCTTGAGGTTGATGACGAACTCGAACTTCGTGGGCTGCTCCACCGGGAGATCGGCAGGCCGCACCCCTTTGAAGATCTTATCCACCAGCGTGGCGCCATGGCGGAACATGTCGATGAAGTCGGACCCGTACGACATCAGCAGACCCCCTTCGACCCATCCTCTGTGCGTGCCGGATGTCGGGAGCCGGCGCTTGATTGCGAGCTCCGCGATCCGGTAGCGATGATTGCCGAGTGTCGGGTCAGCGATAACGAGAAGGCCGCCGAGACGAGCACGCTCAATTGCCGCGAAGGCCTGGTCCAAGTCGCTACGTCCAGGCCCCTTGACGTCGACCGGTGATATCGCCAGGCCCAACGCCCGCGCTGCCGCCTGTGCGGTCTTCAACTGCGGTGCGGTGCTCGGGTTGGCCGGATTCCACAGGACACCGACACGAGAGGAAGCAGCCATGGCCTGCTTCAACAGCTCAAGCCGCTTCGGGATTAAATCGGCATGAGCGTCCGCGAGGCCGGTGACGTTTCCACCAGGACGAGCCAGACTTGTCACGAGTCCGATGGCTACGGGGTCAGGTTCGGCCATGAACACGAAGGGCACCGCGCTCGTGACCTTCTTGGCCGCCACGGCGCTGCCGGCGGGCGCCGCGACGATAACATCGACCTTGAGTTCGATAAGCTCGGCGGCCAGCGCGGGAAGCCGCCCGATTTTCGCCTGCCGCATATCGTTGCTCGATGATGGCGTTCTGACCTTCGACATATCCAAGCTGCCGAAGCCCTTCTTGAAAGGCAGCAATCCATCGTCTGGATTGCTCCAGCCTTGGCGAGACGAGCGACAGATAACCGATCCGCCCGGTCCTTCGCCTCTCCTGTGCCGCCACCGCGGCTGGCACAGCGAGGAGGCCCGCCAAGCTCACAACGAAGTTCCGGCGGTGCATCATTCTCGCGCTTGATTCTTCAACATCCTCTTCTCCACCAGACGCTTGCCGCCAGCTCATCCGCATAACGCCGCGGTGAGCGGCGCGCGAAGCTCCATTGCGAAGTTTTGGGCCACATTGTTTACACCACCTTGCCATCCACCTCTTCCTCACTGAATCACTTCGTCGGCTCGCGCCAACACGGACGGCGGGATCGTCAGTCCAAGAGCCTTGGCGCTTTTCATATTGATGACCAAGTCGAACTTCGTCGGCTGCTCGACTGGAAGGTCCCCCGGCTTCGCCCCTTTGAGAATCCTGTCCACATAGACGGCGGCGTGACGAAACATCTCGAGATAATTCGGCGCATACGACATCAGACCCCCGGCCGGCACGTAGTCTTTGATCATGAACATGGTGGGTAACCGATTCTTGGCCGCGAACTCGAGGAGCTGTCCTCGAGCGGCAGGAGACATCCCTTGACTCACGAACAGCGCATCAGCACGCTGTTTCGTGATTTCCGAGAGTGCATCCCCGAGATCGGCGCGGTTCTTCACGGCTATCGCAAGAGGCTGGAGTCGTAGGGACGGAGCGGCGGCGGCGATCTCCTTGAGCATCGCCTGGTGAAATGGCGTTCCCGGGTCCCAGAGCACGCCCACCCGTGAGACCTTCGGCACCGCTTCCTTGAGGAGCTGCAGGCGCTTCACACTCGTTTCCGCGAGCATGACCGAGTTGCCCGTGACGTTCCTGCCTGGGCGCGCAAGGTTCGCCACGAGGCCGCCTCCTACGGCATCGGCACTGATGGCCATGACGATCGGGATCGTCGAGGTCGCACGCATGGCGGCCCGAGTCGCGAGTGTTATGTCAGTAACGATCAAGTCCACATTGAGCCGGACCAGCTCCGCCGCGAGAGTCGGCAGACGATCATCGCGCCCTTGGACATATCGCCAGTCGATGACGAGGTTCTGTCCCTCGACGTATCCGAGAGTGCGCAAACCCTGCCGGAGGGCCTGAGGCGCATCCGCGTCGGGCGAATACAGGGACATCAGGACGCCTATGCGCCATACCCTGCCGCCTTGCTGCTGTGCCTCCGGGGCGCGTGGAGCGACGAGGAGCCCCATAGCGAGGATGACGATGAGGCGAGACGCTGCGCTCCGCAGGCTGGTCCTCTCCCGCAATCGCTTAGGCAGAGCCTTCACAGTGACGTCATGTCCGCGGCCCTCCGACGCTCGGCTTCACGCGGTGCGCATAACGCTGCGCTCAGCGGCCGGAGGGCGAGCAACGCGAGCCCCGGGCCGTTGCAGCGCGATGTTCGACGACCCGCGTGCCGCGCTCGGATCGTCTCACCGGATGATGTGGTCCGCGCGGACGAGCAGGCCCTGCGGCAGGCTGAGCCCGAGCGTCTGGGCGGTCTTGAGATTGATGACGAATTCGAAAGCGGTGGGCCGCTCAAGGGGAAGCTCACCCGGCGGCGTGCCGCTCAGGATTCGTGCGACATAGTACGCGGAGCGCTTGTGCATCGCGGGCAGGTTGGGCCCGTAGGTCATGAGGCCACCCGCGTCCGCGTGCGCACGATACAGATGCATGGTCGGTAATCTTGACTTCAGCGCCAGAGCTGAGAGGCGCGACCGGTTGGCGAGACTGAGCGGACTCGATAAGACGATGAGGGCTTGTGACGCCGCACGCCTCGCTTCCGCTCCAGTGCCATGTTCGACGCCCTGTCGCCTTCAATGATCGTTGGAGCGTCCATCACGCTCGTAGTGCCAGCATCGCCAGGAGACGCAAAGGGCGGCCGAGGGGTCATTCGATCACCTGATCGGCGCGCAGAAGGAGCGACGGCGGGATCGTCAGGCCGAGCGCCTTGGCAGTCGTCGCATTGATGACGAACTCGAACTTCGTGGGCTGCTCCACCGGCAGGTCGGCGGGCTTTACTCCCTTGAGGATCTTGTCCACGTAGATAGCCGCGCGCCGATACAAGTCGGCGACGTTTGTCCCGTAAGACATGAGGCTGTTCATCGCTACCGCTTCTCTCCAGACCGATATGTCTGGCAGCCTGTGTTTGGCCGCCAACGTGACAATCTGCGACAGGTGAAGGCGGAACATGGAAGACCCGTAGACGATGACTGCCTGGGCGCCCCAGCCCGTGATACTGACAAAGGCTTCTTCAAGCTCACCGGGTGATCGAACTGCAGCGTGACGAATCATCAAGCCCAGCCTGGATGCCGCGTCTTCAACGGCCTTGCGGTAGACGTATGGTTCACGGGGATCCCTGATCGCGCCCACCCGTGAGAGCTTTGGAAGCATGTCCTTCAAGAGCTCTGGGTACTTGCCGAAGACGGCTGGGTCGACATCCCAGGTGACTCCGGTGATGTTCGCCCCCGGCCGTTGGATGCTTGAGATGAAGCCCTGACCCACGGGGTCGATGCCGAGGGCCATTACGAACTGGGAATCGTGGAGGTGGCTTGTTTGGCGGCCCGGATCACGGGGACTGCGCCCGCCGCCACGATCACGTCCATCTTGAGGAGAAGCACGATGAGCCTGGCGATGAACGTGGTCGGGTAAATGCACACCCTTCTCCAGACTCGGCGCCGACGCATGAAGCCCTTCACCGTCAGTCGCTCCTCTTGTGCGGCGAACGATCCGCTTGAGTGGCGGCCGAGCGGCGAAGCCGCGAGGGCACCCGCAAGCACCGCTTGCGGGCCGTCCACTCCAAGCGGGGGTTAGCTTGCAGCTCTACTTCTCCCGTTCCCACATCAGGACTCCACGAACCATTGGCGCTCCCGGAAGAAGAGGGCTCGGCGCCCAAGCCGATGTCACCTGAAGCCGATCACTCTCGAGCTTGTAGAAACGCACTTGCTCGGTGCCATGCCAGGCTGGATTCCAGGAAACGTCGACCTTGGTGATCCACTTGTCGCCTTCCACGCGATACATTCCAGTATAGGCAAACATGGTACGGAACAAGGCGGCGAGCTCCTCGTCCGTTTTGCCAGGTTTACGCCCTTCGCCTTCGAGCACGGCCATCATTCTGGCCTGAGACGTCATGATGATATAGCCCGCAGGGTTCTTGCCGAAACAGGGGCGGCTGTCCCTGCCGTCCTGGAATTGCGTCTCGCACGAAATGAGCTTCCAAATACCAACGAGCTTTGCACCATCGTCAGCGACCGCCGTTTGGGTGCCGACCAGCAAAGAAAAGAACAGTGTTATCCATTTCAACATACATCCCTCCTTTCGCAGAACGGCTTTACCCAGTAGTACTCGAAGCCAGGGTATGGCACCGTGATGCTGCAAGCTAACGCTCTTGGTCAGCCGCGCGCGGCTTCATGCGCGTCGGCTGCACCAAGGGGTTAGGCGACGTTCTGCTCGCCACTATTGGCCTCCGGGCCGCGCCGGCGGCACTTTGTCGATATTGTGAGCATTGGACTCCGCACGTGTGGGATCGAAGTTGCACGTCTTCCCAACGGTCAACGCCGATGTTCGGAATGCGCTGGCCGGAAACCAGGCGTTGATCCATTCGCTCGTAACTGGGTCTCGCCCTGCGGGAAATATGCCAATGGGTATGAAATCGCGTTTCAGCGATGCAAGAATCTCTTGGACAAGCGCCTTTGCTTTGGCGGATTGATCTCGATGTTGCCGGCGTTACCCCGCACCGCTTCCTCCCACTGATCGGCGAACGCCTGACTGCATGCGATAAGCAGCAAGTACACCGCTCCGCCTAGCAGTGGGCGCCGGAATTGCGACAAACCTTTCATCTGCCGTCGCCTAACGAATAGGCTTTTATCCGTCGTGCGCCGCGCATGACGGATAAAACCAGTTGGACTAAACCGCCGTCCCTTCACCGCTATGGGGATTCTAGACCGGCCGGGTGTGGTGCGGAAGGCGCTTCAAGAGCGCCGCCGACGCCACCACCGGAAGGTGGCGATGAGCCCAGGCGGGTGATCGGCGTGCAACGCCCCGGGACTGAGGCGAGCGGGCCAAGACTTCCAGGCGCGAAGCAAAGGGCGAGCGCTGGATCCTAGTCGGAGATGGGCGGACGTGGCGGGCCGGCGAAGGCGCGATCACGACGTGTCCATGACCGGGACGCATTGCGGGAGCGGGGACGCCGGAGCGAGGATCTCGGTCACGTGCAGCCGGCCCTGTTGGCATCGGGGACAGCGTTCGATGTCGATCCCGGTCAGCCGGCGCATGAGGGCGGCCACGGATTCGATCGCGGAAGCGGCGGGCGCTGGAGGCGGAGTGAGCAGGGCTCGGCACCGCGCGAGCTTGGTGCGGCGCGTGCGGTTGGCCAGGAAGCCGAAGTGCCGGATGCGGACGAAGCCGTCCGGGACGACGTGGAGGAGGAAGCGGCGGATGAATTCCTCGGCCGCGAGCGTCATGATCTTCACGCGGTCGCCGTCGGCGTAGTCTCGCCAGCGGAAACGCACGACGCCGTCGGTGTGGCTGACGAGCCGCTCGTTGGAGATCGCGACGCGGTGGGTGTACCGACCGAGGTACTCGAGGACCTGGGTCGGCCCGGCGAACGGCCGCTTGGCGAACACGACCCAGTCATGCTGCCGGAAGTCGGCGAGCCAGGCCGCGAACGCCGCCGGCTCGGCGAGGCCCGCGAGGGAACCGCCGAAGACAAGCTGGCCCGTGGTGAAGGCGCGCTGGAGCGCAGCCAGGTACTTGCCGCGGAAGACCCGGGCGAGCGCCTGGACTGGGAAGAGAAAGCCGGGCGCGGCGATCCAGCGCGCGCCGTCCTGGGTGAGCGCGCCGCCGGTCACGACACAGTGCAGATGCAGGTGCTGGGAAAGATTCTGGCCCCAGGTATGGAGGATCGCGGTGCCGCCGACGTCACCACCGAGGTGGCGCGGATCGCGGCCAAAGGTGGTGAGCGTCGCGGCGACCGCGCGGAAGAGCAACGTATAGACGACCCGGGGATTGCCTTGCGCGAGCGCGTTCAGGGCGTGGGGCAGCGTGAAGACGACATGGAAGTACTCGACGGGCAGCAGGTCAGCGCGCCGGGCGGCGAGCCAGCGCTCCTTGGCGAGGGTCTGACACTTGGGGCAGTGGCGGTTGCGGCACGAGTTGTAGGCGATCCGGTCGGCGCCCCACGTGTCGCACGTTTCCCGATGACCGCCGAGGGCGGCGGTGCGGCAGGTCTCGATGGCCTGCATCGCGCGCCGCGGCGCGCGGGCCAGCGCGTGCGCGTGGCGGTACGCCGCTCCGTGGGCGCGGAAGATGTCGGCGACCTCCACCGCGGGGCGCGGGCGCGCGCGCGGCGCCGCATCGGGCGCCGACGCCGGGCGCATGGACTACGTGACGCTGAGAGGCTTGGGCAGATCCAAGGGCGAGCGTGTGCCGACGCGCCGCCC
>QHSQ01000413.1 GCA_003221615.1 Candidatus Rokuibacteriota bacterium | reverse complement strand
GGCGGATCGATCATGCTCTTCGGTGTGACATCGGAGATGATCGACAAGCTGCCCAAGGCCGCGCTCGGCATCGCCGAGTAGTGATCGCGGGCAAAGGAGCACGCTATGCTAGGACCACCGGATCTCTGGATCGCGCTCGCCCTCGGGGTCTTTTTCTTCGGCGCCAAGAAGCTCCCGGAGCTGTCGCGCTCTCTCGGCCAGGCCATGAGCGAGTTCAAGAAAGGTGTGGCATCCGGAGTGCCGGAGGAGCCCGAGCCGCCGAAGGAGCTCAGAGCCCCGGACGAGCGAACGAACGTCAACTGAGATCGACATGGGACGCCTCTCGCGGAGATCTCTGCTCGCGTGGCTGGGCTCGGGTGCCGCCGGTCTCGTATTCAGTGGGCAGGCTCGCGCCCAGGTCGGACCGCGAGCCGCGACGCCGCTACCCAGCTTCACCGGCCCAGGCGCCAATCCATACTGGAACGGCGTCAATCCGTTCGTCAGCTATCCGCAGAAGCTGCCGCTCCTTCGTATAACCGACCGGGGAATCCAGCTCGAGACGCCGCGTCCATACTTCCTGTCGCCGTTCACGCCGAATGCTGCGTTCTACGTGCGCTATCATCTGGAGCTCATTCCGAACGCCGTCGACTTGAGCACCTGGCGACTCAGCCTGGAGGGAAACGTCGAGCGGCCGCTCCAGCTCGGCTTCGATGAGCTGGTGAAGAACTTCAAGGCCGTCTCTGTCGCGGCGGTCAATCAGTGTTCGGGCAACAGTCGGAGTCGATTCCAGCCGCGGGTCCCCGGTGCCCAGTGGGGTAACGGTGCTATGGGCAACGCCCGCTGGACCGGGGTCCGCCTGCGGGAGGTGCTCGCTTCCGCCGGGATCAAGTCGGGGACGGTTCAGCTGCAGTTCCAGGGTCTCGACCGCGGGCCGGGGCCGGAGGGCAAGGGCGCCGACGCCGTGATGAAGTCGCTCGATCTGACGGACCCGGCGCTCGATGACGCCCTCGTGGCCTACCTGATGAACGACGCGCCTCTGCCCATGCTGAACGGGTTCCCCATTCGGCTTATCGTGCCGGGAAAGTTCGGCGTGTACTGGATCAAGCACCTCACCTGGATCCGCGCGCTCACGAGCAAGGACGCGAACTACTGGATGGCCACGGCCTACCGCATTCCCGACACTGCCCGGGGAAACACCACACCCGCCGAAGCGGCCGCCGGCACATTCAAGACGGTTCCCATCGGGCACGTGCGCATGCCTGTGCGGTCCTTCATCGTCGTGCCCGACGGGAGCAGCAAGTTGCCGTCCGGGTTGCCGGTGCGGGTGCAGGGCATCGCCTTCAGTGGTGATGGCCCTGTCGCGAAGGTGGAGTTCTCGGAGGACGATGGCCGGAGCTGGGTCGAAGCAACGCTGGGCGCGGATCATGGCCCCTATTCCTTCCGAACCTGGGAGCACACCTGGAAACCCTCCCGGGCCGGCAAGCATGTGATCGCCGTGCGGGCCACGGACGGAAAGGGCAACGTGCAGCCCGATGCGCCGGTGTGGAACCCGGGCGGCTACCTGTGGAACAGGGTCGAGCGCCAGGCACTGATCGTCGGCGCTGGCTAGGAGGAACACAGCATGACCGGCAATCGATGCCTAGGGATCGTCCTTCTGGCGGCCGCGGGTGCGCTCGCCCCGGGCTCGACGGCGCTGAGTCAGGCGACGAAGGTCCCCGGCCTCGTCCAGGAGGGCAACTATGCCCCGGGGAACCTCGGGATGCAGATGCAGCCGGCACCGCAGAATGATGATGCGAGCGCTGTCTACGCCGTGGGGCCGTGGCCGACGTATGCGCCCCCACTGGCTGACGGAGACGGAAGGGAGCTTGTGCAAAGCTTCTGCGGTATGTGTCACAGCACGACGTACGTCACGATGCAGCCCCCACTCACGAGCGCCACGTGGGAGGCAGTGGTGAGCAAGATGATCGGCACGTTCGGCGCACCGATCCCCGAACCCTCGGCACAGGCCATCCTCGCGTATCTGAAGAGCCACTACACTCCCGAGACGCGGAAGGAATAGGCGCACTACTCGAACGAGGTGGGCCGCCTGATCGGATCGATGTTCACTCGACCTGCGGCATCAATGCCTCGACGATCGACGCCGGTAGGTGAAGCTCCACCGGATGGGAAGCGACCCAACCACCGCTCAGCAGCATGACGATCATCCCCGCCGTGAGGAGCCGGCGCCGCGGCCGTGGAGCAACGTATTCGAGAGCGACAGGAGCGGCGCGAGCTGGCGCCAGCACTTCGCCTGCGCTCTGCTGCTGCGCCAGAAAGATGCGACGACGCTCGTCGGAAGTGAGTCGGCCCATACGACCCGGCTCCTCGATCAGCCACGCGGCTTGACGAGGATGTGCGCGCGGCGGTTGAGGGCCCAGCAGGCCTCGTTGTGCTCGGTACAGACCGGGCGCTCCTTGCCGTAGCTCACGGTGCTGATGCGACCGGCCCGGACGCCGAGCGACACGAGGTAGTTCATGGCCGCGCGGGCCCGCCGATCCCCGAGGGCGAGATTGTATTCGACGGTGCCACGCTCGTCGCACTGCCCTTCGATCAGAATCAGCAGGTCGTTCGTCTTGAGCCAGGCGGCGTCGCCATCCAGCGTCGTCGCATCACCGGGCCGGATCTCGTAGCGATCGAAGTCGAAGTAGATCGGCTTCACGTTCGCGTTCTCCGCGAAGGTCGCCGGGTTCGGCCGCTGCGCGATCTCCTCCCGCCGTTCCACGACAGCCAGCTGTCCGCTGTCAACCCTGGCGGGTCGTTCCGCCGAGGCGGCCGGCGAAGCGCCCGCGGGCGCTACCCCGATCGCCGTCAGCGCCGGGCGGCGCGCGCATCCGACGAGAAGGCTGGTGAGGATAACAGCGTAAATCGTGGTCGCTCGTAGCGAAGTCGTCATGGCCGTGTCGCCCCTTTCGCCAGCATTGATCGCGAGACTGGATTCCGACTGCGGTCAGTGTCGCTGCCACTTGTGAGTGACGGGCGATGGCGCACGGCCGTTGGCCGTCGTCTTTTTCGCAAAGACCCGACAGTGACGGCGGTCAGGTCTCTCGCGTGCATAGTTTTACGCCCTCCGGTCCCTCTTAAGCGCAGCGGCGAATCGGTACGATTACAAGGAGAGCGGCGATGAAAGGCACGATGCTCGGAACGATCGGGTTGATGGCAGTGTTGATCGGAGCGGCGGGCTGCGCCACCAGCGCGGAGATGGCGGCCTGGCGGGCGCACACCACGCACCTCGCCTCCGGCGACCATGCATTTTTCTCGCCGAGGAACGATCTAGAGTCCGGGCCGCGAGTGACCCGAGAGGATCTCGACCGCGCGCGGAATGAGGCCTGGTGGGGCGATCTCGTGACCGCCCGTCCAGACCAGATCGTCGGTCGTTAGCGTGGATCGGTCAGCAACGCGGCAACCGCGCCGCTGACCGAAATCTCGACATCCGCCAAGCCCGGCGGCATGGGCATTCACCACCATGCCGGGCCCCACAGGTCCCAGTCCATGTCGGCCACGTGAGCGCCCCACGCCTCATCCGCGGCGATATGACGATGAAGCCGCAGGCGCTGATACTCCGAGTACTCCTTGGGCCCTCCCACGTAGAGACAGTTGCACCCGTCGGGATCGGCGTAGGTGTAGACGACCTTGCCGTCCTTGGTGTGACTCTCGAGCCGGTAGGGCGGCCTCGCAGCGAGGCGCTGCTGCCGTTCGGCCGTATCCGCGTGCCGCATCACGAACCCGGCTGCCGCCAGCAGCTGCTCGGTCGAGCGCGCTTCCGAACCGCGGATCGTCGCGCACCCCGCCAGCATCGTCGCCGCGGCAAGCGCGACTGACAGGACTGTTCTTCCCTTGCACCCGCGGTCGTTCATCGTAGACCCTCCAATTCATCTCTTTCGATGTTGTCGCGGCGGGCGCTGTCAGCAGGCGGGAGATTGCCGCAAGAACAGGCAAAGCCGGCCACCGGGCTCGGCATCGCCCCGCCCCGTCGATCAGCGTCAGCGCTCACGCGAGTAGCCCCGCGATGATGCCCGTGAGAAACACGCCGTCGAACGTGCCGGCCCCTCCGATCGAGACAACGGGCGCGCCCAGCTCCCCGATCCGCTGAAGGTTCCAGAGGTCGGCTCCGACCAGCGCGCCCATCGAGCCTGAGACGTACGCGACCGGAGGCGCCTGACGAAAGGCCAGG
>QHSQ01000412.1 GCA_003221615.1 Candidatus Rokuibacteriota bacterium | reverse complement strand
CTCCTCAAGGTGCTCGATCATGGTGAACTGCGTCGGGTCGGTGGGGTGCGATCGATCACCGTGGACGTCCGCGTCATCGTGGCCACCAACCGCGACGTCGACGAGCTGGTGAGGGCCGGTCGACTGCGAGAGGACCTGTTGCACCGGGTCGACGTCATCCGGATCACGATGCCGCCGCTGCGCGACCGGCCGGAGGATATCCCGCGCTTCGTAACGCATGTCTTGACGATGCAGCAGCGTCGCGGGCTGGGCGAAAAGAAAGTGACTCCCCAGGCGATGCGGGTTCTCCAGAGTTACGCGTGGCCCGGAAACGTCCGCGAGCTCGCGAACACCATCGAGCGGCTACTTATACTCTCGCCGAGGACGACAATCGACGTCGACGATCTCCCCGAGAACCTTCACTTCCGCAAGCCGCCGGCTGCCATGACGGACGAGCGCTATCTATCGCTCGCCGAGCTCGAGCGCCGGCACATTCTCCGGGTGCTGGAGACAACGGGTGGCAACATGACCGCCGCAGCCAAGAGACTGGGCGTGGACCGTGGAACCCTCCACCGAAAAATGCAGCAGTGGCAGGGGCACGGAGCCCAGATGGGGTCAGCATGAGCACGATTCTCACCGACCGAGATAAGGACGTTCTGGTTGTCACCATCAATCGCCCAGAGGTGCGCAATGCCATCGACATCGCCACCTCGAAGGTTCTCCTCGGCGCATTCGAGGAGTACGAACGGGATGACCGGGCGAGCGTCGCGGTGCTGACCGGAGCGGAAAGTACCTTTTGCGCCGGAGCAGACCTGAAGGCGATCGCCGCGGGCCAGCGGCGGCGACTGGTCGAGGACGGCCCGGGACCTCTCGGGCCCACCCGTCTGCTGCTCAGCAAGCCCGTACTCGCAGCCGTGGAGGGCCACGCAGTCGCTGGAGGCTTCGAGCTGGCGCTCTGGTGCGATATGCGCGTCGCAGCGGAGGATGCGGTGTTCGGGGTGTTCTGTCGCCGGTTCGGTGTGCCCCTGCTCGATCTCGGCACTGTGCGACTTCCACGCCTCATCGGGCACAGCAACGCGATGGACCTCATCCTGACGGGCCGCGGAGTACAAGGGGAGGAGGCGCTCCGGATGGGCATCGCGAATCGGCTGGTGCCTCACGGTCAGGCGCTCGACGCCGCGGTTCATCTGGCCCACGAGCTGGCCCGCTTTCCCCAGCGCTGTCTCCGCTCGGACCGATTGTCAGCGTATGAGCAGTGGTCCCTCCCGTATGAGGAGGCGTTACGTAATGAGCTTCGGCGAGGACGGGACGTAGTCGAGTCCGGCGAGACTGCGACGGGTGCGGCAGCATTCGCCCGCGGTCAGGGTCGCCACGGAGCTTTCTAGCTAGCCATCGGGCTCAGGCAAAGGATGCCATGCCGGCCACAGGAACTCGCACCGTCGCCAGCGGCCAGGAGCGTGAGCTCAGTGCCCGTGCATATATCGAAGCTCATCGGTACCGGCGCCACAGCAACCGCGTGCTCCACGGACATCCCTCGCCGCTCTTCTGGCGGAACCGCGACCTGTCGGTGCCAGCAATCATGGCCGCCAGGGCCGAGGCCCTCCGTGACGCTCCAGGTCGCCTGAATCTCTACGTCGCGACGCCATACTGCCTGCCGACCACCCCAGATCGGTGCGGCTTCTGCCTCTTTCCCAGCGAGGTGTATCAGGGGCGACCCCAGCTCGACAGGTACCTGGGCTGTCTCGAACGCGAGGGCGAGATGTACAGGCCCTTCGTCGCGCGGACGCCGCTCACGAGTGTCTACTTCGGCGGTGGCACCTCGAACCTCTACCGGGCCGATCAATACGCGAGATTGCTACAGCTCGTCCGCAACCTTTTTCCGGACCTTGGCGGCGACACCGAGGTCACGCTCGAGGGCATCCCCCAGCTCTTCACGCGGGAGAAGCTCGACGCGATGCGAACGGCGGGCTGCACCAGGGTCAGCATCGGCGTGCAACAGCTCGACGACGAGATGATCGCCATGAGCGGGCGCAAGCAGAAGGCCTCCCAGGTCTTCCAGACGATCGCGTGGTGCCGAGACCTCGGGCTCGCAGTGAGCGTCGACCTGATCTTCGGATGGCCGCGGCAGACCGTCGCCGGGATGCTTCGCGACCTCGATGCGGTCGTGGGCGCCGGAGTCGACCACCTGACGCACTACGAGCTCAACGTCGGTGGACGCACCGACTTCGCTCTGAACCGGAGTCACGAACTGCCCTCGGTCGAGGAGACCCTCGACATGTACCGCACGGCACGGGACTTCCTCGCCGAGAAGGGCTATCGGCAGGCGACCACCTACGACTGGGAGAGATCCACCAGCGGCTCGCCGCAACTCGTGTACGAGGAGGAATGGCGCCGTAGGTTCGCCGCCGCGCCGGACGGGACGGTAACGCGATCACAAACATGGGGCTGGGGCTTTGCCGGGATCTCCCACTTCCTCGGCGGCCGAGCTGACAGGGGCTGGACGTTCATGAACCACACCCGCGTCGCCGATTACTTCGGGGCGCTGGATGCCGGCTTGTTCCCTGTCGAACGAGGCTTCCGCTACGCGACCGAGGCGGACTTCCGGCTGACTGTGCTCTTCCAAATGCTCATCTCGATGGTCGTCGACCGCAGTGTGTATACCGCGGTGACGGACGTCGATGTCGTCGATGAATTCAGCGAAGCCTGGGAGGTGCTCGCTGAGCTGGGATGGATCAGGGTCACGTCCGCGCGGCTCGAGCTAGTAGGCGATGGGGTCTTCTATACCCCGCTCATCCAAAGCCTCTTGGCGCGCGAGCGGGTCCAAGAGCTCCGGCGGAGCGAGTTCGTGCGGTCGGGGTGAGCTGCAATTCAGTCTGTAGCGGCGGGGAGTCTGCATGAGACGAGTAGTTGTGACAGGCCTTGGCGTGGTCTCTCCGATAGGAATAGGCGTAGATGCCTTCTGGAACCATCTCACGCACGGCGTCAGCGGCGTGGGGCGCATCACGAAATTCGATGCGGCAGGGCTCCCTTCGCAGATTGCCGCCGAGATCGCCGGATTTGATCCGGAGGCATATCTACCCCGGCGTGATGTCGTCCGCACCGATACCTTCATCCACTTCGCGCTCACGGCGTCGCAGCAGGCACTCGCAGATGCCAAGAGGGAGCCGTCGGCAGGCGACGCTCGAATGGGCGTCTCAATCGGGACCTCTCTGGGCGGCCTGCCTCTGGTCTTCAAGACCTACGACGGGCTGCTGCAAGAGCAGATGCGAGGCGTGAACCCGTACGCTATGCCCGGCTTCCTGCCGAACATGGCGGCCGGCTGGGTCTCCATGCGCACCGGGGCGCGCGGCCCCATTGCGTGCCCCACCACGGCGTGCGCCGCCGGCGCACAGGCCATTGGGGAAGCGTTTCGCCACATCGAACGGGACGACGCGGATGTAATGATCGCCGGCGGCTCGGATGCGCTGATCAGCCCGTTTGTGGTGGCGTGCTTCAGCGCGCTCCGAGCCCTGTCGGTACGCAACGACGCTCCGGCCGAGGCCAGTCGGCCCTTCGACAAGGACCGAGACGGTTTCGTTCTGGGCGAAGGAGCCGGAATCCTGGTCCTGGAGGAGCTCGAGCACGCACGGAGCAGGAGCTGCCATATCTACGCCGAGCTGGCTGGCTATGGGACGGCCGCCGACGCCTATCACGCCACGGCGTCCTCGGCCGACGGGCACGCCCGGACGATGAGCCTGGCGCTGGCCGATGCGGGGGTGGCCCCTGACGAAGTCGACTACATCAACGCCCATGGCACGTCGACCCAGCACAATGACCTGAACGAGACACATGCCATCAAGGAGGTGTTTGGTTCTCACGCCTACCGGCTGTCCGTGAGCTCGACGAAGTCCATGACCGGCCATCTCCTCGGCGCCGCCGGGGCCGTCGAGGCGATCGCCACCGTGCTCGCCCTTGAGCATGGTGTGATGCCTCCGACCATTAACTACCGCTCGCCGGATCCCGAGTGTGACCTCGACTACGTGCCCAACCAGGCCCGCCACCGCAATGTCGGCGTCGCGCTCTCGAACTCCTTCGGGTTCGGCGGGGTCAACGCGACCCTCGTCTTCAAGCGGCCTGATGCCTGACTCCGAAGGCGTGGCGTGTGGCCCAGGAGAGAAGCCATGAGCGAAGACATTGGTGTCGCAGATCGAGTCGTAGCACTCCTCACGCAGCGCCTCGGCATCTTGCCCGAGATGGTGAAACCGACCGCCGAGCTGGCCGAAGATCTTGGCGTCGATTCCGTCGACGCTGTCGAATTCACGCTGGGGCTCGAACGCGAGTTCAACGTCGCCCTGCCGGACCAGGTCATCGCAGATGTGCGAACCGTGCAGGACGTGATCGACCTTGTGCGCGAGCGGACGAGAGCGCTAAGTGAGGCGGGGCGTGGCTGAGCCTCGCACGGAATTAAGGTCGGGGGAGTAGGCACGATGGCCTTATCGAGCGATCGTCCAGAGTCGGCGGAGCGGCTGGCCGCGCGTCTGGCCGGAGGGGACGAGGCGCTGCTTCAGCGATTTCGCGCGGTGCGTTCGTTTTCACGTAGTGTCCGCGCATCCGAGTACCACATCACAAACGCGTGCAACCTCCGCTGCCGAGGGTGCTGGTTCTTCACCTTCGAATTCGACAGAGAGATGAAGGACCAGACGGACCTGGCCAGGCTCAGAGTCTTCATCGAGCGAGA
>QHSQ01000411.1 GCA_003221615.1 Candidatus Rokuibacteriota bacterium | reverse complement strand
GCGCGCAGCGAGGCCAGGTGCTCGACGGGCTGGTGCGTCGGACCATCCTCGCCATCGCCCATGGCGTCGTGCGTGAACACGAAGATGGTCGGCAGCTCCATCAGTGCGGACAGCCGGATGGCCGGGCGCGCGTAATCGCTGAAGATGAAGAACGTCGCGCCGAACGCCCGAAGCTTCGACAGTGAGAGGCCGTTGACGGTCGCCGCCATCGCGTGCTCACGGATTCCGAAATGTAGGTTCTTGCCGCCCCGGCTCCCGGCCTGGAAGCTTCCCGCGCCCTCGTAGGTCAGGGTCGTCTTGTTCGACGGCCCGAGGTCCGCCGAGCCGCCGAGCAGCCACGGGATGTTCTGAGCAAGCACGTTGAGCACCTTGCCCGAGGCCTCCCGGCCGGCGATGCCTTTGGGATCCGCCGGGAAGACGGGGAGGTTGCGATCCCACCCCGCCGGCAGGTCTCGTCGTTGCATCTGATCGATCTCGGTCGCGAGCTCTGGATGGGCGGCTCGGTATGACGCGAAGAGCGCGGTCCACTGGCTTCGGGCCGCGGCGCCGCGGGCCCCGACGCCCGCGGCGAAGTGCTCGCGGACGCCGTCGGGGACCAGGAACTGCGCCTCCTCCGGCCAGCCGTAGCTGCGCTTGGTCAGGCGAACCTCCTCTTCACCGAGCGGCTCGCCGTGGGCCGCGGCGGTGTCGTGCTTGTGCGGGGCGCCGTAGCCGATGTGGCTGTCGAGGATGATGAGCGTGGGGCGCCCCTTCGTCTCCCGGAAGACGCCGAGCGCGTGCTCGATGCGCTCGAGATCGTTGGCGTCGCCCACGCGAAGGACGTTCCATCCGTAGGCGAGAAACCGCGTGGCGACGTCCTCGGTGAAGGCGAGGCTCGTGTCGCCTTCGATCGTGATGTGGTTGTTGTCGTAGACCCAGCACAGGTTGTCCAGACCGAGGTGACCGGCCAGCGAGGCCGCCTCGGAGGCGACGCCCTCCATCAGGCAGCCATCTCCGCACACGACGTAGATGTCGTAGTCGAAGATCGCGAAACCCGGCCGGTTGTAGCGGTCGGCGAGCCACTTCTGCGCGATGGCCATCCCCACGCTCGTCGCGACGCCCTGCCCGAGCGGGCCCGTCGTGGTTTCGACGCCCGACACCCAGTGATACTCGGGGTGCCCGGGCGCCTTGCTGCCGATCTGGCGGAAGCGGCGAATGTCGTCGAGCGACACCGACGGCTGCCCCAATCGCTCGTAGTCGGGATTCACCGCGCACGTCCCGGTCAGATGCAGGACCGACCAGAGCAGCATCGAGGCGTGACCGTTCGAGAGCACGAATCGATCGCGATTGGGCCAGATCGGATCTTGAGGATCGAAGCGCATCACACGGTTCCAGATCGTGTAGACAGCGGGCGCCAGCGCCATCGGGGTGCCGGGGTGCCCCGACTTGGCGCGCTCGACCGCATCGATCGAGAGCGTGCGGATCGTGTTGATCGAGAGCTGGTCGAGCTCGGCGTCTGTCTTCGGCGCGGCGACATTCGTCATACTCATCGGCTTGTCCTCGTCGGTTGGAGCTCCAGCAGTGCGACCTTGCTCAGGCGGCGCAGATGTCGCGGGGCTTGGCTGTACTCGGCGGCCAGGAACGTTTGTACGAGCTCCCAGGCCACGCTCGGCCCTACGGTCCGCCCGCCGAGACAGATGATGTTCATGTGATCGTCCTCGACCCCCTGCCCCGCGGAAAAGTGGTCATGGATCAGCGCGGCACGGACACCCGGAAGCTTGTTCGCGCAGATCGAGGCGCCCACACCGCTGCCGCAGACGGCCACGCCGCGCTCGACCGTGCCCGCCGCCACCGCTTCGGCGAGCGGGACGACGAAGTCCGGGTAGTCGTCGTCCGGGCTCAGCTTGTCGGCCCCGAAATCGACGACGTCGTGGCCGGCGGCGCGAAGCTGCGCGACCAGATCCGCTTTCAGGCCAAAGCCCCCGTGATCGGTGGCGATTCCCACGCGCATGATGTCTTCTCCGCGATGTGACGTCAGTATCGTAGTGACTCAGGTTCCGACCGAGCCGCCTCGCGGTCGGCCAGCACCAGTGCTCGGTCCTGACGGATGCGCCCGGCTGGAATCGAATCGTCGCCCTTGGACAGGCGCGCCAGCATGTCCGCCTTGTCGCGCCCGGTCACGAGCCAGACGATGCGTCGGGACCGATTGAGCACGGGATAGGTCAGGGTCATCCGGCGCCGGCCTTGATAGACGCCGGTGAGCGCGACGTCTGCGCCGGTGACGTCGAGCACCGGGTCGCCGGGCACCAGCGACGCGGTGTGGCCGTCGGGCCCAAGGCCGAGATGGACGAGATCGAGGACGGCCGGGGCGCCGGCGATATCCCGGAGCGTCAGGGCGTACTGTGAGCTCGCCGTTTCGAGGTCAGCCGATTCCACCGGCATGGCATGGACCTGCTCGGGGCGCAGCGGACAGTGCGCGAGCAAGCTGTCACGCAGGTGGGTGAGGTTGCGGTCGGGGTCTCCCGCGGGAGCCACGCGCTCGTCCACCTGGACCACGTGCACGTCGGGCCAGGGCATCTTTTCATCGGCCAGGGCCCGCAGCATCTGCCAAGGGGTATGACCCCCGCTGAAGGCCACGATGAAACGGCCGCGCGCGGCGACGGCCGCGCGTGCCTCCTCGGCCGTGAGCGCGGCGCCCGCCCGCGCGACCGAATCGGCGTCGGCCAGCGCTTCGATCTTCATGTGTGACTCACCGTCGGGTTCTGCCAGCCTCCAGCGGGCGAGATTCTCGAGTCGACTTCCTTCGGTCCCCACGTGCCCGGCTCGTACTCGTAGACGGGCGTGCCGGCCTTCAGGACTGGATCGACGATTCGCCAGGCTTCTTCGACGTAGTCCTCCCGGGCGAACAGCGTAGCGTCGCCGTGCATAGCGTCGCCGAGCACGCGCTCGTACGCGTCCATCTCATCGGCGCGGGGGAGCTGCGTGCCCACCATCTCCGCGATCTGGCTGCGTGTCTCCTCACCCGGCGCGATGACGTTCGCGCCGATAGCGATCGTGACGTCGGGACTGATCCGCAGGCGACAGTAGTTCGGCCCGAGCTCGAAGCTGCGAAACATCGTCGGCGGCTGGCGGAGTCGGACGACGACTTCCGTGCACGTCACCGGCAAGCACTTCCCGGCCCTGATGTAGAACGGCACGCCCTGCCAGCGCCAGGAATCGATCCGCAGTCGCAAGGCGGCGAACGTCTCCACCGTCGAGTCCGCCGCCACCCCCTTCTCCGACCGGTACCCGCGAAATTGTCCGCGCACGACGTCGTCCGCGGTGAGGGCCGGAATGGCCTTGAGGACCTTCACCTTCTCGCCCCGGACGGATTCGCTGTCCGTCCTGACCGGAGGATCCATGGTCAGATTGCTCAAGATCTGGAACAGGTGATTCTGGACGACGTCGCGCACGGTGCCCGTGCCGTCGTAGAACGCGCCCCGGCCCTGGACTCCGAAATCTTCAGCCATGGTGATCTGCACGCTCTCGACGTGATATCGGTTCCAGAAGGGCTCCAGGAAGGCGTTCGAGAACCGGAAGAAGAGCATGTGGTGCACCGGCCGCTTGCCGAGGTAGTGGTCGATCCGGAAGATCGAAGTCTCGTCGAAGGCGCCGAGCAGGACCCGGTTGAGCTCCCGCGCGGAGGCGACGTCGTGGCCGAACGGCTTCTCGACGATGACGCGCGCGCCGTTCGTGCAGTCCGCCTTGCCCAGCTGCTCCACGACCAGCTCGAACAGCACGGGCGGGATGGCGAGGTAATGCGCGGGGTGCTCGGCAGAGCCAAGCTCTTTCCGGATGGCCTGGAACGTCGCCGGGTCCTGATAGTCGCCGTCGACGTAGCGCAGCCGGCCGCGGAGCGTGGCGAACGCCGCGGGATCGAGCCCGCCGTGCTTCTCGAGGCTGTCCTTGGCGCGCGCCTCGAGCTGTTCGAGCTTCCAGCCGGCCTTCGCCACGCCGATGACCGGCACGTCGAGGTGGCCGCGCTTCGCCATCGCCTGCAGCGCCGGAAAGATCTTCTTGTAGGCGAGGTCGCCGGTCGCGCCGAAGAACACGAAGGCGTCGGAGTGGAGTTCGCTCATCGTGGACTCCGGCTACTGCGGCGGCTTTTCGAGGTGACCGCCGAACTCATAGCGCATGGCCGAGAGCAGCTTGTCGGCGAAGTCCGCCTCGCCGCGCGAGGTGAAGCGCTCGTACAGCGCGGAGGAGAGGACGGGGGTCGGCACCGCCTCGTCGATGGCCGCCCTGATCGTCCACCGCCCCTCGCCGGAATCGGACACGCGCCCCTGGAAGCCCTTGAGCGCCGGATCCTTGACGAGCGCGGAAGCCGACAGGTCGAGCAGCCAGGAGGCGACGACGCTCCCGCGTCGCCACACCTCGGCGATGTCGGGCAGATTGAAGTCGTACTGGTAGTGCTCGGGATCGCGCAGCGGCGTCGTCTCGGCGTCGACCGCATGGCCCTGCTTGCCAATATTGGCGGAGCGCAGGATGCCGAGCCCCTCGGCGTAGGCGGCCATGATGCCGTATTCGATACCGTTGTGGACCATCTTGACGAAGTGGCCGCCGCCGCTGGGTCCGCAGTGGAGATACCCCCGCTCGGCGGTGCCGCCGATGGCTTCCCGCCCAGGCGTGCGAGGGATGTCGCCGGCGCCGGGAGCCAAGGTCGCGAAGATCGGATCGAGGTGCTTGACCGCCGCCGCCTCGCCGCCGATCATCAGGCAGTACCCGCGCTCCCGTCCCCAGACGCCGCCGCTGGTTCCGACATCGACATAGCGGATGCCCTTCTTGCTGAGCTCCTGCCCGCGGCGGATATCGTCGACGTAGTAGGAATTGCCGCCGTCGATGAGGATGTCCCCGGACGTCAGATGCGGCAGCAGGTCATTGATGGTCGCGTCCACGGCGGCCGCTGGAACCATCAGCCACACGGCCCGCGGCGTTTCCAGCTTCTTCACGAGATCCGCGATCGACGAGGCCCCG
>QHSQ01000410.1 GCA_003221615.1 Candidatus Rokuibacteriota bacterium | reverse complement strand
CTGGCCGAGAGTCTCGGCTGGGAGTTCGCCGACCGAGAGATCCTCTCGAAGGCCTCCGAGCAGTTCGGTGAGAACGTGACGGACCTGCGTCACAGCGTCGAGGAGAAGCCTACGCTGTGGGAGCGCTTCAGCGACACGCAGCATCGCTACAAGGCATACGTCGAGGCGATCATGCTCGAGATGGCCGCGCGCGACAACGTCGTGCTGGCCGGGCGCTCGTCCACGATCGTGCTGCGCCAGGTCCCGCACGTGGTGCGGGTGCGCACCTCGGCGCCCGAGTACACCCGCGCGCAACGCCTCGAGAATGAGATGGGGCTGACCCACGAAGCGGCCCTCAACTATGTGCGGCATAGCGACCGCGAGCGGGCGGCTCGCGTGAAGTTCCTCTACCAGCTCGACGTGGACGACCCGTTGCTCTACGACCTCGTGCTCAACACTGAGCGCCTCACCGTCGAGAAGGGCGCCGCGCTCATTCGCGAGACCCTGCGGGACGAGCGCTTCCAGTCCATCGAGCCAGGCCGCCGGGCGGTCGTGGACCTGAGCCTCGCTGCGCTCGCCCGCGCTGCTCTCATGGCGCATCCGCAAGTGGAAGCAAACAGCCTCACAGTGACATGCAAGGACGGCCACGTGTCGTTGACGGGCGGGGTCCGGGAGGACGAGCAGCGCACCGTCGCGGCGGACGTCGTGCGCCGGATTCCGGGCGTGGTCAGCGTGCTCAACGAGATCGTCGTGATGGGCCTGGGCCGGACCATCATCGGATTGTAGGTCATCGAAAGGGCCTCGATGGCCCCTTCGACTTGAAGGGGCCGGCCACGAAGGCGGGCGCCGCGAAAGGGGAGCCGGAGGCGCGGCGAAGAGGTCCACGCGGGCTCCATCCTCGGCCGGTCAGGATGCCGTGCGGCCGGTGGTCGTGGACAAACTCGTCAAGGCCGGCGAGAAGGCACATGCTCCGGCTACATCTGGTGCGGCACTCTGGTGAACGCGAACCATCTTGCCGACGCAGATGGTCTAGACAGGCCGACGGCGGATTGGAGCTTCAGCGGCTCTCCCACCTCTCTACTCAGCGTTAGGCGTTCGCATACCGACCTCAACCCAGCCTGCGGATCGGAGCGCGAGGTTCACGTACCGCTCGTCGCGACGACGATCGCCGCGTCGACGATCTGGTTCATGGCCAAGGCTGTCTCGTCGTCGCTCAGCCCAGCGCCGGTCTGTGATCACTTTGACCGTCTGATCAGCGACTAACTGAGCCCTAAAGCGCTGATACAGCCCCAGGTCCCCGCGCCTCACGATGAGAAGGCGCATCCCGCTCCCTCCCGCATGTCATTCCTGGGTCGTTGACGGCTCTGGACTATCAACTACACACAATCAAGTCTCACACTCTACACGGAGAGAGAAAGGGCCCCACCTGGCCCACCACGGTTACTTTGGCCACCGGCACCTCCCTCCGTGAGGCAGCTATGGCGGTGCTCTCGAGCACGCGTAGCGGAACCGATGGCCCAAATATCCCGTCTTGCAGCCGCCTGGAGCTGCGCACCAAACCCTGCCGGCACGTGAGCGGTGATAGAGGCTGACGTTCACGCTGGCCCGCGCTCTCTGAGGTCGACTCTCACAGTTCTGCCTTCCCGAACGAGCCGTAGCTTCCCTTCTCGGGCAAGCCAGCCGATACCCAGGAGAAGGAGCTGGTCGGGGAGTTTGGTCCCTTGTCTCAACTTACTCAGTGTCGTCACACCGTGTTCGTCGAGGTATTGCCAGATCGCGCCGGCTGCATCTCCAATCTCAGCTTCCATAGTGCAACTCTCTCTTTCTCTGCCTCAGCCTTCTCCAGCCAGAACCCCATAGTCGCTCGGTCCCCAATCCGCCCAGAAGCCGTCAGGCTCGTTGGCGGTTAAGGCTTCTGCCCCGCGAACACTTCGCATTGGCATCCTTCGAAGAGATATTTCCCGCACGGCGCGTAGTCTTTCTCAGAGTGGTCACAGGTGCACATTCCGGGGCACCTCAGCTTTGTCCAAATTCATCAATCTCCGCCTCCGCCTGCTCCAGCCAGAACCGCATGTCCATCTCGCGGTACATCGTCGTCGCAGTCGTGAGGTGCTGTTGGGCGTCCTGCAGCTTGCCCATGCGCCGGTAGAGCTTGCCGAGCCCGAGGTGGCAGTGGGCGACGAGGGGGCGCATGCCGAGCTCGACGGCGAGTGCCAGCGCCTCGCGGTAGTAGCCTTCGGCGTCCGCGGCGCCGCCTGTCGACGCGACGTCACCGACGAGGCAGAGGGCGTGGGCCTCGCTTCCCCGAGCCCCCAGCCGGCGGGTGAGCGCCAGTGCCTCTCGGGCGTGGCTGGCGGCCTCGTCGATCCGCCCGGCCGAGAGGTAGGTCATCCCCGCGCACAGAAGAATGAGCGCCGGCCGAAGGTGATTCTGGCGACGGCGGAACTCCTCGACAGCGCCCACGACCAGCGGGAGCGCCTCGTCAGCACGGCCGGCGAGGGCGTATGCGGCGCTGAGGGCTGCGGCAACGAACGGTATCCCGACGACGATCTGCCACGTCCGGCAGAGGTCGAGGCCCCGCTCGAGGACCCGGGTCGCGCGTGGGAGATCACCGCGACGGAGGTGGGCGCGCCCGAGTTCGAACAACCCGAAGTGGATCGTCCACGGATGATCAGCCGCTTCAGCGATCTGCACGGCCGCCTCGGCGTGCCCAATGGCCTCGTCGAACCGGCCGACCTGGGAGAGCACGTCGGCGAGCCAGGCGCCTGACAACGCCGACTGGATGGCGGCCCCCCCGAAGCGCTCGGAGCGCAGGTCGCCCTCGAGCGCGACGTTCCGCTCGAGCAAGGTGGCCGCGTCGCTGAACTCACCCCGGGCGACGTGCGTGATGCCCAGGTTGGACGTTGCGACCACTTCGATCAAGCGATTGCCGAGAGTTCGCGCGATGCTCAGGGCCTCCTGCCCGAATCTGACGGCCTGGTCGTAGTCACCAGTGATCACGCACAGGTTCACCATGAAGGTGGCGATCCGCCCGAGCCGGTGCGGGTCGCCGAGCCTCCTGGCCAGCACCTCCGCCTCGTGGAGGTGGTCCGCCATGCGCGCCCGATCGCCGAGCGCGAGGAGCGCGTTCCGGAGGTCGATGTGAATGTCGATGGTCAGCTCGGTCGTCTCCCGGATCTCCGGTAGGCGGCGGATAGCGCCGAGCGCCAGCTCCAGGTGGGCGCTGGCCTCGCGGTTGGCTGCCCGCACCATGGCCCGGAGGCCCGCCTGGCGGAGATACGCGACCGCCTTTTCCCACAACCCTCCGCGCAGGGCGTGATGGGCCAGCCGCTCGGTCTGCTCGGCGACGCGCTCGGGAGCGAGCTGCTCGATGGCCTCGGTGATGCGGGCGTGCAGGGCGCGCTGCCGGTCGTGGAGTAGCCCCTGGTACGCCACCTCGTGGGTGAGCGCGTGCTTGAACGTGTACTCGAGGTCCGGAGAGAGCCGGGTCTCGTAGAGGAACTCCGCGGCCTGAAGGTGCGTCAGCTCGGCGCGCACCTCGGGCTCCGGAGTGTCGGCAATGGCCAGAAGCAGCGGCATGGGCACGTCCTTGCCGATGACCGCGGCCGCCTGGAGCAGTCGCTTGGCCTCGAGCGCCAGGCGGTCGATGCGCGCGGCCAGGATGGCCTGCACGGTGGCGGGGATCTTTAGATTTTCGACGGGCCGTGTCAGCCGGTAGGCGCCGCGCTCGCCGACCAGGGCCGCCGTCTCCACCAGGGCCCGCACACTCTCCTCGAGGAAGAGAGGATTCGCTTCCGTCCGCTCGACCAAGAGCTGCTTGAGCGGGCCGAGGGCCGCGTCAGTGCCGAGGAGCGCAGCGAGCAGCTCGTCAGCGCTCTCGGGCGGCAGGGGATCGATCCGGAGCTGGCGATAGTAGGTCTTGCCGCCCCAGGTGTGGCTGTACTCGGGACGGTAATTGACGAGGAGTAAGAGGCGCGCCGCGGGCAGGCTGTCGACGAGGCTATCGAGCAAGGCCTGGGTCTCGCCGTCGATCCAGTGCAGGTCCTCGAAGACCACCACCAGAGGCTGGACGTCGCTCTCCCGCAACAGCAGGCGCTTCACCGCGTCGAGCGTCTGCTGACGCCGATGGAGAGGATCGAGGGCATGCCAGGACACCTCGTCCACCGGCACGTCCAGCAGCGCTAGGAGTGGGGGCACGACGGATGCGAGCGCCGGGGCGAGCGTCAGGACCTTCCCCGTGACCTTCTCCCGGATCTTCCGCGGGTCGTCACGGCGCTCGAGCTCGAAGTAGCCTCGGAGCAGCTCGATCACGGGAAGGTAGGCGGTGGCCCTGCCGTATGAGACCGAGGCGGACTGCACGATGAGCCAGCCGTGCACGCGGTGCGAGTGAAGGAGCTCCCAGAAGAGACGCGACTTGCCCACGCCCGGCTCCCCGACCACAGCGACCACTTGGCCGTGCCCCAGGTTCGCCCGATCGAGTGCGTCGCGGAGTTGCTCCAGTTCCGCATTCCGGCCGACAAAGCGCGTGAGCCCCCGCCGCGCGGCGGCCTCGAAGCGGGTGCGGGCGGCGCCGGCCCCCACCAGCTCGAACGCCTCGACCGGCTCGCCAAGCCCCTTGATCGGCACCGGGCCGAGCGGGGTGACCTGCACGAAGCCCTCGGCCAGGTGCAGCGTCTCGGCGGTGAGCCGGATGCCACCGGGCGCCGCGAGCTGCTCCATGCGCGCTGCCAGGTGCGTGGTCTGGCCCACGGCGGTGTAGTCCATGCGGAGATCGCTCCCGATCGAGCGCACCACGACGTCTCCGGAGTTGAGGCCGACGCGGATCTGCACCTCCACGCCCTGCGTGCGGCGCAGCTCCTCCGAGTAGCGCCGCACGGCGTCCTGCATCCTGAGCGCGGCATAGCACGCGCGCACCGCGTGATCCTCGTGGGCCAGCGGGGCGCCGAAGAGCGCCATGATCCCGTCGCCCATGACCTGGTTCACCGTGCCCTCGTAGCGGTGGACGGCGTCCATCATCCGTTCGAGCACCGGGTCGAGGATCTTGCGCGCCTCCTCCGGGTCACGGTCGGCGAGTAGCTCCATCGAGCCCTTCAGATCGGCGAAGAGCACCGTGACCTGTTTGCGCTCGCCTTCCAAGGCGGCCTTGGACGTCAGGATGCGCTCAGCGAGGTGCTTTGGTGTGTATGCTTCGGGCGATGTGAACCGAGGTTCGACAGGCCTGGCCGTAGCCGTCAGCGACCTGCCACAGCCCCCGCAAAACTTCTCGCTGCCCTCGTTGAGGAAACCGCATGAGAGACATGCGGAAGCGAACGAGAGCCCGCACTCGCTACAAAAGCGGCGACCTTCACGG
>QHSQ01000593.1 GCA_003221615.1 Candidatus Rokuibacteriota bacterium | reverse complement strand
TTGTTCGCTTTAACGGATTTGAAGTCCCGGCAGGGAATAACACGGGCGGAGACCGCAGACCCGAAACTCTTGCGTGGCAAACATCTTGACTGCGGCGGGCCTTTCGAGGTTCTGCATGACGTTCTTGCGTCTCCTCCGCTCGCGCCGTCCTGGAGCGAACAGTTGCAGAGTGCCAAGGCTTACCTGCTGCGCAACTCGGCGCTGATTAGAGTTCTCAGAGCACGCCTTTTTACAGCTACGCAGGTCGAAACAAAGGCTGAGGACTACTGGCCGAAACTGTGCCCCCGATACCGTGATCGAGAACTGACGACGCTCTTTAGCCCCGGGTATCGAATAATACGTCTTGACGATACGGACCCACGCATTGTGGAGGGACGGCGAATCACCTTCTTGGCTTTTCAATACATCGCCGAGCGCTGCAGACGCGCCCAGTGTTCCCTTTACGTTGCTATGATTCCAACAAAAGAGACCGCTTTTCGTGCACGGACATTTGCGTCCCTGCGAGACCCAACTTACATGGTCGATCTGTGGAATGCCGAAGGACGCGCTCGATCAGACGCGCTTGTTTTTTTTGCCCGTGAACACATTGCGACCATCGACACACTGCCCGCGTTGGAGACGTTGATCGCCTCCGGCGTCAACCCGTATCGCGAGGATGCTGACGGCCATCCGGTACAGGCGGGGTACGATGCAATTGCTCGTGCGGTCGCCGAACGACTTCGCCGTGACGGTATGGGCCGATAACTTCGCGGGCTATCAACTAATGATAGATGCGTAAATAATGTCCTACCTTAGACACGAAAAGGCAGGGCCGTGTGGCGGAAGAAGCTCCTCAGCAACTGCGGATGTCGGGTGAGACGTCGCCGTTCGCGGCGCACGTTGCTCTGGATGTCGTCGACGGTGTCCGGCGCGAGGTTCGCGAGGCGACCGTACTTCAGGTAGCTCCAGAGCAGTTCCACGGGGTTGAGGTCCGGTGCGTAGGGTGGAAACCAGACGATGTGGCAGCGAGGGATGAGCATGCAGCCAGCTCTGCACGAGCTCGTGCTTGTGAGAGCGTCCCCGATCCCAAACCAGGATGAATGGACCGCGGACGTGGCGCCCGAGATGGCGAAGAAAGCGCACCACCTGGGGGCCCCGAATGTGGCGTCGCGGGTGCAGGGCCAACGCCAGGGTGAGTTGTCGGCGACGAGGCGACACGATCAAGGCGCCGATGCTGGAAACCTTCTCGTGCGAGCGCGTGCGAACGGACGACGATCCGTCGACACGTCCACAAGCCTGTGCGATAGCCGGCCGCTTCCGGCCCCGCCATCACCAGGCGGGCCAGTCGATGCCGCTGCGCGAGGCTGAGTTTCGGCGGTCGACCCGACGCCGGGCGGGCGCGCAGCCCGGCGCGGCCTTGTCGTCGGTGCGCGCGCTTCCATCGGCGGACGGAACGCCGAGCGACGCCGAGGCGCCCGGCCACCACATGCACAGGAAGGTCGCGCTGGAGCAGTTCGATGGCGCGCAGGCGTCGCTGCTCGAGCTCAGCCGGGCTCCCCTGTGGGCGCATGCCGTACCTCCCACAGCGGAGTATAACTTTTCTAGGACTTCACTTACGCAGGTATCATTAGTTTCTTACCGTGATCTCCTCGACTAGACTCACTGAAGCGATAGGCTGTCTATCAGCTTGCCTCGGGGAGTTCGCTATGAGAAGTGTGGTCGCTCTCCTCGTTCTCATCATCGCTCTGTTTGCTCCGTACCTGCCGGTGTCCGCTCTCGCAGCACCCAACGATTTCCGCGTTATCTCTGGAACGCTCCTCCACCCGGCGAGACTCAACCCTGACACGCCCGTGGCGGTGCTCAAGAGCGACGAGGGGACTGTGTGCTACGCCGACCTCCGCGCGGTTTCAAGTATTCCAACGGTGGAACGAGGGGCTGCCGTGACCTTGGTCGGCTTCGAAGGGTCTCGTCCGGATCAGCTTGCGGCCCAGGTGATCTATCCGCCTGCTGATACGCCTCGGCCGGCGGATGCTCCTTCAGTGCGATCCCAACGCATCAATGGCCGCATTGGCTCGCTGTCCGGGCCCACCGTCGTGGTTCGGGCAGCTGACGGCCGTGAGGCCACAATGCTGCTGCGTGGTGTCAGTGCCAGGGTCCTGAGGTTGCTGCGCCCCGGTGACTTGGTGACGGTATTTGGCCGACCCGGCGACACCGACTTTGTAGTGACCGGCATCATCCAGCGCGAGGACTGATTTCAAGCTGCGCCACCTGCGCCCCGTGCTCCGTCGAGCAAAGCGCGATCTTGTGAGGGCGACTAAACGTTCTCCCTGGTTCCAGGTCTCTCCTTCCAGCCGAGCTATGATCGCATCGAGGCGTGTGATCTTCTCGGCCATGTGATGCTGCCCTTGGCACGCGCGACCTGCGCGCGCGGCTCACGCCGGGGCGACACCCTTCAGTACAAAGAGGCGGGGGACGTGACCCGTGCGTTAGGCTCCCATTCAACCCACTCTTCCGTGTACGGGACATTCATCTGAAAATGTCGGATGTTCCTGGATTCGAGATCATCCCATCTATCTATGCAAGCCCGAATCTGATCACGGCGCTCGAGCGTTTCTTCCCTATCTAGAGCGACGTCGACGATCGGCTTACCGAGCGGAACGCGATAGCTGAACCCATCGCCGGGGCGGCTCCCATCTTTTGCAGCCGGGAGCGGCTTGCGGCAACCTCGCCCCCTTTCAGCTCGAGTCAGGAACGAA
>QHSQ01000409.1 GCA_003221615.1 Candidatus Rokuibacteriota bacterium | reverse complement strand
ACGAGCGCCGCCGTGCCGAGATCGGGGAACGCTGGCCCCCGGCCATCCAAGCGGTCGGCTAGACTCCCGCCGGCCCTCCCACCTGGAACTTGTGATAGAAGTCTCAGGTGCGCCCGGCCTCGCGCCGCTGGCTGATCGTAGCCGCGCTGTTCACGGTCACTTACGGAGTCTCGACCCCGCTCGCGGCCTACGGCGTGTTTTTGCCCGTCTTCGCCGAGACGTTCTCGTGGAGCCGGGGGGCTATCTCCACCGCGCTGTCCCTGAATCTGTTGCTCGGCGGCGTCGCCGGATTTGGCGTCGGCGCGCTCGCCGATCGTCATGGCCCGCGCGTGATGCTCGTCGTCACCGTGATCCTCGCGGGCTCGGCCTTCGCGCTGGTCTCGACGGTCGGCGCGCTGTGGCAGCTCTATCTCCTCGTCGGAGTCCTCGGCGGGATCGGCATGTCGAGCTTCTATCTGCTCTCGACAACCACCGTCACCCGCTGGTTCGACGAGCGCCGGGGTCTGGCGCTGGCCCTCGTCCTGGTGGGCTTCAATCTCGGCTACATCTCGGCCGGACCCCTGTCGGCGTGGCTCATCGCGAAGGTCGGCTGGCGCGCGGCCTACGCGCTGCTCGGCAGCACCTGCGGCGTCGTCACGATGCTCGCGGCCCTGACCGTGCGGCTGCCGCGCGTACGCGAGACACCGGCGCCGCGCGCGCCTGACCCGCACGCCGCGGCCGCTGCCGGTGTGACGCTCGCCGAGGCGCTGGTCGACGCGCGGCAGTGGTACCTCAACGTGTCCTGGCTTCTGCTCGGCGCGCTGTCGCTGATGGTCTCGGTTCACATCGTTCCGTTCGCCCACGACCAGGGGATCAGCCTCGCGGGCGCCTCGCTCGCGCTCACCGCCTACGGCGTCGGCGCCGTCTGCGGACGGGTCGCCTCCGGCGTCGTCTCCGACCGGATCGGGACGTTCACCACGATCCGGCTGGGCTACGCGCTGCAGCTGGGGGCGCTGCTGGCGCTCCTCGGGCTATCGTCGCGAGGCGCGCTGCTCGGGTCGCTCGTCGTGCTCGGGGTCGGCTTCGCCGCGGCCGACACGATGCTGGCCAAGGCCGTGCCCGACGTGTTCGGCACGCGTGCGCTCGGAGCGATCCTGGGCGTGCTGAACCTCGGCTGGCGGTGCGGGGCCGCGGTGGGACCGGCCGCCGCGGGCTTTCTCTACGACCTGACCGGCTCCTACGCGATCCCGTTCGGGGTCGCGCCCCTGGCGGTACTGGCGAGCTGGGGGCTATTCGCGTTAGGCTCATCGCGCCGGCATGCCTGAGCGCCCGCGTCACGCTTCGAACGTCTGGACAGGCAAGGAGAGGCCCCGATGGATTGTTGTGCGCACGAAGGACCCGATGGCGGAGACGCGAGGTTCGACATCAAGAAAGTCGCCGACGGCGTCTACGCCGCTGTCGCGTCCCCGGCGTACAAGGTGAATTGCAACACGGCCATCATCGAGAACGCCGACGGCGTCATGGTCGTCGACACGCACTCGAAGCCGTCGGCCGCCAGGGTGATCATCGAGCGGCTGCGCGAGATGACCAGGAAGCCGGTCCGCTACGTGGTCAACACGCACTTCCACTGGGACCACTGGCACGGCAACGAGGCCTACCCGGCGGCGTATCCCGACGCGGAGATCGTCACCAATCAGATCACGCGCGAGGCCATGCTGAAGAAGGGGCTCAAGCGCATCCAGGACCACGTGCGCCAGGTGCCGGGCGAGATCGCCAAGCTCAAGGCCGACATCCAGGCGGCGAGCCCGGCCCAGCGCGGCAAGCTCGAGGCCGACCTGCGGCTCGCCGAGTCCTACCTGGGCGAGGTCCGCGCGCTCAAGCCGGCCCTGCCCACGATCGCCTTCGAGAAGACGATGAAGCTCTACCGGCGCGACCGCGAGATCCACCTGCTGCATCTCGGCCGCGCTCACACCGAGGGCGACGTGTTCGTCTATCTCCCGAAAGAGAAGGTCGTGATCACCGGTGACGCGATGATCGGCTGGACACCCTACATGGGTGACGGCTATCCCGAAGACTGGGCCGGCACGCTCGACAACCTCGCGCAGCTCGACTTCACCCACATCATCATGGGCCACGGCGACGTGACGGGCCGGGAGTGGCTCAGCACCTTCCGGAGCTACGTCCACGATATGGTCGAGGCCGTCCGCCACGAGGCGGCCACCGGCGCCACGCTCGACGAGGTCAAGCAGCGCGTCACCGCGAAGCTGGCGCCCCGCTACGAAAAGCCGTTCTCCGACTACGGCGACTATCGGCCCTGGCGCACCGGCCTCGCCGCCAACATCGAGCGCACGTTCGGGATGGTGAGCTAAGCCTCTATCGCACCGCGTTAAGACCCCCCACGGATCTCCCAAGGGCGGCCCTTTCGACCGGCATAGGCCAGAGCGCCTATCGACGCGACCGCCAGATGTCTGCACCCTAAAGTTGGTGGCCACCATGGGTCGCGGCGCCGGGCTGCCGGCGCGTTAGACCTTTAACGCTGAGGGCGACGATGATGATGAACCGACTGCCCCGTAGACACTTCATCGCTTCTAGTTTGGCGCTCCTTACTCCTCGCGTGTCGCCGGCGTTCGCAAGCGACAAGCCGCCGAAGCCGAAGAGCACGCCACCGGCTTCGGGTAACCCGTATCAGGGACCGTCCGGCTCGGCGGGTGTGACGTTGTTGAGCCCGGCCGCCGTCTCCCAGGGGGGGATCGGATCGGGAGCCACGACGCTCGTGCTGTACGACGTCACCGGCGAGTTCGGCTGGCTGGGAGAGCTGTACGGGATCATGGGCGCCAATCTGGTCAGCCATTTTGGCGGCTGGACCGCCCAGCCGGTGACCCGGTATGTCGCCGGCCAGATGAACCAGTACTCCGCCGTCGTCTATTTCGGCTCGACCTACGACGAGCCGCTGCCGGTCGCGTTCCTCGACGACGTCCTCGCCGGCGGCCGGCCTGTGGTCTGGGTGGCCGACAACATCTGGCAGCTGACGAACCGCTGGGCGGCGCTCAACCCGGGTGGCAGCTTCGCCGCGGCCTACGGCTGGATGTGGTCCTCGTTCGATTTCAGCACCGTCGCCGAGGTCGTGTACCAGGGGACCTCGCTCAGGCGTTACTCCGCCAACGCAGCCGGCATTCTGAACTACGGCGAGTACAGTCCGAGCGTCGTGCTCGCGTTCGCCGTCCGCGCGGACGGCACGAGGTTTCCGTGGGCGGTCCGCTCTCGAAATCTGACGTATCTCGGAGAGAACCCGTTCGTGTTCATGGTCGAGGGCGACCGCGGCCTCGCATTCGAGGACATGCTCTTCGATGCGCTCGCGCCGAGCACCGCGGAGCGCCACCAGGCGCTGGTGCGCTTGGAAGACATCACCCCGGCGGACGACCCGGCCTCGCTGCGCGCGGTTGCCGACTATCTGTTCAGCCGCGGCGTCCCATTCGGCTTCGGTGTGATCTCTCGCTATCTCGACCCCTTCGGCACGTTCAACGCCGGTGTTCCCGAGGACATCCGGCTGCGTGAGTCGCCCGAGATCGTCGCGGCGCTCCGCTACCTTCAGCAGCGGGGCGGCGTGATGATCGAGCACGGATTCACCCACCAGTACGCCAAGGTACGTAATCCGTACAACGCCGTCAGCGGGGACGACTTCGAGTTCTATCGCGTCGTGGAGAACGCCGATCACACACTCAACTTCGTAGGGCCGCTGGCGGAAGACTCCGAGAAATGGGCGCGCGGCCGCCTCGACGAGGCGGAGAAGGAGTTCAAGGCCGCCAAGCTCGACGTCCCCAGAATCTTCGAGTTCCCCCACTACGCCGCGTCGGCAGCCGATTACCGGGCGGTCGCCGGGCAGTTCACCACGCGCTGGGAGCGGTCGCTCTATTTCCGCGGCCTGCTGTCGGGAGGAACCATCGATCCCACCCGCGTGGCGGGGCAGCGCTTCTCGTACGTCGTCCAAGATGTATACGGGAGCAAGGTCCTGCCGGAGAACCTCGGCTCCATCGAGCCGGAGGTCTTCTTCCAGTTCCCGCAACGCTTCCCGGAAGACATCCTGGGCGACGCTCAGCGCGTCCGGGTCGTGCGCGATGGGTTTGCGAGCTTCTACTTCCACCCATTCCTCGACATCGGATACCTGAGGGAGACGGTGGAGGGATTGCAGGCCGCCGGCTGGACTTTCGTCAGTCCGGCTTCGCTGTGACGCGTGACCGGACGTAAGCCTGGAACAGGCGCTCGGCCTCCACTCCGCGGAGTGGAGTCATGTAGTCGGGGATACTGAAGGCGACCGGGCCGCGTGTCGACGAGTACATCGCGGCCAGATCGATCTGGCGAGCGACCCGATCGAACGGCGCCGGCACCGCCTTGAAGCCACTGGGGTCGTTCAGCTGCTGGAACACCTCGACGATCACTTGTAGCTCGCGGCCGGCCGTCTGTGCGGCCTCGTGCGCTGCCGCCAGATAAAGTGGAAGGAATGACAGTCGCTGCTTGCCGGCGCCGACGCCGTCCTGGAACATGAAGACGTCGATGGAGGCGGCCCGCAGGAGGCTCGTCCAGAACGCGCCGAAAGTGGCGGGCGCGGTCTCGGCGTTGGAGAATCCGGAGACGGCGACGGATGCCCCCGGCGCCAACGCCCGGACGCTCAGGGTCAATCGGCGCAGGTAGTCGAACAGGGCCGCCCGCGCCCGCTCGTCCTTCCAGGTCGCGTCCTCGATCTCCTCGGTGATGTACCAGCCCCGGAACGATCGGTGTCGCTGGATGAGCGGAACCAGCTCCCGGGCGACGGATTCCGAGCGCGCCTGCAGATCCCGGAGGTAGACGGCGACCGTCGCCGGGTCGCGATTGATCCTGGACCAGAAGGCGGAGTCGTGGGCGAGTCCCACTCTCACCGTCATGTCGAGCTCATCCGCCAGTGTCAGGATCGTCTCGAGCGGTGGCTGGGCCACCGGGGAGAGTCGGGTGCTCGGATAAAATGCGGTGTCGTCGTACGCCGTCCACTGGACGACGATCTCCCTGGATCGAAGCTGCGCGAGATATCCGAAGAGCCGCCGCCACGATTCCTCGCTCCACGCTCCGTGGGCCTGCGAGAGCTGGATGAAGGTTCCGTGGAGCCTGGGCGGCGGCGTCTGCGCCAGTGACGCCGCGCCACCGGAGAGCGCCACCGCGGCGAAACCGATCCAGAGCCAAGGCCACAGGGCCGGCATCGTCACGCGCGCCGTCCGTCAGAAGCGCAGCACGCCGGTGAGCACGAGTCCATGGAAGCTTCCGTCGGAGGCGCCGCGTTGGCGATTGAAGAAGTCGCCGGCCTGGTACTGGATCAACAGCTCGACGCTGCCTCGATAGCCCTCGTACCGCGACTCGCCGA
>QHSQ01000029.1 GCA_003221615.1 Candidatus Rokuibacteriota bacterium | reverse complement strand
CATCGTCGCGCTCGGCGCCAACGACGGCCTGCGCGGCCAGAGCCCGCCGGCGATTCGCGCCAACCTCGAGGAGATCGTCGCGCGGCTCCAAGCCGCGGGCGTGCGCGTGCTGCTGGTCGGCATGCGCCTGCCCCCGAATTACGGCGCCGAGTACACGAAGGAGTTCGAGGCGGTGTTTCCGGCGGTCGCCCGGCGGGCCAAGATCACGCTGATGCCGTTCCTGCTCGACGGGGTCGCCGCCGACCCGCGTCTGAACCAGGCCGACGGCATCCATCCCACGGCCGCCGGCCAGCAGATGATCGCGGATCGCCTCTGGCCCTATCTGCGCCCCCTGCTGCGGCCGATCAAATAAGCGGCGCGGCTGCTTCGTCTCATCTGTCGATCGCGAAGCACCCGAACGGCCGGCGCAGCCGAGACACCGGGGTCTTGTGTCACGGACAGAGGTTCCGGCCGTGTCTCCGCCGCCGCCTGTGCCATGACGGACGCGCGGCTCATCGATACGGGGCGCGCCTTGCGTTAGTGGTTGCTCGCGAGGCGCGCCCCAAGGTGTAGAAGCCTCGGAAGTCGCGACGTTATTTTCGCCGGATTCTCGCCGGCGCCTTCATAGGATGGACCGCCATGCTCCGCTCACTCGCCCTCCTCGTCGGGTTGACCCTCGTCACCACCGCATGCGCGCTGATCCCGCCGTCGCATCCCGACCTCGCCTACTACCCCGCGCCGCGCGATCCCACCACCGTCAAGATCTCGCAGACGCTCTATCGTGCCGCCCGGGCCGCCGGTGACGATCCCGATTACTACTCGTTCGCGCTGATCCAGACGACGGTCGTCACCTCGTTCGCGGCCGACGACGCGACGTTCTACTTCTCCGACGGCCTCGCGCGGCTGCCCCAGCGTCACGTCGACGCGCTCGTCGCCCAGAAGGTCGCTCACGAGATCCTGGGACACACCGGCAAGCGGCGGACCCTGTCGATGGCGATCACCGCCGGGTTCGCCGTGCTGGGCATCTTCATGCCAGGGTTCGGGCTCGCCGACTTCGTCGTGAACCCCTTGATCGTTCGGGCCTACTCGCGCGAGCAGGAGTTGGCCGCCGACCAGCGGACGCTCGAAATCTTGCGGGACATGGGCCACGCGGCGCCACGCTGGACCCTGGCCGGAGCCCTGCGAGCGGCCGCGGCCGCGAACCCGCCGGCCTCTCCGTTGCCCGAGCAGCGAATCCTGGCGCGCGAGCCCGACCTCGAAGACCGCCTCGCGGCGCTCGAGCCGCTCGAGCCGACGACGTTCGTCGCCGTGCGCAAAGCCGCTACGCGCCGATAACGTTCGTGGCGCGAGGTCGGCCGATGGCGCCGATCTCGGGTAGAATCGTCGAGCTGTGAACGGAATCGTCGCGTACGGCGTCTACCTGCCCTACTTCCGCCTCGAGCGCAAGGCGATCGGCGAGTCGCTGGGCGCGTCCGCCGGCGCCGGCACGCGGTCCGTCGCCTCGTACGACGAGGACAGTACCTCGATGGCCGTCGAGGCCTCACGCGCGGCGATGCGGGCGGCTCCGGACATCCGGCCCGGCGCCCTTTACTTCGCCACGGCCACCCCGGCCTATCTCGACAAAACCAACGCGACCGCCATCCACGCGGCGCTCGCGCTCGATGCGCAGGCCCCCGCCTTCGACATGCTGGGCTCGGTGCGCTCGGGCGCCGGGGCGCTGTGGGCGGCGATCGACGCCGGCCGGCCGACGCTCGCCGCGCTCGCCGATATTCGCACCGGCCTGCCCGGCGGCGGAGACGAGCGCGAGGGAGGCGACGGCGCGGTAGCGTTTCTCCTCGGCGATTCGCGCGCGGCGCTGGCCGAGCCGCTGGCCCGGGCCTCGGCCACGGCCGAGTTCCTCGAGCGCTGGCGCCTGCCCGGTGACGCGGTCTCACGCCAGTGGGAGGAGCGTTTCGGCGAGCACGCGTACGTCCCGCTCGGCGAGGCCGCGGTGACCGACGCGCTCAAGCAGGCCGGCCTCAGCGCCGCGGCCGTCTCGCGCTGGATCGTGACCGGGCCGCACGCGCGTGCGAGCCGCCGTGTCGCCGCGTCGGTCGGCGCCGCCAAGGGAGCCGTGGCCGACGATCTCGCCGCGAGCATCGGCAATACCGGGACGGCGCACGCGGGCCTCATGCTCGCCGATGCGCTCGATCGCGCGAAACCCGACGAGCTGATCGCGGTGGTCTCGCTGGCCGACGGCTGCGACGTCACCATATTCCGGACGACGGCGGCGATCGCCGCACGGCGGCCGGCGCCGCCGGTCGCCGCGCAGCTCGCGTCGGGCGGCCGCCTCGCCTATGCGACGTTCCTGACGTGGCGCGGCTTCCTGCCGCGAGAGCCGCCGCGGCGGCCCGATCCCGAGCGCCCGGCGGCGGCTCCGTCGTTCCGCGCCGAGTCGTGGAAGTTCGCCTTCACGGGCAGTCGCTGCCAGGCCTGCGGCACCCGACATGCCCCGCCGCAGCGGGTGTGCGTGAAGTGCCACGCCGTGGATCGGATGGCGCCCGAGCGGCTTGCCGACATTCCCGCGACGATCGCGACCTTCACGGTGGACCGGCTCGCGTACTCGCTCTCCCCGCCCGTAGTCGCCGCGGTGATCGACTTCGAGGGCGGCGGCCGGTTCCAGTGCGAGCTGACCGACGTCGATCCGGCGGCCGTCAAGATCGGCGACCGGGTGGAGATGACGTTCCGCCGGCTCTTCACGGCCGGCGGAGTCCACAACTACTTCTGGAAGGCTCGACCGCTCCGCGGCCGATAGCGCCCGGTCGCCGCTCGCTAAGGCGGGCCCGAGGACGCCACCACGTGCCGGGCCACGTCGGCCCGCACGATACTGGACGACAAATCTTCACCGGGCCCGTCGCCACGAAACGTCAACAACGCCTCCTCGGACCCCCACTCCTCGTAGACGTTGACCCGGTCGGGCTCGATCGGGTCGGCCGACACGACGAAGTCGCGGCAGCCACGTGAACGCCGCGCCTGGCCGACCGCCTCGAGTGAGGCCGCCAGGAACTCGTGCCTGGCGCCGGAACGCACGTAGATCTTTCCGGACACGATGATCATTGCTCACCCTTCTATCATTCAAAACCACGCGAGCAGGAGCCACCCGAGGAACAGCGTCACCAGGGTCACCGGGACGCCGACCTTGCAGTATTCGACGAATCCGATCTCGACACGCGCGGCCCGAGCCGCTTCGACAACGATCAGGTTCGCGACGCTTCCTAGAATTGTCAGGTTGCCCGCGAGCGTCGAGGCCATGGCCAGCACCAGCCACGCGCGCCGCGGCTCGTCGAAGGTCGTGACGAGCGGCTTGAACAGGAGTACCGCCGGGACGTTGGAGACGACGTTCGAGAGCAGCGCAGTGACGACCGTGAGCACAGCCGGGCTCTGGAGATTCGCCGCGGCCGCCCAGCGCAGGAGGACGTCGACGAGCCCGGTATGCTCGAGGCCCGCCGTCACCACGAAGAGGCCGGCGAAGAGCACGAGCAGCGCCCAGTTGATCTCGCGATAGACCTTCTCGGGATTCACCCGACGCGTGAAGAGCGTCCACGCGGCGCCGGTAATCGCGACGATGGCGATCGGCACGCCGGCCAGGAACGCGACCAGCATCACCGCGGTCGCGGCGATCGTCTTCCACATGAGCGAATAGTGCACGGCCAGGCGCGTGTCGGGCGCGATCTCGAGCGGCGCGTTGGGAAGCCGCCGGCGATAGACGAGCGCCACGGCGACGTAGACGCAGACGAGGCCCACGACGGCGATGGGCGCCTCGCGGGCGAGGAAGCTCCGGTAGCTGATGGACGAGAAGCTGCCGACGAGCATGTTCTGCGGGTTTCCGGTCAAGGTTGCCACGCTCCCCACGTTCGCGGCGGTGACGAGCGCCACCAGGTACGGCACCGGCGGCAGCGCGAGCTGACGCGTCGCCTCGAGCACGACTGGCGCGAGGACGAGGCACACCACGTCGTTGACGAAGAACGCGGAGAGGACACCGGACGCCACGACCACCGTCGCCAGCAACGCAAGCGGCGTCCGGGCCCGCCGCAGCGCCAACGTCATCACGAGCTGGAAGAAGCCGGAGAGCCGCAGGTACGCGGTGACGATCATCATCCCGAACAGCAGCACGAGGGTGGGCGCGTCGACCGAGGCGACGGCGTCCGCCCACGGCACCGCGCCGGACGCCACCATCACCGCCGCGCCGATGATCGCGACGCCCGTGCGATCGATCCGGAAGCCCGGGACGCGACCGAGTGCGAGCCCGACGTAGGACGCGACGAAGGCCGCGACCGCGATCGCCCGGCTCACCTCGCTCACGGCCATGGCTCAAAGCATACCTGCGCGCCCGAGAGCGCCCTGTTAGAATCGAGATCCTCGAAGCGATGACCGGAGGAGGACACGACTGATGGCGAGCAACGGGATCCGCGACCGGGTGGCGATCGTCGGCATGGGGTGCACGCCGTTCGGCGAGCACTGGGACAAGGGCGTCAACGACCTCCTGGTCGACTCCACGAAGGACGCGCTCGCCTCCGCGGGCATCGCGCTCGCGGACGTCGACGCGTTCTGGCTCGGCACGCTCTACTCGGGCCAGTCGGGTCTCACGCTCTCGCGCCCGCTCAAGATCGACTACAAGCCGGTGAGCCGGCTCGAGAACTACTGCGCCACCGGCTCCGAGGCGTTTCGCAACGCGTGCTACGCGGTGGCCTCCGGCGCCTACGACATCGCGATGGCCGTCGGCGTCGAGAAGCTGAAGGATTCGGGGATCTCGGGTCTCCCGGGCCAGCCGGTGCCCGGTGACGGCACCCGCGCCGGGCTCACCGCGCCGGCCACCTTCAGCCTGTTGGCCCCGGCCTACGGGAAGAAGTACGGCGTGGAGGACGCGGCCTTGAAGGACGTGATGACGCGGATCGCGTGGAAGAACCACAAGAACGGCGCCCTGAACCCGCGCGCGCAGTTCCGGAAGGAGGTCCCGAAGGAGACGATCGCCTGCTCGCCGCTGGTCGCCGGCCCGCTCGGCATCTTCGACTGCTCGGGCGTCAGCGACGGCTCCGCGGCCGCCATCATCGTGCGAGCGGAAGACGCGCACCGCTACACCGACAAGCCGCTCTACGTGAAGGCGCTCTCGTTCGTCGCCGGCCCCGCGGCCGGCCCACTGGATCCCGACTACGACTACACGACCTTCCCGGAAGTGGTGGCCTCCGCCGTCGACGCGTACGCCCAGGCCGGGATCAAGGACCCGCGCCAGGAGCTCGCGATGGCCGAGGTCCACGACTGCTTCACGCCGACCGAGCTCGTGCTGATGGAAGACCTCGCCTTCGCCTCGCGCGGCACCGCGTGGAAGGAAGTGCTCGCCGGCACGTTCGATCTCGACGGCGAGCTGGCCGTGAACCCCGACGGCGGTCTGAAATCCTTCGGCCATCCGATCGGCGCCTCGGGCCTGCGCATGCTCTTCGAGGCGTGGCTGCAGCTGCGCGGCGAGGCCGGCAAGCGGCAGATCGCCTCGGTGGCGCGTGGCCGCAAGCTCGCCCTCACCCACAACCTGGGCGGCGCGCCCGGCGAGTGCGTATCCTTCGTCAGCGTGGTCGGGTCGGAGCCGGCCGCGTAGCGGGGGCGAGCGCGCGAAGCGCGTCGAGCTGGATCGCGCGGCGGCCCCCCGGATCCTGCTCGTAGGTCGAGAGAGCGAGAAACGCGGTGTCGACGCCCGCGTCCAGATAGCGCTGGACGTGGGCGCGAATCGTCTCGATCGAGCCACGAATGATCAGGTCATTCATGACCTGCTCGGGCACGGCGGCCACCGCCGCCTTGCGATCGCCGCTCTGCCAGGCACTCCACATCGGCCCGAGCGCCTCGCCGCGCCCGAGCCACTCCTGGAACGCCCGATAGACCGGAACGTTCAGGTACGCGGTAACGTGCCGCCGCACCGCGAGGTCCGAGGGCGGGCTCGGCGGGTCGATGTTGACCAGCAGCCGCGCGGTGATCTCGAGCGCCGCGGGATCGCGGCCGGCCTTCTCCGCGGCCGCGCGGCAGACCGCGACCGACTTCGGCACGTCCTCCGCCGAGAGCCAGTTGATGATCACGCCATCACCGACCTCGCCGGCGACCCGGAGCATCCCCGGCCGTAGCGCCGCGACGTAGATCGGAATCGGCCGCTCGGGCGGTCGGCTCAAGCGAAACCCGTCCACGGAGAAGGTCTCGCCGCGGAAGACCACGCGCTCGCCGGTGAGGGCGCGCCGCAGGAATTGCGCCGTCTCGCGGACGCGGGTCGCCGGCCGGCTGAATACGCCGCCGTTCCACGACTCGACGATCGGCTGAGAGCCGGCGCCGATGCCCAGACAGAACCGGCCGGGCGCCACCTCGGCGATACCGGCCGCGGACATCGCGAGGGTCGCCGGCCCGCGCGTGAACACGTTGGCGATCGCGGTCCCGAGCCGCATCGACGTCACCGACCCGACGACCGCGAGCGGCGCGAAGCCATCGACGCCATCGGCCTCGAGTGACCACGCGTCGAGATAGCCGAGCCGCTCGGCCTCGCGCGCGATCTCCGCGTGCTCGGCCAGCGCAAAGCCGTCGAGCGGCACCGATAGCGCGAGGCGCTTCCCGGCCATCAGCCTGGCCGCGCGGGAGGCGACTGCTCGACGTGAGCGATCGCGCAGTCCGCGCCGTGGATCTTCTCGGCACGCGCCACGGCCTCCTCGACGCTGCCGGCGACCTCGAAGCCCACGTGCCGGGGAATCGCCGGATCGCGGGGCGCGGCGACGATCACGCGCCCGACGTGGCCCAGGCGCTTGAGAGGATAGACCGCGAAGATCGCGTGCACCGGGTGGAAGCCGAAGTGCCGGCGGTACGCGTCGACGTAGTCGGGCCGCCGCGCGTAGTCGTCGGCGAAGCGCCGCATGATGTCGTACGGGTCGCGCGTCGTCCCGAGCACGCGCTCCCACACGTCCGGGTACGACGGGTGCGCCACGCGATCCCACCGCTCGGGAACGGGCGTGGCCATGATGACCGTGCAGCCGGGCTTGCCGATCGCCTCGACGAGCCCGCCGAGATAGCCGAGCCCCGACGAGATCAAGGTGAGGATCGGATTCACGTGGGAGAAGACCGCGTACGGGCTGTCATCGGGAACGCCGTAGACGATGACGTCGAAGCGCTCGCTCGCCTGATCGCGGCGCGGCGGGAACATGCTCGCCATCGCGCTCACGATCGCCCGCCGGGCCTCGGCGACCGAGCCGGCGACGACCTGGGCGACCCGGAACGGATCGGCGAGCAAGGTGTCGATCTTGAAGATGCGCCGGCCGAGCCGGCTCTCGAGGTGGCGGCCCATCTCGTCGAGCACGGCGTGCATGCGGTTACCGTGCACCGACATCGACATGCCGTCGGGGGTGTGGGTCACACGGATCGAGGCGTAGGTGGAGAGCCCCACGCACACGGACTTCCAGCCGCCGTTGAAGCCGCGCATGTGGCCGGCGTTCACGTAGACGACCAGGTCGGATTCGGTGACGAGCCGGTTCACGACGACCGGGTAGCCGTGCTCCGGCGTCCGTCCGAGGTCGACGAGGCCGTCCGGATTCTCCGCGTCGTGGCAGTCGAGGCGCTCGCCGAACTCGGCGACCAGGTCGGCGCCGATGATCCGCCCGAGCTCGGTCGGGCGGAGCTTTCGATGGAGCGCGTTGGCGCAGACCAGCGAGACCTGCCCGCGCGCGACACCGGTGACCGCCAGATCCCTCAGCACCGCCTCGATCGCAACCGAGCGAATCGGCCCGTAGGACGGCACCGTCGCGTCGTCGAACGCGATCGTGACTCGCGAGTGAGGCTTCACGAGCTCGCCGATGCTCGGGAGCCCGAGCGGGCTGGCCAGCGCCCGGTCGACGGCCGCCGGCAGGTCGTCGACGGCCGCCGGAGTGATCGCTTCGGTGTTCGAGAAGCTGCGGGTCCGGCCGGGAAGCGTCGCGGTCAGTGTTGTCTCGCCGTACGGCAGGTCGACGGTCATCACGCCGGGATCTCGCGGAACGGATCGAGGCTCACGGACTCCCGTAGATCCGGCGGTACTCGTCCCAGGAGAGCACGACCTTCTTGACGTAGAGGCGCGTCTCGTCGAACGGGATCTGCTCGACGAACGCCTCGATGTCGTCGCTGCGCCGCGTGCTCAGCCACTGGCGGACGCGATTGGCTCCGGCGTTGTAGGCGGCCAGCGCCAGCCGCGGATCGTTGAACTCGCGCATCAGCCCCGCCAGGAAGCGCGTGCCGAGCTCGATGTTGAAGCCGGGGTCCTCGAGGTCGCCCGTCGGCGCCATCAGGCGCGCGGTCGCCGGCATGAGCTGCATCAGGCCGCGCGCGCCCACCGGTGAGGTCGCGCGCGGATAGTAGCTCGACTCCTCGCGCACGACGGCGGCGACCAGATAGGGATCGATTCCCCGGCGCTGCGCGGCCTCGCGCATCTCGTCGCGCCACGCGTACGGGTAGAACATCTCCCAGAACGCGCGCGGGAGCGTCGGGTCGCCGGTCGACGCGAGCGTCTGGAAGTGTCGGCGCATGATACGCAAGGCCATGTGATAGCGCTCAGCCTCCACGTACACGCCCGCCATTCCATAGAGACGAACGGGGTCGCTCGCGGCGCCTTGTACGGCGTCCTCCAGCTCCGACGCGGCCGCGTCGATGAGGTTGATCCGTCGCAGCAGCACCACCCGCGCGAGGCCCGAATCGTCGGTCAACGCATCGCGAGGCTCCGGGGGCAGCGCGATTTGCCCTGCCACGCCGCCCTCTCTGGCGCGGCCGAGCCGGCCGGCGGCGAGCATCCCGTAGTAGCTTCGGGGCGCCTCGGACAGGATCTGGTTGTAGAGCTCGGCCGCCTCCCCGCCGCCCGCTTGCTCGCGCGCACGGCCGGTCCAGTAGAGCGCGGGCATTCGGTAGGCGCCGGCGCTGGGGAGCGCGGCCAGGCGGGCCCAGCTCTTCTGGGCGCCCTGCGCGTCGCGCTTGCCGTAGGCCAGCCAGCCGAGCCGCCAGAGCGATGCGGCCGCGGCCTCGCGGGTCGGAAACTGCGCGACGACCGCGCGATAGGCCGTGATCGCCTCGGGGTCGCGGTTGAGATCCTCGAGAACCAGAGCCTTCAGGTAAAGCGCCTCGGCCTTGTCCGCCTCGGCGCCCGTCCCCGCGACCGCTTCGAGCCCCGTGAGGGCCCGGCCCAGATCCTTGGCACGCACGTAGAGCCGGGCCTGTTCGAGCTTGAGTCGCGGGCGACGCTCCGCGGGCGAGCGATCGATCACGAGCCCCAGCGTGCGCGCCGCCACGTCGTAGCGCCGGAGGCTCCGGGCGCTGTCGGCGACGACGCGAAGCGCCCGTGTCACGACGGCGCCTTCCTTGACCTCGTCGACGATGCTCTGCGCCTCGGTCATCGCGACGTCGGGCACGTTGGCGCGGAGCAGTCGCTCGACCCGATCGACGCGCTGGCTCGGCGTCAGCGGAGGCAGGCGAGCGCCGGCCGCCTGCAGCGCGGCGATGTGGTCGCCCGCCCCATCGGCATAACCGCTCGCCGGCGTGAGGATGCGCACATCACGGTAGGTCAGCGCCGCGGCGTCGAGCTGGCCGAGTGTCTCGGCCGTCATCGCGAGCAGATAGAGCGCGCCCGGCAGCTCGGGCGAGTCGGGATAGGAGTTGATCAGCCGGACCAGGACGGTCTGGGCCGACGCGTCCTGATCGACTCGCAGGTCGAGCGTCGCGGCGAGCAGGAGCGCGCGCGGCGCCAGGCGACTCTTCGGATAGCGGTCGACGACGCTCAGCGCGGCCTCGCGCGCCGCGGCCAGATCGTCGCGCCGCGAGAGGGCCTCCGCCCGCAGGTAGCGGACGTGATCGCCGATCACGCTGTCTTTGGCGGCGTCGGTGCCGAACTCGCGGATCAGCGGCTCCACGTCACCCTGCTGGTAGGCCTCGACCGCCGCGGCCCACCTCCGCTCGGGCTCGGGTTGGGTGCCCGGCGCCTCGGACTGCGCCACGACGGCCACCGGTGCGAGCAGCACGGCCGCGCCGAGGAGCACGCGCAGGAGGGCGGTGTCGCGCGTCGCGCGCCAGGTGAAGGCGATGCGCTGGAGCGCGGTGAGGTTCGACAGCACCGCGAGCACCCAGAGCGCCGGCTCGAGCAGGTCGAGCAGCGCGCCGGCGATCAGACAGATCATGCGCTCCGGACGCTCCATCATACCGACGGTGCACCGCACGCCGATCGACTCGGCCCGCGCCTTCGTGTAGCTCACCATCATCGAGCCGATGAGCCCGGCCATCGCGACGATGGCGCCGCGCGTGTGGGAAACCTGGGCATAGAGGACAACGATCGCGAGGAGCACGACCAGGTCGGAGTAGCGATCGATGACCGAGTCGAGAAATGCCCCGAACGCCGACACCTGGCCGGAGGCGCGCGCCAGCGAGCCGTCGAAGAAATCGCAGAGCCCGGCCAGGATGAGGAGGACGCCGGCGGTGCGGATCCGCCCCGTGCAGAAGGCGGTCGCGGCCAGGAGGCTCACGCCGAGCCCGATGAGCGTCAGATGGTTCGGCCGCAGGTGGAACTGGCGATAGAGCGCGAGACCGATCGGGTCGGTCCAGCTGCGTATGGGCTCACGGTAGCGCCCGAGCATCGTCAGATCGGCTGGACGAGCGCCTGCTCGAGCGCCTCGCGTACGTGCCCCAGCGCGTCGGGGTCCTCGACCTTCCGGCCCTGGCCGTCGTGCACGTAGAACGTGTCGACCGCCTGATCGATCTCGGTGGCGATCCTCGCGGTCGCAATGTCCAGGCCGAGTCCCGCGAGCGTGCGCGTGATCAGGTAGAGCAGGCCCAGGCGGTCGGGACACTTCACCTCGAGCACCGTGTAGTCGTCCGAGAGGTGGTTGTCCAGGGTGATCTTCACGGGCCCCTGGGCGCCGGCGGCGCGTCCGGCGGCCCGCCGCTTCTCGAGCAAGGCCGCGACCTGCGCCTCGCCCGTCAGCACCATGCCAAGCGCGTCGAGGGTGCGTCCCCAGTACGCCGGCGACATGACGGCGTCGCCGACGGGATCGTTGACCTGGAAGGTGTCGATGGCGATGCCGTCGCCGCGCGTGTGGATCTGGGCCGAGATGATATTCACGCCCTGCGAGGCGAGCGTGCCCGCGATCAGCGAGAAGAGGCCGGGCAGGTCCCGGGTGACGACGACGAGATCGGACGAACCCAGATCGGGGTGGTGGAACAGCTCGGTCACGACGGACGTGTTGCCCAGCGTCTGGAGCATCTGGAGATGCTCGGCCATCCGCTGCACGCCGGTGGTGGCCAGGTAGCGGTCGGACATCATCGCCAGGTGCGCCTTGACCGCCTGCGCCGGCAGCTCTTCGCCGACGGCCTGGCGCAGCCGATCGGCGAGCTGGGTACGGCTCGGGCGCTCGCTGCGTCCGCCGGTGAGCCGGGCGAGCGTGCGCTTGTAGAGCTCGTGCAGGATCGTCGCCTGCCAGGGCGTGAGGACGCCGGGGCCGACCGCCCGCATGTCGGCCCAGGTGAGCAGGTAGAGCATCTTGAGTCGCCGCGGATCGCTGGCGGTCACCGCGAAGTCCGCGATGGTCTTGGGATCGTCGATGTCACGCCGCTGAGCGATGTGCGACATCGTGAGGTGGTGGGCCACCAGGAACTCGACCAGCGCGCCGTCGCCGGGCGGAAGGTCGATCCGCGTGACCAGCTCGCGGATCAACGGAATGCCCTTCGCGACGTGGCCGTGCCCGCGGGCCTTTCCGACGTCGTGCAGCAGCATGCCGAGCATGAGGAGCTCTGGCTTCTCCACCTCGCCGAGCACCTGCGCGGCGCCCTCCGACTCTGCGGACTGGCCGGGCGCCAGCGCCTCGAGGTGCTCGACGGCGAGCAGCGAGTGCTGGTCGACCGAGAATTTGTGGTAGACGTCGTACTGCACCAGGCACGTCAGCGCGCCGAACTCCGGCAAGAACCGTCCGAGCAGTCCGAGCTCGTGCATTTCCCGGAACGTCTGCGCGACGCGCCCCCACGTCCGGCAGATGTCGAGGAACAGATCGCGAATGGGCGCCGAACGCTGGAAGGCGCCGTCCACGAGGTAGAGCGAGTCCTCGAGCGCCCGCTCGAGGTCGAGCGACAGCTCGCAGCCGAGGCGATGCAGGTGCCAGAAGACTTTCATGAGCCGGGCCGGATCGGCGCGCAGCGGGCCCGAGTCGCGATCGACCAGATGCAGCTGGCCGTCGAAGAACACGAGCCCGTCGGCCAGCGCCTGCTGCCGCTGGCGCCGGCCGGCCGAGCTGCGTCGGGACAGAGTCTCCTGACAGCGCGCGATCAGCCGGCGCGACACGCGGTGGATCGCCCGCGCGTGCAGATAGTAGTCGCGCATGAAGCGCTCGACGCCGAGCGAGGTCTCGTCGTTCTCGTAGCCGAGGTTCTTCGCGATCCGCGGCTGGAGATCGCGCGAGAGCACGTCGTTCTTGTGGCCCGAGAAGAAATGGAGCTCGTTCCGCACTCGCCAGAGGAAGGTCAGCGCCGCGTCGGTCGCGGCCTGCTCGCGCGGCGTGATGAGCCCCTTGTCGGAGAGCTCGCGCAGGGTTCGCGCCCCGAACTTGGCGGCGCCCAGCCACATCGCGGTGTGTACGTCGCGCAGACCGCCCGCCGACTCCTTCACGTTCGGCTCGCCGATGTACGGCGAGGCGCCGTAGCGGCGGTAGCGCTGGTCGCGCTCCGTCAAGGTCGTCTCGAGGAACTGGGCGAAGTCGCGCCGGTAGACGTTCTCGCGCAGCACCTTGCTGAAGCGGCCGAAGAGCCGCCGGTCGCCGGCCAGGAACCGTGCCTCCTGCATCGACGTGCGGCTCGGGAAGTCCGTTCGCGCCATCGCCACGCAGTCGTCGAGCGAGCGCAGGCTATGGCCGACCTGTAGCCCCAGATCCCAGAGCGAGTACAGGAGCTCTTGCATCATCCGCTGCACGTACGGCGACTGCTCGCCGTCGTAGACCACCATCAAATCGATGTCGGAGAGCGGATGGAGCTCGCCCCGGCCGTAGCCGCCGAGGGCGGTCACGACCAGGGCGGTCGGCTCGAGGCGGGCCCGGTCGGCGTCGTCGGCGATGAGCCGGGTCAGCGAGAAGATGACGTCGTCCATGAGGCGGGCGTGCGTGCGGACAGATTCCTGTCCCGACGCGCCCTCGGCGTGTCTCACCTTCAGGGAGTCGAACCCCTGAGCGAGTGACTGACGGAAGAATTCGAGCCGAAGGCGACGCCGGTCTTCGGCGCGCTCGGCCCTTGCTTCGGCACGCCGGGCCCGGCGAAACAGCTCGACGGACATGACAGAAGAGCGTAGCAATCCCGCACGAAGACTGTCAAATGCGACGCAGACTTACTAGAATGGCCGGGTGAGACGACTCTGGCGCCCCGTCCTCGACGGTCTGATCCCCTACGATGCGGGCCTCTCGCTCGAGGCGCTCGCCCGAGAGCTCGGGCGGTCCGATCTCGTGCGGCTTTCGGCCAACGAAAATCCACTGGGGCCCTCGCCGCGCGCGGTGGCCGCCGTCGAGCGCGAGGCCGCGCGGATCCACCTCTACCCCGACGGCGGCTCGAGCGCCCTGCGCGAGGCGCTCGCACGACGCCTCGGCGTGGGCGCCGACCAGATCGTCGTCGGCAACGGCGCTGACGAGCTGATCGCGCTGATCGCGGCGGCGGCGTTCGAGCCGGGCGACGAGGTGATCGTACCCGCGCCCTCGTTCGAGCCTTACGAGATCTCGGCGACCCTCGCCGGCGCCCGCGTGGTGGAGAGCCCACTGGCGGGATACGACACCGACCTGGACGACGTCCGGCGTCGGGTCACCGATCGGACGAAGGCGGTGATGCTCTGCTCGCCGCACAACCCGGCGACGACGATCATCCACCGGGAACCGCTCCTTGCGTTCCTCGACGTGCTCGGCCCGGATTCGCCGCTCGTGGTCCTCGATCAGGCCTACATGGATTTCTGCGACGACGCCGACCACGTCGACGGCATCCGGCTCCTCGAGCGCTATCCGCGCCTCGTCGTGCTCCGCACGTTCTCGAAGATCGCGGGGCTCGCGGGCCTGCGCGTGGGCTACGCGGTGGCGAGCGTGGAGACGATCGATCGATTCAATCGCGTCCGCGCGCCCTACAACGTGAACCGGCTCGGACAGGTCGCGGCGCTGGCGGCCCTCGAGGACGACGCGCACGCGGAAAAGACGCGGCGACTCGTGCTCGAGGAGCGCGCGTACCTCAGCGCCGAGCTGACCAAGCGAGGCTACGCGTTCCCGCCCTCGCACGCGAACTTCCTGCTGGTCGCCGTCCCGGACGCGGCGGGCCTGCGGACCCGTCTCATGCGCGCGGGAATCCTGGTTCGCGACGGCGCCGGCGTCGGCTTCCCCGGCCACCTGCGATTCTCGGTCGGACTCCGCGAGACGAACGAAACGCTCCTGTCCCTGCTCTAGCCGGACGTCGGTCGAGGGGGCCGCTCAACGAGGCCGATGGGGTTGCTTCAGCGGCCCAGACGCGCTTCGAGATCGTCGAGCCAGGCGCCGACGGCTCGGATGTGGAAATCGATCAACGCGTCGATCTCGGTGGGCACCGCGAGGTTGCGGGCGCGACAGTAGTCGCCCACGGTCGCGTCCACGTCGAAGAACGACGTCGCGACTTCGCCCGCTTCCATCTCGTTCACCTCCGCTCGCCGCTCGGCGCGCCGCTCGTTCTCGGCGGGCGCCAGGCGCTCGAGCAGCGCCACCATGCGCTCGTAGAGCGCGCCATACCGATCGCCCATCGCGAAGTACGGTGCGAGCCCTTGCACGGCGAGATAGTCGGCGACGGTGCCCTGGTCGCCGTACACGCCGGCCGTCTGGGGATGCGGCTCCAGGTGGCCGAAGCTCTCGTTGCCGTCGGGATCGGTCCAGCGCGCGAGTGGATAGAGGCGGCAGGCGAGCGGTCGGTCGGGATGGACGCTACAGCCGTGCTCGTCGAGGAACACGCACGAGCGGTCTTCGCGGGTTCGGAGCACGGTGCCGCCCGCCTCGGTGTGGCGCGCGAAAAATTCGGTCGTCGTCAGACCCAGCCTGCGAGCGAGGCGCAGCGCCTCGTACGGCCCCACGCGTATCGCCTTGCCGTAGCAACAGCGCTTGCACGCGTTGCACACATACGAGAAGCGGCTGCCTCGCTCGAGGCTGAAGTCGACCTTGGCCAGGAGGTCACGGTATGGAACGGCCGCGCTCCTGACGCAGGATCACCCTACTGCTTGCCTTCGGTCTTGCCTTCGGTCTTGCCGCCGGCCTTGCCTTCGCCCTTGCCACCCATCTTGCCTTCGCCCTTGCCGCCGGCCTTACCCTCACCCTTACCGCTGGCCTTCCCCTCGCCCTTGCCTTCGGTCTTGCCTTCGGTCTTGCCCTCTGTCTTACCCTCGGTCTTGCCCTCTGTCTTGCCCTGGGCGATCGAGTCGGCCGGGCGGACGCCCATGGCGACGCCGAACGCCGCGATGGCTGCGGCGAGCTTGAGGGTGTCACGCCGGCTGACGCCGGCCTGCTCTGGGGACTGCTCGTTCCGATCCGTCATCGTTTCCCTCCGTGGGCTGTGGTCGACCTACACCTTTCGCGCGCCGCACCATAGCATAATTGCAGGGGTTTCCGAAACCTTCAGGGTTGGAGCGGTCGCGCTCAGTGGCGCTGGCCGCGCGAGGCGGCGAGCAGCTTCTCGAGCTCCTCGAGGCGCCGGATGAGCGTGTCGCGCTCGGCCGTGAGCGCCGAGATCTGCCGCTCGCGGAGCGCGTAGCGCTGGTCCTGCTGGGCGATTCTCGTCTGGAGCTCCGCCTCTCGCTTGTAAAGGTCCTTCAGCTCGGCCTCGAGGCCCGCGACGCGCTGCTTGGACGGAAGGTAGCCGACGAACAGCACATACACGACCAGCAAGAGAAGAATGAAGGTCGCCAGCACGACGAACCAGGGAAGTCGCGCGGTCGGCCGGTCAGCCACGGGCACGGATTCTAGCAAAATTCGGAATTTGCTATCATCCCGGGTGTGGAGCTTCGCGCCTTCTTCGACCGAGCTATTCGGGCGAGCTTCCACGACCTGGCCATCGGGAACGACCTGGCCTCGCCGTACCTCGCCGATCTGTTGACGCGTTTCGCGCGGACCGAGAACCTGTACCCGCGCGGCACGTCGATCCCGCGGCTCGAGACCGTCGTCGAGATGCTCATCGAAGCCGGCACCGCCTGGGACGGGTCGTATTTCCAGCCCGAGCACGAGGTCACGGTGTCCCAGCACATCGGCGACTTCACGCTCTTCATGACCGGCATCTTTCGCGAACGCGTCGAGCGCACCGCGTCGGTCGGGTACTACGTCGGCCAGGGCAAGCGCGCCTACCACTTCGTGTCCGAGCATGGCCGAGCGACCTCGCGCGCCGAGCACGGCGCCGGTGCCTTATCCGCGCTGAGCGGGCTCGCCGAGAGCGCCGTGGACCGCTCCGTGCGCCGGGCGGCGAAGCGGGCACTCTATCGGCTCTCGCAACGGGGCGTCGCGCCGACCCCCGCGCCGCCGGCGGCGCCGGTGGTCCGGCGGGGCACGCCGCACGCCGTCCGCGCCTGGCTCTCGGGGATCGACGGCAGCGGGTCGCGGGCCGCCTGGATCCTGTTCGAAGGCGCCTACGGTGGTGGCGCGCTCTGCTCGCTGATCCTCAACGACGTGGTCGGGATCACCGAGGTCGCCGGTGGGGACATCACCAAGCGCCGCCTCGAGGCCGAGCTGGCCTCGCTGCGCGCGGCGCAGAAGCTTCCGTGGGTCGAGACAGATCCCGCACGCGCCCTCGGCCTGGTGGCCGAGGCGCTCGAGCTCCATCGCCAGCGCGGCACGTCGCCGCCGGCGACGTTCGGGCGCTGGCAGCCGTTCTTCGCGGACGCGGCGCCCGCCGGGCCGCCGCCCATCCCCGCCGCTGATCCAGCGCTCGCCGACCGCTCCCTGGAGCTGCTCGGGCTCCCCGAGATGGCCGGCTGGTTCCTCGACCCCGAGAGCGTTCAGAGCGATGCGCTCGAGGTCCAGGAAGCGCGCGAGAGCAGACTGGTCGTCTCCGACCAGATCAAGGCCGAGCGGCAAGAGGCGATCCTGGGGCGGGTGATCGAGCGCGAGTTCACGCCCGAGGGGCGCCGGCGCTGGAGCCGCCGCTTCGCGGAGATGGCGTGGATCTTCGCCGCGACCGACCGTAGCGAGCAGGCCGCGATCGCCACGGCGGCGGCGATGGGATTCGCCGACAGCGAGAGCCGGCTCTCGCACCACCCGCTGGCACGAGCCCTCGCCCAGCGCGCGCTCGAGCTGGCGGGCGAGGTCGCGGCCGGCCGGCTGCGGGCCGCCGACGTGAGTCGCAAGCCCTGATCACCGACGTCCCGGGGATCCGCGTCGGTCACGCGACCGATCTCACGGGACTCACCGGCGTCACCGTCGTGCTGTGTGATCGCCCCGCGGTCTGTGGCGCCGAGCTGCGCGGCGGCGCGAACGACGTCGTCGGGCTCGACTACCTCGATCCTCGCCACCTGGTGCCGACCGTCGACGGCGTCGTCCTGGGCGGCGGCAGCCGGTTCGGCGGCGAGGCGATCTGGGGCGTCATGCGCTGGCTCGAGTCGCGCGGCCGCGGCTTCGCCGCGGGGCCGACCGTCGTCCCGCACGTCCCGGGCGCGTTCATCTTCGACCTCAACGTCGGCGACGGGCGCGCGCGTCCCACCCGCGAGATGGGCGGCGAAGCCGCTGCCGGCGCTGCGGCCGGGCCGGTCGCCGAGGGCAACGTCGGCGCGGGCACGGGCGCGAGCGTGGGCAAGGTGCATCGGATCGCCCGGGCGATGCGCGGCGGCATTGGCAGCGCCTCGCGCCGGCTGGGCGACGTCGTGGTCGGGGCGCTCGTGGTGGTGAACGCGGTCGGCGACGTGCGCGATCCTGACACCGGCGCGCTGATTGCGGGCGCCCGCGAGGCGCCCGACAGCCTTCGGCTCGTCGACTCGGCGCGCGAGCTGGCGGGCGGCCGAGCCCTCGAGCGGTTCGCCAGGCCCGAGAACACGACGATCGGCGCGGTCGCCACCAACGCGCGCCTGAGCAAGCCCGAAGCCGCCAAGCTCGCGTCGCTCGCGATGCTCGGCTACGCGCGCGCGCTGTCGCCGCCTCACACCGCGTTCGACGGCGACACGCTCTTCGCGCTCTCGGTCGGTGATCTGCCGGCCGACATCACGCGGCTGGGCCTCGCGGCGGCCGACGCCGTGGCCCATGCGATCGTGCGCGGCGTCCGCGCGGCCACGACGCTGCCGGGACTTCCGGCGGCGCGCGAGCTGGAGTAATCGACGGGGCAACGCCGCTCCGCACTGGGAGGCGATGATGCGCATTCGCTTCTGGGGCACGCGTGGCTCACTGGCGACGCCGGGGCCGACCACCCTGCGCTTCGGCGGCAACACCGCCTGTGTCGAGGCGCGCGCGGCCGAC
>QHSQ01000028.1 GCA_003221615.1 Candidatus Rokuibacteriota bacterium | reverse complement strand
GGTATTCGCGCAGGTAGGGTGGTGTAAAGCCCTTGTGTTTCACGAGCGCGGAATACTGGTCGTAGAACTCGTCGGCAATCGACGGATCGTCCGTGTCCTCGACCGTGAGTCCGTTCTTGAGAGCCTTGCGGATACGGTTGCGCGCCGTCGAGCTCAGCGTGTTCCACATCCGGTGTGGATCGTCCGGCGCGAGCGAGACTTCATACGTCCAGCTGCGTACAGCCTCGAAGCCGCTGGCCTGCATGACGCTGTCGCTGAGCGCGCGCCCCTCCAGCTCCGTCATCGCAAGGTCTTCACGCTTGGCGAGATCGTCCAGTGCACGCACAACGCCGAGCGGGTCGGCATCGCTGTCCATGATCGGGCCCATGTAATTGGTGCCCCAACCCTTGAGCGGGCTCCCCAGAAGGAGGAAGGGGCCCTTTCGAACGAGACCGCCACAGAGGTAGCCGATGCTCGTCTCGGCGTCGCGGATCGCCCACAGCCGGACCTCGATGCCTCGGCTGGCCGCGAGGTAGTCGAGCCAGGGACTCCGGTGGAACAGCTGAGCACCCTCATAGGGAGCAATCAGGTCGTCCCAGCGCGCGGACTGGTCCTCGCTGAGAGGCTCGAGCGAGTAGCGTGGATCGGATGAGCTCATTTTCTGGCTCGAATCACGAGCTGGCGGCCGAGGGGCCGGTCGCCCACGGGCTCTTCGATGAATACGCGTCCGCTGAGTCGCATCGCCCAGCCGAGGACGGTCCAGTACAGATGGAGGCTTGCCTTGAACGGCAATAGCCGCTCCCGATGCTGGAATGCCCACGTCGCCTCATAGATCTGCGGGCGAGCATGCTTGTCGCCGGCGCGTATGCGACGGTAGGTCCGCAGCGGCCATTCGTGGAGCGCAGCGTACACGGCGGCGGCGAAGCGGCGCGGCCGCACGGCGAAGATCTCCCACGTCGTGAAGCCGGCGGCGGCAACCATCGCCTCGAGCGCCGAGAGCTTGGTGAACCACGTGACGCCGTCGCCTATCGGCGGGGGCACGTTCGGGAACGTCAGGAGCAGCTCACCGCCGGGATGCAGCACACCGGCGAGATTGCTGAGGCACGCGGCCGGGTCCTTCACATATTCGAACACATCCAGACCGAATATCGCGTCGAACGCATGCCCGAGCCGCCCGGGCAGATCGGATGCCGTCACGTCGGCGCAGACGAACTGGATGTTCGGAATGTTCCCGAGCGTCGTCCGCAACTCGTCGACGGCCCGTGGCGCGACGTCGAGAAGCGTCACGCGCCGGACGCGGCGTGCCAGGCGGAAGGCCGTGAAACCACTGCCCGGCCCGACCTCCAGAACGTCTGCGCCGGCTGCGAGCGGCAGGTACTGGCACAGGATCTCGTCGCGGATCGGAAAGTCATGTAGCGGGGCGTCGAACACATCGGACCACCTGAACGACATTCCGGCGCCTATCGCAGCGATGCGCGACCGGATCGCATTCGGCAAGAAGCTCTTATGCGGGCCCTCGTGAACGGTGATCATGAGCGGGTGTTCACGAGAAATTTGCGATAGTTGAAGAGCACGTCGGTGGCCAGGTCATGCCAGGGCGGCTGGCCATTCGCCGGGCCCGGACAGGTCACCACGGGAAGCTGTCGCCTCAGCTCCTCCCAGAACGACCTGCCGTTCGATCCTTTTGCCACGAGGCTCTCCGACGAGCGGATCGCGAACAGCAGATCGCAGGCGGCCGCATAGACCGAGTACCGCGGAGAGGCCGCCAGCGCGAGGCGAGCCCACTGGGGCCAGCGGAGCCAGCTCCGGTGCCATCCATTCTGGCGGATGACGTAGGCCCAGCCGCGGAGGCGGTCCCTCACCGGTTGGCGCTGCATCCAGCGCGCCATCAAGACATGTGCAGAGGACCCATTGGCATCGCCTCCCTGAAGGCGCGCCAGCTCCCATCGCCAGAGCGCCCGGGCATGGTCCACGGCGTCTTCCCAGAAGGCCCGGCTCACGGTAGCGCGATCGGCAACGGAGAGCTTCCATTCAGTGCAGGCGGCCACCTTGTCGGCGAACGGCCCGAGCGGAAATGGCCATGTCGTCATGTGGCCTTGCTGCTCGGCCAACGACGCCAGGATCTTCGCGCGCTCAGCGTACGTTGGCGCGTATCTACCGACGAAGACGAGGAGCGATGTCGCCATGTCGAGGTAAAGCTTCACGGTACGGTAGTACGCACCTGGGGAGAGCGTCGGGCGTCCCTCCAGCAGCTCGTTCCCGCTCTCGAGCTGTTCGACGAGCCGGTTTGCGAGCATGCGCCAGGCGTCTTCCAGCGGGATGTCGCCGGGCGTGAACTCGCGAATCAGTCCGAGAACCTCGGTGTCGCCGACGACGGTCTCGCCGCACGCCCGCAGCTCGTAGGCGAAGATGCTGGGCGGAAGCCGGCGCAGATAGCTCGGCCCGAGCGCGCTCAGCGTGACTTCGGCGCGAACACCATCCCGCCGAATGCGCTCTTCGATCTTCCGGCTGATCACGGTGAGATCGGCATCCGAGGGCAGCACGTCGCGCTCCCCGAAGACGAGCATGAACTCGGCGTCGCCGAGGAGCCGCCAGCCCTGGCCGTCGTTGACGAAGGTTGCTTCGTTGCGCGCGAGGCTCCCGGTGAGAACCACCGCGCGCAGACGGTCGTGGTAGACCTGGCGGCCCAGGCGCGCGGTCGTCTCGCAGATCATGTCCTTCATCGGTGTCCCCCGGCCGTGAGCTCGGGCCTGGGGTCCACGAGATGCCCACGCCGGGCCAGCCCGAGCTGATACAGCGCCTCCGTCCGCCTGACCTGCCGGTCCTCGGCGAAGCGCTCGAGGACCCAGTCGCGTCCGGCGAGAGCGAGCTTCTCACCGAGCGATGGGTCGCCCAGAAGGCGGCAGACCGCGCGGGCGAGCTCCGTGGGATCGCCGGGCGGCACGGTGAGACCGGTTGCCCCGTCGACGACGACCTCCGGGGTGCCGTCCACCGCGGTGGCGACAATGGGCCGGCCTGCCGCGAGGGCCTCGATCGCCGCCAGCGGGAGCCCTTCGTAGAACGATGGGAGCACTGTCACGTCTGCGAGCGCGAACCAGTCGACAATGTTCGACTGCTGGCCGACGAAGCGCACGACGTGGGCCAGCCCGGAGCCCGCGACCTGGTGCTCCAGTTCGGCTCTCAGCGCGCCTTCGCCCACGAATACGACACGCACCGCCGGGAACTCACGCCGAACCGCGGGAAGCGCCTCGAGGAGAACGCGATGGCCCTTCTGTGGCTCCAGGCGACCGATGACGACGAGTACGGGGTCGTCATTCCCGAAGCCGAGGCTCTGGCGCAGACCCGCGGGCTCCTGGTGGTGGGGTGTGAAGCGCCGGACGTTGCAGCCGTTGTGGATCACGACAATTTTCTGCGGCGGCAGGCCCTTCTCCTCGATGAGGTAGCGGCGGTTGGCCTCCGAGACCGCGATGTATTGATCGACGAAACGCCCAGCGAGGCGATCGACGACGAACCGCGACTTCAGACCATGGCGCCAGCGCTCACGCACGTGAGGCGTCTCGACCACCAGCGGCACGCCGCAGAGCTTGCCGACAGGCGACGCGAAGAGGCTCCCATAGAAGAGGTGCGAGTGCAGGACGTCCACGCGTCGCGCGCGGAGCAACTGTCCGAGCGCGCGCGCAGCGCCGACGTCGCTCGGCTTGCGCAGACGCAGGGGCAGCAGCTCGACGTCGCTCGGCAGATCAGGCCCAATCTTCTCCGCGACCTCGGGCGTGCAGACCAGGTGGGGCCGGAAGCGCGACCGGTCGAGCCCGCGGAGCAGCGTGAGCATGTGCTGTTCCGCGCCCCCGCGCACCAGCGTATTCGAGAAGTGGAGGACGGAAATCATTGGCGGAGCGCCTCAACCTCGGCCCGGACCATCATTCGTACGAGCTCGGGGAAGTCCACCTCGGGCTTCCACGCCAGCTCGTGAAGCGCCCGCGTCGCGTCAGCGCGCAGGTCGAGGATCTCGCCACTCCTGAGCAAATGAGGATCGATCTCCACGCACTCATCGATCGTCGAGAAGGTGAAGCGACCAGCGTTCAGCGCGCGCAGCTCGACGAGCACCTGAGCCACGAAGTCGGCCACGCTGTGCGACTCGCCCGTGCCAATCACGTAATCCTTCGGCGCCGGCTGCTGAAGCATCGTGCGCATGGCCTTGACGTAGTCGCCGGCGAATCCCCAGTCGCGCCGGGCCCCGACGTTGCCGAGCTTCAGCTTGCTACGGTCGCCGCGCTGCCACGCCGCGGCCGCCTTCGTGATCTTGCGGGTGACCATCTCGGCGCCCCGGCGCGGCGACTCGTGGTTGAAGAGGATGCCGCCGACGACGTAGATGCCGCGCCGCCGATAAACCTCGCAGAGCCGATGAGCCGCCATCTTCGAAACCCCGTACGGCGAAGTCGGGTTGAACGGCGTGGTCTCGTCACAGCGGCCGTCGACGTTCCCGAACATCTCGGAGCTCGACGCCTGGTACACGCGCGTGTCCGGCTTGAGCCCTTCGACGATTTTGAGGAGCCGTGCGAAGCCTCCCACGTTGATGTCGAAGGTCTGTTCCGGCAGCTCCCAGCTCGTCGGCACGAACACCTGGCCGGCCAGGTTGTAGACCTCGTCGGGCCAGGCCTTCTGGAAGGCGACTTCGAGAGAGGTCGTGTCGCGCAGATCACCATACAGGAGCTCGATCTGATCGGCGATCGGAGCCAGCCAGCGCATCGCTCCAGGCTCTCGACGGACGACGCCGTAGACTCGATAGCCGAGACCGAGCAGATGCTCGGCGAGATAGCTGCCATCCTGCCCGGAGATTCCTGTGATGAGGGCCGTCTTCATCGGATCTTCGGCTCCCTCTCGCGCCGCCTCAGGAGCGGTCGCGCGATCCGCCACCCGACATGGCCGAGCGGCAGGCTCAAGATTCGCTGTGCCATGGCCTCGTATCTCGCGAGCGACCTCGCCATCTCCTCCAGGGGTCTCTTCGCGAACTCGACGCCTCCCGCCTTGATGACGACTAGTGCGGCTTCAACGGTCATGAGATGCCTCGATGCGACGGTCTTCGCCGCCGGATGCGCGAGAGAGGTCGAGAGGAGGGCGTCGATTGGCTGAAACGGGACCTGTCTTGCCATCCGCAGCCAGAGATCGAGATCGATCGCGAAATACAGGGACTCGTCGAGGGGCCCGGCGAGCTCCCAGGCTCGGCGTCTGAAGAAGCAAGAGGGCTGCATGAAGTCCCCGCCCGACAGCCAGTTGCAGAACCGCTCGAAAGAAAGATTCTCCGATCGGCGAGTGCGACCCGTCTGACGGCCCGCGGTGTCGACGAGGCGACCGTGGCCCACGAAGGCTCCGGCTTGAGGAAATCGTCGTGCGTGCTCGGCGACGATCTCGAGGCCCCCTGGTTCCAGGCGATCATCTGAGTTCAGCCAGCCGAGAATTTCTCCAGAAGAGAGCTTGAAGCCTCGATTGATCGCCTCGGGCTGCCCGCCGTCCCTTTCGCTGACCCAGTGGGCAAGATACTTGGAGTAGCGCTTGATGATCTCGATGCTGTTGTCGGTGCTGCCACCGTCCATCACGATGTATTCGAGGTTCGGATAATGCTGGTCGAGCACCGACACGATCGTGCGCTCCAGGAACTGACCCTGGTTGTACGATGGCGTGACGATCGTGATTCGGGGGTGCTCGGAGGTCATGGGGTCGGTCCTGCCTCGATCAGCGCCGCCTCGGCGAGAGCGGCTCGGTGCTCTACGAACCAGTCGACGGTCTGTCGCACCCCGTCGCGGAATGGGTGCTTCGCCCGGAAGCCGAACAGCCGTTCGGCACGACTGACGTCTAGCCGGCGGCGAGGCTGACCATTCGGCTGAGTCGTGTCCCAGACGATTTCGCCGCGGAAACCGACCTCGGCCGCAATGAGCTCGGCGAGCTCACGTATAGAGATTTCCTCGCCACTGCCGAGATTGACGGGCTCGGACCCGTCGTAGCGCTCGGTCGCGAGCGCGATCGCCTCAGCGGCGTCTTCGACATGAAGGAACTCGCGCGTCGGCGACCCATCGCCCCAGAGGACGACGCTCGGCTCCCCGCGTTCTTTCGCGGCCAGGAACTTGCGGATCATGGCGGGGATGACGTGGGACGATTCGAGATCGAAATTGTCTCTCGGTCCGTAGAGATTCACCGGGAGCAGATGGATCGCGTTGAAGCCGTACTGGGCGCGGTAGGCCTGCGCTTGCACGAGGAGCATCTTCTTCGCCAGGCCGTATGGCGCGTTGGTGTCCTCCGGGTAGCCATTCCAGAGGTCTTCTTCTTTGAACGGAACCGGTGTGACCTTGGGGTATGCGCAGACCGTGCCGACGGCGATGAACTTCTCCACGCCGAGGCGACGCGCGTACTCCATGAGCTGGAGCCCCATGATGGCGTTGTCATAAAAGAAGCGCCCGGGGTTCGCTCGATTGGCGCCGATGCCACCTACCACCGCCGCCAGATGCACGACGACCTGCGGTCGCGTCCGGTCGTAGAGCCGCGCGATGTCGTCGGACTCGCGGAGGTCGTAATCCCGTGAGCGAGGAACGCTGATTTCACGACAGCCGCGGGCGTGCAGAGCCTCGACGACAAACGAGCCGAGAAAGCCCGCCCCTCCTGTGACGACCACGCGCGTATTGGCCCAGCGCATTGATCACTCCTTTCGACTATCAAGTCGAGCGACATCAGCATCCACCATCAGACGCACCAACTCGCCGAAGGTGGTTTTCGGCACCCAGCCGAGCTTTGCCTTGGCCTTCTCCGCATCGCCGATGAGGAAGTCGACTTCGGCGGGCCGATAGTATCGGGGATCGATTTCGACGTGGCTTCGCCAGTCGAGCCCGGCATGGCCGAAGGCGGCGATGACGAAGTCGCTGACCGAATGAGCTTCGCCCGTTGCGACGACGTAGTCGTCGGGCTGCTCCTGCCGGAGCATGAGCCACATGGCCTCGACGTACTCCTTGGCATAGCCCCAGTCGCGTCGAGCGTCGAGGTTCCCGAGTGAAAGCTTGTGCTGGAGTCCCGCTTTGATCGCGGCGACGGCGGAGGTGATCTTTCGTGTTACGAAGGTTTCGCCCCGGCGGGGCGACTCGTGGTTGAATAGGATCCCATTGCACACGAAGAGGCTGTACGCCTCGCGATAGTTGACCGCCATCCAGTGCGCATAGACTTTGGCCGCGGCATAGGGACTGCGCGGATAGAAAGGCGTTGTCTCTCGCTGCGGAATTTCCAGGACCTTGCCGTACATCTCGGAGCTGCCGGCCTGGTAGAACCGCGCATGCAGTCCCGTCTCACGCAGAGCATCGAGCAGTCGCACGGCACCGATCCCCGTGACATCCGCCGTGTAGGCCGGGATGTCGAAACTCGTGCGCACATGGCTTTGCGCCGCCAGGTTGTAGATCTCGTCCGGCTCGATGTGGGCCAGTAGCCGGGCGAGGGATGCAGAGTCAGAAAGATCGGCGTGATGAAGGAACAGACGTACGTCGTGAATCTCCGGATCGTGCACGAGATGATCGATGCGCCCCGTATTGGACGTTGACGCGGGGCGTACGACGCCGTGGATCTCGTAGCCTTTCTCCAGAAGCAGGTCAGCGAGATATGAGCCGTCTTGACCCGTGATTCCCGTGATGAGCGCTTTCTTCATCGAATCTGAGCCTCCGCTCTCCGGTCGTGGAGCCCCGCTGCGCGCGCCATGCAACTGTAGGCGTCGGCGATCGTGCGCATGGGCACCGGTGGCTCCTGATTACTGAGGAAGATCGCGTCGGAGTACAGGTCGTCCGGGTGATAGCCGTGCATGCCCGACGGCAGCCATCCCGGCGCATTGAAGTCGCTGCTCGAGAGGAGCCATCCGGGATCGAGCAGGAAGACGAGATCGCCGTAGCGGCGGTCGCCGAACCGGACGCCCAGCGTCTCACGCTCGTCGTTGGTGAGAACGCGGCCGCACGCGAGGGCGGCGAGCCGGTCGATGATCTTCTGCCGGGCGATGTCCGAGAAGAACCAGAAGCGGGCCATGGTGGAGTCGTAGACCGCCAGATAGTCGTCGGGCATCCGGAGGCCGAGCTCTTCGATGTCACGGGCGAGGTCGTGATGGTGTTGCACCGGCGTCATCCCATGGTCGGAGAGAACCGTCAAGCCCGCTCGGGGGTCCCGCGCTCGGGCCGTCGCCAGCAGCTCGCGGAGCTTCGTCTCGTACACCGCGAACCTCTCCTTGATCGATGCTTCGTTCGTGACGTGGTGATGGAGGAAGGCATCGATCTCGCACAGGTAGAGGAAGAAAAAGGTGGCTCTCCCGGCCTCGATGTCGCGCCGGGCCAGGCTCAGGATCGTCGCGTCATCGAACCGGTGGTAGGAGTACATCCGGTAAGGCACGCCCGCGAGCGCGAGCCTGTCGAAGATGGACGCAGCGCCGCGGATGCCCCGCGGCTCGTAGATGTTGCGCTTCTCGACCCAGTTGAACCAGGGAAGCAGCCGTGGGCTCACGCAACAGTCGAAGAGCGGCCCGAGCCCGAGCACGCGTCGACCCAGCTGCTGGAGGGCCTTCCGCGTCACTCGGTGGTTCAGGATCCGGTCGGGCACAAAGGCGAGGCGGCGGAGCCATCGGAAGGGAGAACCGTCGGGATCGTAGTAGACGAGGTTCCAGTGTCCGTGCTCGACCGGAGCTTTCCCGGTGAGCATCGTGGGGATCGCGCCCGAGCTATAGCCGAGCACGGTCCGGAGCGGCGCCCGGTACGGCAGCACATCCGACAGGAAGCCAAGCCGCTGCGCCATCTCCCACCCGAAGGCGTCGATCAGCACGAACACGTGAAGATCGAGAGGATCCACGCGACTCATGCGACCTCCGTCTGAGGCCGGGCGCCCAGATAGTGCGGCCTGACCTTCAAGAGGATCCGCTTGGGGAGGTACATGAGCATCGTCCTCGCGACGCCTGGCAGGAACGCTGACGGCTGTCGTCCGAGGATCGCCGCGAATCGCGCCGCGGTCGTATCCCGATACACGGGGACCCGGTTCACGGTGGCCGCGCCGGGTCGCGCGGGCCAGCTCAGCGAGCCGCACACGGCCCTATAGCCGACCTCCCGCGCAGTGTCCAGGACACGACGGTCGAGGAGGCCGTATGGCGCCGCCAGAAAGCCCACCTCGACACCAACCCGGTCCTCCAGGAGACGCTTCGAGGTCTCGAGCTCGTTCTTGAGGATCGGCGGCGGCAGGCCAGGGAGCACGAAGTGATCGTGGGCGTGGGACTGGAACGACATGCCCGCTCGGTGCATCTCCACGACCTCCGACCAGGCGAGATAGCCGGGCTGCCCGATCGTGGCCGTGTTGACGAAGAACTCGGCGCGCGCTCCCGCCTCGAGAAGGAGCGGGAACGAAAGCTCGTAGTCCGTCGCGCGGCCGTCGTCGAAGGTCAGCACCACCGGTTGATGCGCGGGGTCCTCCCGGCTGGCCCAGAAAGCATGGAGACCCACGACGCTGTGTCCGCCGTCACGGATCTGCGCCAGCTGCCGCCCGAACGATTCCGGCGAGACCCAGTAGCGGCTTTCTCGGTCGCCGACGCCCGCCGGGATCGACACGCCGATCCCGTGGTACATGAGCACGGGGGCGCCCCCAAGGCTCAGCTGGCGCGCTGCCATGCCGTCTCCTTGCGACCGCTGAGAAACCGCAGAAAGCCCACCAGAAATGCCACGTTGATGGCGACGAGGAAATAGCAGAGGAGGGCCAGCGGCAGCCGCCGCCCGCGCTCGCGAAAGAGGAAGCCCATGCCGGCCCAGAGGTAGAAGGCGCCCTGCGCGGCCAGAGCAGCGCGGTAGATCGCCTCGTCGAGAAGGAAGAAGTTGCTGACCAGAAGCCCGATGAGGAGGAAGGGCAGTACCCAGCGCAGGAACTTGTGTGAAAAGAACGACAGACACGCGATGGGTGTCAGCGGCACCTGGCTCAGCTCGCGCAGCGCGCGAAAGCTGCCGACCGCGATGCGCACGCGCCGGGTGAACTCGTCTTTCACCGACGCGCCGGCGAACTCGACCCCCTCCGCCTCCGGATCGAAGACCACGCGGAAGCCGAGCTTGCGAGCGCGCATGGGAACGACGAAGTCGTCGATGACGTCGTCGGCTGCGAGCGGCCGGTAGCACTCGAGGCGTAGCGCGTAGATCGCGCCGCTGGCGGTAAGCGTGGCGCCCAGGCGTGCCTCCATGAGGCGCAGCGATGTTTCGTAGCGCCAGTAGACGCCCTCGGTCTGCTTGAACTCGTCTCCGCCACGGAACTTGAGCGCGCCGCACACGACGCCGATACGCGGGTCGGCGAAGTGGCGGACGAGCTGCTTGACCGCGTCCGGCATGAACAAGGTCGAGGCGTCGGAGAAGATCAGGATCCCGTGGCGGGCGACCTCGACCGCCCGGTTGAGCGCCGTGGCCTTGCCGGAGCGCTCGGAAAGCAGGAGCGTTTCGATGACCGGGTCGTCGACAGCGTCGAGGATCTCGTTGGTCCGATCCGTCGAGCCGTCCGAGACGAAGACGACCTGGAGCCGGTCGCGCGGGTAGTCGAGCTCCTGCACGTTGGCGATCTTGTCCTTGAGGTGCACCTCTTCGTTGTAGGCCGGGACGATCAAGGTCACCCGCGGCAGGTCGACGTCGCGGATCGCCCGGCGCCGCCGCTCACGGCGCGTCGTGAGGTAGCCGAGGTCCGCGCGCGCCTGGGCGACGGCATAGACGACGAAGAGTACGCACGGGTAGAGAAGGTACGTGTAGCCCACGAGGAACAGACACGCCAGGAAGACGTATTGCGCCAGCATGCGAGCGGCTCTCAGCGCACCCGTTCGAGGATGCCGCGAGCGAGCCGCGCGAGCGCGCCGGCCATGCTAGAAGAGTCGCTCCGGGACGATCAGGACGTCGCCCGGCTTCAACGCCAGGTCCTCGTTGACCTTGGGGTTGTTCATGACGTCCTTCAGGTCGACCTTCATCAGCGTCTTCTTGTCGCCGTCCCGGCGAATCAGCGTGGCGCGGCTCGGCGCCGCGTACTTGGTGAAGCCGCCGGCCAACGTGACCAGCTTCAGCAGGGTCAGCGCCTCGGGCTGGAGGTAGACGCCGGGCTTGAGGACCTCGCCCATCACGTAGACGGCGTTCTGCAGCTCGCCCCCGGAGGGCACGACGATCGTGTCCTCGTGCTTGATCATGAGATTCTGGCTGGCGTCGCCCTTCTGGATGAGTCGCCAGAGATCCACGGGGATCTTTTCGTTGCCGCGCATGACGAATGCCGCTGCCATGTCGGCCCCCTCGGCGACGCCGCCCGCGAGGAAGAGCGCGTGGAGCAGCGGCACATCGCTCTTGAGACTGTAGACGCCGGGTTTGGCGACCTTGCCCAGCAGGTAGATACGGCGCTCGAGGACCTCCTGGGGATTGGTGCCGATGGTGATCTCCGGGACGACGATCGTGTCCTCGGTCTCGAGCTGGAGGTTCTTGCTGAGATCGCCGTCCTGGATGAGGCGGCGGAGGTCCACCGGGATCTTCTGGCCGGCGCGGATGATATAGGCGGCCGGCAGGTCGGCGCCCTCGGCGGTGCCGCCGGCGAGCGTGAGCGCCTGGAGCAGCGGCGTACCTGCCTTGATCGGATAGACTCCGGCCTTGGCGACCTTGCCGACGAAATAGACGCGGAAGCTCCGGATCTCCTTGACCATCACCGAGACGTTCGGGTTCTTGACCGACGCGCTCAGGCGCTCTTTCAGGGTTTCGGTCAGCTGCGGCACGGTCATCCCCTGGACGTAAATTTCACCGGCGAGGGGATACGAGATCTTGCCATCAGGGCGTACGACGACGTCCTGCTCGAGCTCTTTGTTGTCCCACACGATGACATGCAGGACGTCGTCGATCCCGATGGTGTAGTCCGCCTCTGCGGCGGGGGCGGGGGGCGAGGCCTGTGCCGGCGCCGGTGTCGCGACGGGTGCTTTCACCGATACGGGGGCTGGCGCCGGTGCGGGGCGGGGCGCCTGGGCGAGCGCAGTCGCGGCAGTCACCAACCCGAGGCTGACGATGGCGACGGCCGACAGAACGACACGGAGGAAATCAGATGTCATTTGGGTTTGTGTCCCCTTCTCCTGTGTTTCTGGATCCCGACGTAGTGCGTGTACTCGGCGTAGTAGTGACGCGTCTCGCGCCGTGACAGGCCGTTGATCACCACGCCGACGACGTTAGCGCCGACTTTTTGGAGCTGATCCTTGGCTCGCTGCAAGCTCCGCCGCCGGGTCGAGCCGAAGCGGATGACGAGGATCACCCCGTCGACCTGACGGCACAGCGGCAGACAGTCCGCAACGGCGAGAACCGGCGGCGCGTCAATCAGGACGATGTCGGCACGGTCGCGGGCCTCTTGCAGCACCGTGCCCATGTGCCTGGAGGAGAGAAGGCTGCTCGGGTTCGGGCGCCTGGTCCCTGCGGGCATGAAGTACAAGCCCGGCCCGAGGCTCCGGAAGGCCTCCGGCCACACTGTGCCCTCACGCAGAACGTCGGCGAGGCCGACCTCGTTCGGAACTTCCAGCGCCTTGTGGAGCGCGGGTCTCCTCAAGTCGGCGTCCATGATGAGGAGCTGTCGGTCCGCTTCGAGAAACGCGCGGCCGAGGTTCAACAGGACCGTCGACTTGCCCTCGTGAGCGCCTGGGCTCGTTATCAATAGCGTCTTGAGCGGCCGGTTGAGGCTCTGACAGTCGAGCCCCGTCCTTATGGCCCGGCAGGCATCGGCCGGCAACGAGTAGAAAACGTCGCCGCTTCCGAAGAGGACCGGCTGCTGCTCGCGCGGCCCCTTGACCAGCGGCTCGATGTGCTCCGCGATAGGGATCGATCCGAGAACGGGCAGGCCGGTTGCATGGATCACTTCCTGCTCGGTCTCGACGATCTGCGTCATGTACTCGCGGAGCGTTGCGGCTCCGATGCCGAACCCGAGCCCGCCGACCAGCCCGAACAGAATCAGCTTCAGCGGTTGCCGGGGGCTAGGCTGCCGTGGAAGGTTCGCGAGGTCGATGACGTGGATGCTCCTGATTTGGCTCCGCTCGGTGATGCGAGCGGCGGTGAGCTTGTCCGACAGCATGTCCGTCAGCTTCGTCTGCGTCATGACGGCGCGCAGGAGCCCCGAGTACTCCTGCTCTCGGCCACTCATCGCCGAGAGTGACCTCCTGAGCCGGTTAGCCCGCTGCTGGAGAGTGTCTTCCTTGGCCTGGAGCGAGACGATCTCCACGTCGAGCGCTGCCATCTGCTTCGAGAGCTGGGCGTTCTCGACGGGCCTGAGCGGCACTTGCGCTCCCCCAGGCCGCGGCGATTGTTGCGGCTGCAGCGCAGCCGCCAGGCGCTGCTGCGTTTCCTGGATATCCGCTTGCGCGTTCTGAACGGATGGGTGCTGGTCCGTATACTTCTCGGTGAGGGCTGCAAGTTTTGTCTCGAGCTGCGCGAGGCGATCGCGTAGAGCTTGCACGCTTGGATCTGCAGCCAGCGTCATGCCCCCGGGCTTCTTTTTATCGCCCTTTAGATAGGCAAGCTTGTTCTCCGCGATCTCGCGATTTATCTGGAGGTCGTTGAGCTGGCTCTCGAGATTGGCGAGCGACGTCAGCTCGACCTTCGCCTCTTCGGGCAGCTTGAGGGTGCCCCCGTTCTTGGCCTGGTATTTGCGCAGTGCGTCTTCCGCCTCTGTCTGGTTCGCCTTCGCCTGCGACCAAAGGTTCTCGAGCAGGTCACGTGTGCCCCGCGCCTGCTGCCGCGCGAAAGAGCTGCTCTTGCTCAGGAGGACCTCGACATACGTGTTGGCAAGGTCCATCGCCACGCGAGGGCTGAAGGCGACCGCGGTGATCGTGACGGTGCCGTCCTTCCCCAGGACGAAGCTCATCCGCGCCTCTTGGAGCTCCCGAATCGCGACCTCGCTCGGGCTGTAAACGACGACCGCGCCTCCGGTGTAACGGCGGATACTGTTCATGACCGTCAGCAGGTAGTCGCGGAAGATAACGCGCCTGGAGAGCTCGTCGCGGCTCTCGTTCGGCAGAGCCTCCATGATCGCTTGAGCGAGCGACCGACTCCTCAGCAGCACGAGGTAGAGACTGCTGGCCTCCGACGAGGTGAAATCTCGGAGGAAACCGGCGTCGCTCGTTTCAGGCAAAATGAACAGCGTCGCCGATGCCTCGTAGAGGTTCTCCGTCGAGAGAATCACAATGACCATCGTCGGCAGGACGACGGCCAGGAAGCCGGCGAGGATGAGCCGCCAGCGCTGGATCGCTACCCGGCGTAGGAGGCGGACGTAGTCGACGGAGCTTGTTTTTGCTTCCATTCTCCGGATCCCTTCGTGAAAAGCACGATCTGGACGGTGTGGAGCAGGATCAGCATGTCGAGAAAGATCGACATGTTCTTGATGTAGTAGAGGTCGTATTCCAATTTGTCCCAGGTGTTCCCGACGGTCGCACCGTACTGGTTCTTGACCTGGGCCCAGCCCGTGATGCCCGGCTTGACCGCCAGTCGGTGAAGGTAGAGCGGCACCTTCGCCTTGAAGCATCGACCGAAACTTGAACATCAGGAAGACGCGACCGAATCGCCCGAGCCGCTCCTGCCTGAAGAAGACCGGGCCGGGAGAGTCGAGCCTGATCGCGACAGCGATCAGAAGCATGACCGGCAAACTGAGCATGACCACGCAGAGGGAGCCCAGGAGGTCGATCGTCCGCTTCGTCAGGACCGTGATGCGCGCGGGTTTGAAACCGTCGGCGAAGACCAGCCAGCTTGGTCTGAGATTGCCAACGGGAATCTTACCGGTGAGCTTCTCGTAGAAGTTGGGCCAATCCTCGATCTCCGTCCCCTGCAGCTTGGACTCGACGATCTCGCTGACCGGAAGTGTTCCGCGCCGTTCCTCGAGCGCGACAACGATCACATCCGGCCGTGTCACCTTCGACACCCAGTCGAGGTCCTCCAGGGTGCCGAGCGACCAGACGCCGTCGCTGCCATCGCCACCCCGCCCGTTGGCATCCAGCCGTCCCACTACCTCATAGGTGTGGCGCGACGCTCTGACGGTCGCGGCGATCATCTGGCTGACCTCTCCTGAGCCGAGCAGCAGCACCTTGCGTCGCGCCCGGCTCTGAGCCGTGAGGCGACCATGGACCAGGCGCAGGAGGAAGCTCGCCGGGAACGCGGTAACGAACGAGAGGAGGAATGCCTTCCGGGCCAGCGTCAGGTGGAGAATGAAGTAGCCGAGCATCGCTATCACGAGATACGCGGCAACGAACGCGATTGTGAGACGCAGGAGCAGCTCGGCGCGGCCGTAGTCCTGCCGTGTGTCATAGAGCGCCGCGATGTGGGCCATGCTCAGGACCAGGGTCGTCAGAACCATCGACGGGGCGAAGCCGTCACCCCAGGCTGGGCGGATCACGTGGAATCCGACGAGCGGCAGAGCAAGGCCGAGGAAGACGGAGCCGAAGACGATTGCCGCTTCGCCCGCGGCGAGCGTGAGCAAGCGAGCCGGGACATAGTGTCCGAAAACGCGGGGCATTGGTCTAGAACCGCTCCACCGGGTGGGGCGCGATCAGTCCCTGGAGGTAGCGCGCCAGCGACTGGCGCAGGATCGGGTTCTTGGCGTAGACATAGACGAACGTGTTGTCCTGAACCGGGTAAGACTGGACCACCCCATACTCCTGGAGCTTCAGTAACGCTTCCTGGGTGGACGCGAGGTCACGTCCGATCCACCATTCCGCGATGCCACGCGCGGTGTCCGCCGCCTCACTGTTGCGCGTCAAGTACTGCACGATGTCGCGACAGACGAGATCGCGCGCCAAGAGATCGCGGATCGCTGTCGCCCTGCCGGAGGGGGGAACTGGCTTCACGGCGCAGGGTGAAGGGTGGCACAAACGAGGCCAAGTCGTAATCGAGTCGTAACCTTCTGTGTTGTAAGCACTACCAAAGACTGGAGTCTTGCTGCTTCCAGGCGGTGTGCAAAATCTTGCGTGGTGCGCCCCGCAAAAATTGCGTACTTCTTAGAGCCTTACTTCATGGGGAAGGCTTAAATGGGGAGGCTTAGGAGGCTTAGAAGATGAAGTTGAGGGAGGCCCTCACGCGATTTTCCCTGATTTCGCCGTCTACGTCATTCGAGGTGGTTCTCGAATAGGAGTAGTGCAGGCCCGTGCTGAGCCACCGAACTATTTGGAACGTCAGGCCGATCGACCCGACCAGCACCCTTTCAGTGCGCGTAGGGCTCGTGCCGACCGCGGTCGGCGTTGGAGTCCCACCGACCCCCGTGAACTCATTTTCGTGGTAGGCAACACTCGCTAGCCCGCTGAGCGACGGGGTAAACGAATAGGCCAGCGAGCCCGTGGCTCCTGTCGTCTTGACGACACCCTGGTTCTGTCCCCCATCGAAAGTCTCTGAGAGCCCGCGGACCGCCGCCACGGTGGCCACAGCCTGGCCAAACCAGTACGCGAGGCTGCTCGACGTCGAAACGAAGGGATCGCGCTCGGTCGAGAGCTTGCTAACGCCGATACTGAGCCGGAATTCAATAAGCTTCGGGAGCGCGTAGTTATCGAAAAGGGAAACGTTCCACAGCTGGAAATTGGTCTCCGCATCGGGACCCCTCGCGTCTAGGGTCCTGAACGCATAGCCGCCGGAGACACCAGCGGTCATCCGCTGACTGATATCGCGCGAGAACGATCCGCTGAACCGATGCCCGTGGAGATCCGAGTCGCTGGCGCCTGTCGTCGCGTGCAGCGTCGTGCTCATCACGTATTCATAACCCACCGTCAAGGTGTGGATCTGATAGATCGAGGTCGAGATGTTTCCGCCGGCAAACTGAGTCGTCGTCTGAGGTCCGCTTTCGTCATCGAAATGGAGGAACCGATAGTACGGCGACGCGGTGACGTTGCCGATGACACTCCAATCGGCGCCGAGTGAGGCATTGCTGGTAGTGAACTTGCGGCGTTCCTGGCGCAGCCCGAGACTGTCGGCCTGAGACGGCTCATCGTTCTGACTCACGCCGCCCGCGAGGTTGAGCTTGAGACGTGGTGTCGCTTCCCACGAAAGTCGCCCGGCGAAGGTATTGAAGTAACCAGGCTCGTCGACGGCGGTGTCGTAAAATCCCGAGATCGTGTACGTCGCCTCGCCGGTGAGAAAGCCGGCATCCATCAGGACGTTCATCCCTGGCGACAGCATCGACCGGAAGTTGTCCTGGCGATTCGTGACGGTGCGGTTGAAGTTGTCGGTGTACTCCTCGGAGACCCCGATGAGTGGATGGAAATCGAAGAGCTGTACTGGCCGACGAGCCGCAGGGACTGGCACCGGGAACTCGGTCCGCGGAGCCGAAGGGATCGTTTGCGGTGGCGGGGTACGCAGGTTGAACTCATTGTCGGGGGTAGTCGTCGTCTGGCCCACGGCGACGGCTGGGGCCAAGAGCAGGAGCAAGAGCAGGAGCAAGAGCAGGAGTAGAACGCCTCTCATACCGCGCTAATCTATATCACTTAGCGGGTCGAAAAGCGCTTGGTTCTAAGGGGCTGCCGTTTTAGGCAGGAGACCCCGGTGCGCCCTTGGCGTGGCGTCGGCATCCCGATTGTAGGTCTTGAGCTTGTACTGAAGGGAACGGACGCTGATCTGAAGCAGTCGCGCTGCTTCCGTCCGGTTGCCATGAGCCTTCTGCAGGGTCCGGAGAACGTGGCGGCGCTCCACCTCGCTCAGCGGTAGGCCGGGCTCGAATTGTTGTCCCGCAGGGGCGGGGTGCGCCGAAGCCCCAAACGTGCTCGAGAAGTCGTCGATGACGAGGTCGCGCTCGACGAGCGTGTCACCTTCGGCGAGAACGACGGCCTGCTCGAGGAAATTCTCAAGTTGCCGGACGTTACCGGGCCAGGGAAGGGAGCTCAGACGAGCGAGGCTCGATGGCGCGATCTTCATGGCGGGCCTGCCATACGTGGCCGAGAACTTCCGCAGGAAGTGATTGATGAGGAGCGGTATGTCCTCCACTCGCTCGCGCAGCGCCGGGACGTTGATCATGAAGACGGCGACGCGGTAATAGAGATCGTCCCGGAACGTACCCCGTGCGACGGCCGTTTTGAGGTCCGTATGGGTCGCCGTGATGAGCCTGATATCCGTCCGGATGGGCTTCGACCCGCCCACCTTGAAGAACTCGCGCGCTTGAATGACGCGCAGAAGCTTGGCCTGAAGCGGCGGGCTCAACTCGCCGAGCTCGTCGATGAACAGCGTCCCGGTGTGGGCCAACGAGAAGACGCCTTCGCGGTGTTCGGTGGCGCCGGTAAACGCTCCTTTCACGTGGCCAAACAGGTGGCTTTCCATGAGACCTTCGGGAATCGTCGTACAGTCGAGCGTGATCAGCGGACGATCACGGCGTGGGCTCGCATAGTGGATGGCCCGCGCGATGAGCTCCTTGCCCGTGCCGCTCTCGCCGTGGATGCAGACGTTCACGTCGCCGGCCGCAACCTTGTCCATGCGTGCGAAGATGCTGCGCATTTGCGGCGACACGCCGATGATGCCGTGGTATTCCGATGCGGACGTTGTCGTTGTCGAAGGAGACCTCGTCCGGTTGATCGTCGTGCCGGGGACCGCCTTTCGCAAAATATCCTCGAGCAGAGTGGGCGAAGTGGGCAACGCGAAGCACTCTGCATTCGGAAGCTGGGTCAAATGTCGGATCCGCGAATCGGCCGGGTCGCCATCGACGAACGCCAGTAGGCGCCCCTGGTAGCCTGCGCGCTGCAGGCAGGTCGCGACCTCCCAACCCGTGAGATCGTTCGTCACGTTCACGATCATCAGGTCCGGCAAACCACTAGTTTCGAAGATGAGCGGAAGCTCGTGCAGCGAGCCAGCGAGCGACGTTTTCGCGTCCATCGAGAGCAACACTCGATGGGCTATCTCCGTCACAAACGTGGTTTCGTCTACGATAGTTACATGCATGGTTGTTCCTGTCAGGGTCTGGAGTCTGCCAGGCAATCGCCTTCGGATCAAGCGCGGTATTTCCCTGATAGGGGACTCATATGGCCGCTTAGAGCACTGCTTCAATCCGAACCAGTTAAGATCAGGTTGGGCTACGTCCCTTCAGGGCGGCTGCGACCTGCGAATCGTGACCGCCGAGCGCAGTGCGGCGATGCTCTCAGACGAGAGCGAGGCCGCCGGCTGCCGGCGGCGACGGCGGACGAGAAGAAGTCTGTTGGCACAGGACGGGGGACGGACAGTCCACTCTCGGACAAGCCGGGGTTGGCTTCCTGGCCGTTCGCGGCACGGTGCCTACTACGGGGTCGGATTACATCATCGACGAATCGTGATTTCCTGTGTCTTGCGGTTACCGACCGCATCCGTCGCTTCGACCTTGACCGTCACGACCTTGCGGTTGGGGAGTGGCTGGCTGAACTTGAGATTCGGTGACGTGGTCGCCAGTGTCAAATGCAGCTTGTTGTTGATGAAGACCTTGACGGTCGCGAGCTCTGTGTCGTCCGTCACGGTGATCGGCAGGGATCGATGTCGCCACGAGTGCGCGGAGCCGAAGACGATTTGCGGAGGAGGGGTGGCCCCCTCCCGCCCCATCAGCCTTGCGGCAGGTGTGGATGTCCCCGCGGCCGATGGGGATCTCCCCGCGGCCGATGGGGTCGCCGCGGTAGCCGGCGGCTGAGCTGGTGCGGAGTGGGTAGTGGCTCGATCGCGCATCGGGGCCGATGGCGTGATCACTGTAGCGGGCGGGACAGCCGCCGTCATCTGCGGGGTAACCGCTGCGGCAGGCGGCACAACCCCCGGCCGGATGGCCGCTGCGGCCGGCGCGGCCACGGCCGCGGATTGGGTAGTTGCTCCGGTCGATTGGGTGGCCGTCGCGGCCGGTTTGATGGACGTTGCGGCCGACGGAGCAGCCGTAGCGGCCGGTTGGCTAGCCGGGGCGATCGACTGGGTGACTGCTACCGGTAGGGCAGCCGCGGTAGCCGATGTGGGAGCCGTCGAGGCTTGCGGGCTTAGCACCGAAGCCGGTGGAGTTGGCTCACTCGTAGGTCCGAGGGTCAAGGCTGCGGTTGGCGTGCCTGTCGCGAGGAACGTATCGACGCTTGCGTTGGCCCTCGTCACCGGCGTGACGTAGTCACCATAATTGCGCTCCTCGCCGCCCGATGGGAAGCCCCATGCATCAGTGCCGCGCGCAGCTACCGCATCTTTGCCGTTGTAGGCGTTGTCATAAAAGGTGATCAGACCCCAGTTGACGCTCTCGCCCCAGTTGTCGAGCACTTCCCAATGCTTGAAACCGGCGAACGGGTAGAGCCCGCTCGAGGTCTTCTTGTTCAACAGATCCCTGATCGTCGTCGTGTACCAGGCGCCCCGCTCGACCTGCGTGTCGACCCCGAAGTCGGGGCCTTTGGGAGTGCGAAAAAGCGCTGAGTCCGCGTTCGCGGGGTTCCCGATCCAGCCGATCAGTGGACGGTCGCCTACGAGGGCCATTGTGCGGTCCAGAACCTCCTGGGTTCCCGCGGCCGCGTGGATCACGTCGCAGAATTCGCCCGCCGCCTTGAGAATCGGAGCGCGCGTGATCCCGCCCCACGCATTGAACGTTGACATCGAAAACATGAGACGTCCTGGATAGCGCGCCCGGTAGTACGTCGTCATCTGACGGAAGTAGGTCCGCATGAAGTCGAGGAGGAAGCCGTCGAGGTCAGCTTTCACACCAGCCGTTGCCCCAGTGAACGCCCACCGGTCCTTGCCGATCCACGCGTTGCGGCCGCTCTCGTCGAGGAAGCCCTTTCCCATCGGCCAGCCGCCATCTGAGTCGAACGTCGTGTAGCTTGCGCCCCACGCGGTATTCAGCGCGGCAATCGTTCCATACTTGGTCTTCATTTGATCGCGGAAGGCGTACTTGGAATACACCTTGGGGTCTGTATAGGTCTTGCCGAGAAGGGGGTTCGCCGCGTGTGTCGGCGACGCGATGAGCACCGCACCACCGATGTGTGGGTGGAGGCGGCTGGCCGGGAGGTCGGGTCCTGGCCCCATCCCGAACATGTCGTCACTGTCACCAAGCGTGAGACCGATGAAGTAGTCGAGGTTGGGATCCGTGAGCGGTTTGACCTTCGTTGCATCCATCGACGCGGCCCACGCAGGATCGTACACGTCGAGCACTTGCCGGTCGCGGTAGTCCGGATACATCGCGGGGTCGGTCGCGGCATAGATGTTCTTGATCGTTCCCGCCGTCACTGCGTAGTACGCGGGGCGCTGGATCTGGGTAAACGCGACTTTCTCGCTGCCAGCGTTGCCGAAATCGTCGGCGATCGGGTAGGCAAGATTGTGCGAATAGTCGGCCACTGTGTTGAACGCCCAAGAGCGGACGCGCTTGACCGTATAGGCGAGCCAGGCGCCGCGGCTTCCTGCCTTTTCGATGGCTCGCTGATCATGGGTGTAGCCCGCGGGATAGCCTGGGAGCGTGATCACGGAGCCGCTGGTGTTGAGCGCGTACACGCCGCGGAGCCAGAAGGCGTTACCGGCAGGCGTGACGAATACGAGCCGACGCGTACCATCCGCCTGCGTGAGCGTCGCCACCGACCAACGGCCCGTGGGCGCGCCTGGAATCTTGAGCTCGGTAATGCCGCCATAGGGATCCGTCGCGGCGGCCGCGGGGATGGGTACGAGCGCGAGGAATGCGAGAAGCGCAATACTGAGAATTGATCGACGCATTAGCCCCCCTGGGATCCTCGGGAGGGCGCCGCGCCCGTGATTGGATGGGCCCTCACCGCGGTCTCGTAGTCTGTCTGCAATGACTGTGCCCCGACTGCAATGACTGTGCCCCGACCTCCTCGTTCGTGAGGTTTGCGATTTAATCGCATCCAGCCGGAAGCTTAGCCACGACGGGATCCGTCTGATTGACAACGAGATCGTTGCAGAGTCGGCACAAGAATGCCAGGTCTGTCGTCAAAGACGCATAACACAATCTGCACCAACCCGACCAGCCGCAGATGTGACACCTCGCGACACTCTGGCGTCAGGATCTGGACTCCTCACTGGGAACCTGGTTTCGGGTTGTTCGATTACCAGTGAGACTAGCGAGGCTCGCCGATCGGTTCTCGCCGAGCGGGCGGCCGCGCGGTTGCCACCGACACGCTCGAGCGCGCAGTGGAGTCGACGTAAAGCGAGGGTACCGACCACCGACCACAACTTCCGCGGACGACACGACGACGATGCTAGTCTTGACACGCTAGGCGTAGAGATGAAGACGCGCTGTCCCAGGACCTGCCTCGTGATCGTGCTCCTCGTCGGAGCCTGCACCCAGGATCCGAACGTCAAGAAGCTCCAGTATCTGCAGCGCGGGATCGCCTATCACGGCGAGGGGAAGTACAACGAGGCGATCATCCAGCTGAAGAATGCTCTGCAGATTGACCCGAAGTTCGTGCTGAACGGGCAGGGCGACCCCGCGCAGGCCGTCAGGCTCTTGTCGAAGGCACTCACGCTCGGACCGCCGAAGCCAGAGCTCCAGAAGGCCTACGGAGACTCCCTCGCGGCGCTCGGACGTCCGGCGGAGGCTGAGAAGGCCTACCGCGCGGCGCTCGCGCAGCAGTCGAAGTACGGCGAGGCCCTGCTCGGGCTGGCGAGCCTGCTGTGGCGAGAGGGAAAGCGTGACTCGGCGCTCGAGACACTGAATCAGGCAAAGGCGGTCGCCCCGCAGAGCCCGAAGGTGGCGCTGGCTCTCAGCGATGTGCACACGGCGGAGGGTCAGCTCGCCGAGGCGATCACGGATCTCGAAGGCCTGCCGCGTCAGGCGTGGTCACCCCGCGTCGTGCTGGCGCTCGGCGGTCTCTATGTCAGGACGCAGCAGTTCGAGAAGGCGAATCTGACCCTGCGGCCGCTCGTCCAGGTGATGCCGGACGAACCGGTGGTGCGGTACCTCCTGGCGCACTCCGCGCTCGGTCTCAACCGCGCGGATGATGCCATCAGGGACTTCCAGATCGTCGCCGCACGTGCCCCCGACAACGCGCTGGTGCGCTACGGCCTCGGCAGCGCGTACCTGGCCGGTGGCCGCGCGCGCGAGGCCTTGCGCGAATTCGACGCCATCGCCAAGCCGATGGACAAGCTCGGCGACTATCACCTGCAGGTAGCGCGCGCCCATCTGCGGCTCGGAGACTTCGACCGGGCCGTGAAAGCCGCGCAGGTCGCCAGCGGGCTCATGCCCCAGAGCGCGCAGCCCTGGGGCGTCCTCGGGACGATCCACGTGGCCCGTGGCGACCTCAAGCGCGCCGAGGCGATGTACGCGAAGGCGGTCGAGGTCGATCCCAGCTTCGGCCCCGGACGCGTCGCGCTGGGCCACGTGTACAACATCGAGAAGAAGCCGCAAGAGGCGCTCGCTGAGTACGAGACCGCGCTACGCACCAATCCGAAGTACGTGCCCGCGCTCCGGGCGAAGATCGCGACGCTCGTCGAGCAGAAGCGGATCGACGAGGCTCTGGGCGTCGTGCAGGTGGCGCTGAAGGACGATCCGAAGAATGCCGAGCTGATCACGATCCTCGCGTCCCTGTACGACAAGAAGGGTGACCGGAAGAAGACCGAAGAGGAGCTGAAGCGTGCGGTCCAGACCGACGAGAAATATGTCCCGGCCCGCTTCATGCTGGCCCGGCTGCTGCTCGCCGACAAGCGTGAGGACGACGCGATCGCGCAGCTGCAGCGCATTCTCGCCGATCGGCCTGGCGACGTCGCCGCCACGCTCATGCTCACCAACATTCACGCCGCCCAGATCCGCTACGAGCAGGCGATCGCGATTCTCGAGCCGGCCGTCAAGGCCAGGTCGGCCGCCCGTGAGCTGACGCTCGCGCTCGGCGACCTCTACATCAAGCAGGCCCGATTCGACGACGCCGTGGCGCTGCTCTCTCCCATGGTGTCGGCGGATCCGAGCTTCGTGCAGCCACGGATTCTGCTCGGCCTCGGGTTCCTCGGCAAGTACAACACGGCTGAGGCGATCAAGCAGTTCGAACAGGTGAACCAGATCAATCCGAAGATCGCCGAGAGCCACTACTATCTGGCGCGAGCGTTACTGGCCCGGGGCGATGTGGACGGCGCCCGAAAGGCGTATCAGCAGGCGCTCGCGCTCGCGCCGGACTCGAAGGGGATTCGCATCGAGCTCGCCGCGCTGTCCGGCCAGAAACCGGACGACGCGCTGCTCGCCTCGCAGGTCGTCGAGCTCAAGGGCGCGCTCGACCGCGATCCCGGCAATATCGCCATCCGTCACGCGCTGGCGCGCGCGTACCTGTCGAGGAACCAGCGAAAAGAGGGCGAAGCCGAGTATCGGCGGATCCTCGCGGTCGCGCCCACGTTCGTTCCGGCGAATCTCGCCGTCGCGATGCTGCGGCTCCAGGACGGCAAGCTCGATGAGGCGGCCGATTTTCTCAAGGCAGTCGTCCGCACCGAGCCGCAGAATCTCCAGGCCAACCTGCTCCTCGGCGACTACTTCCGCGGAAAGGGCAACCTGGAGGCCGCGATCCAGCACCTGGAAACGGCCTACAAGGTGAGTCCCCCGAGCATCGAGCTGAAGCTCCGACTAGCCGCGCTGTATGCGCAGTCCGGCCGCATCGAGCAAGGGCTGGTGCTCGCGAGGGAGGTGACCACGAGCCAACCGAAACTGGCCGCTGGCCACTACGTCATGGGCCAGCTACAGCTGGAGCGCGGCGACCTCCAACAGGCTGCAGACGCGCTGAACACCGCGATCAGTCTGCAGCCCAACCTGGGTGCGGCATACTTCCTGCGTGGGACCGTGCACGAGCGGAAGGGCGAGCGCGATCGAGCCATCGTGGCGTACCGGAAAGCGCAGAGCCTGAGTCCGAAAAATCCCGCGGTCCTGAACAACCTTGCCTGGATCTATGCCTCTCGGTCGGAGAATCTGGAGGAGGCACTGTCGCTCGCGTTGGGTGCCCAGGAGCTCGCGCCCGATTCGCCCGCGATCCTCGACACCGTCGGCTTCGTGCACTACAAGCGCAAAGAGTACTCGAAGGCCGAGCCGGTTCTCAGGCGGGCGGCCGAGCTGGGCGCGAAGATGGCGCCGATCCACTATCACCTGGGCATGACGTACTACCGGCTGGGAAAACAGGAAGACGCGATCGCGTCGCTGAAACGCTCGCTCCAGCTGGACGGGCAGTTCTCCGATGCCGACGAGGCGCGTCGCGTACTGCGAGAGCTCGGCGCCTCCTGACGTAGGGCAAAAGCCGAGACAGATTTTGAGCTGCTGCGGAACTGGGCAGCTAGGGCCGCGACGAACGCAGGTCTAACCGAATCGCGTCGAAATGTTACAGGCTCATTGTGCGTCTGGCGCGACGGGCGAGCAGACCCAGACCTACGAGAGCAGCCCCCATGAGTAACAGCGAGCCGGGTTCCGGAACACTGCTACTCCCCGTGACCGAGACACTGTCAATGCCTGCCGCGGTGTTACTCGCATTGCCGCTTTGCTCGACAAGCGCGAAGCTCAGCGTATACGTCCCGGGTAGGAGACCAACGAGCGTCTGGCTGAACGGGTTTTGAACTAGCTGAGTGCTAGCGCTCCTGGCAGCGGCTACAAGTCGGAAGGGTGGAAGAGTCTTGCGAGAAAAGCGGTGTCGCATTGAGGAGTGCCGAAAAGGTATCGACCTGATTATTTTGCCCTTCGAACGGGGGCGGTCTCGCGTGCACACGCGGGACGGACGTCGCAGCGGGAGGCGATCGGCGGGACGCAGCCGCACGTAGCGCTCGCCCGTTTAGCCGGCGGCCTCGCACGCCGCGAGCCTCGCCGCATAGAAGCGCTGCTCGCGCGCGTTGTCCGTGAGCTCGAGGGCGCGTCGATACTCCGCGGCCGCCTCCGTCCAGCGCCCGAGCCGGCGCAGGAAGTCCGCGCGCGCGGCGGGCAAGAGGTGATAGCCGCGGAGCGTCGCGGTATCAATGCCGTCGAGGGCGACGAGCCCGGCTGCGGGCCCGCGAGCGAAGCCGATCGCCACCGCGCGATTGAGCTCGACCACGGGAGAGGGTACGGCTTCCGCGAGTGCGCGGTAATGAGTCACGATCGCCTCCCAGTCCGTCGCGTCCCAGGATGCCGCACGTGCGTGGCAGGCGGCGATCGCGGCCTGAAGCTGATAGGGGCCCGCGCGCGAGACGGGGCCCGCACGCTCGAGCAGGACGAGGCCGCGCGTGATCCGCGCCCGATCCCAGCGTGAACGGTCCTGATCCGCGAGTAGCACCAGGTTGCCGTCGGCGTCGGCGCGCGTCGCGGCGCGCGAGGTCTGCAGCTCCATCAGCGCGACGAGCCCGAGCACCTCGGGCTCGACCGGCATCAGCTCGACCAGCATGTGCCCCAGCCGGATCGCCTCGTCGCACAGATCGAGACGCACGAGCGTGTCTCCGGTGTGCGCGGCATAGCCCTCGTTGAAGATCAGGTAGACCACCGCGAGCACGGCCGGCAGGCGCTCGGAGAGCTCGACGCCTTCGGGCACCTCATAGGGCAGGGCGCGGTCGCGGATCGTTCGCTTGGCGCGCACGAGCCGCTGGGCGATCGTGGGCTCGGGTACCAGAAAGGCGCGCGCGATCTCCCCGGTCGAGAGGCCGCCGACCAGCTTCAAGGTCAGGGCGACGCGGCTGTCGGCCGGCAGGCCCGGATGACAGCACGTGAAGACCAGCCGGAGTCGGTCGTCCGCAATCGTCTCGGGGTCGGTCACGTCTGGAATCTCGTCATCCGCAGCGAGTGCGGCCTCGTAGGCGAGCGCGTCGGCCTTCGCTTCCGCCCGGCGCCCCCGCCGCAGACGATCGATTGCGCGTCGGCGCGCCGTCGTGACGAGCCAGGCGCCCGGTCGATCCGGCGTTCCGGTCTTGGGCCAGCGGTCGAGCGCCTGCTCGAACGCTTCCTGGACGATCTCCTCGGCCAGGTCGATGTCGCGCACCGTCCGCAACACCGACGCCACGACGCGTGCGTACTCCAGACGAAACGCATCCGCCACGCGTGCGTGGGCGCCGGAGCCCTGCCCGTGATCGTCCGACCTCACGAGCAGAGATGTTACTCGATGCGCCGCTGGTCCTCCCGGAACGCCGGCTCGCGCCGGCGGCCGCTACGACTCGACGTCACTCACATCGGCCAGACCGGGACGACATCGATGGAGCCGCCCTCGCGGAGCGGGATCTTCTTGGCCCACGCCACGGCCTCCGACTTGGTGTCGCACTCGATCAGATAGAAGCCGCCGAGCACCTCTTTCGTCTCGGTGAAGGGCCCGTCGGTGACCTGGCGCTGTCCGGCCTTGAGGCGGATGCGACTCGCTTCGTCGTCCGAGCGCAGGCGCTCGCCGTGGACCATCTTCTTCGCGGCCAGCAGCTCCTCGCCGAAGCGCTGGTGGCCTTGCATGATGGCCTCCATCTCGCTTTTCTGCGGGGGTGGCGCGTTCCTGTCCGAATTGATCAGCAGCATGTAGCGCATGAGCCTTCCTCCTCGTGAGAGTTTCGGCCCTCCGGGCCCCGGATCGGGCCCGCTGAGCCTCACCAATACGACGCCCGAGCCTGCCACGAATCGACACTCCCTGGATGTGTTCCGCTGGTAGGATACGCGCATGCCGGGCGGCGCCGTCGATCGCATCCGCGTCACGACCGTCGTCGACAACTACGTCGATAACCTACGGCAGGACGACGCGGTGGCCCGCCGCTACAGCGCGTTCGTGGCCGGCAAGATGCCGGATCTTCGGGCCGAGCACGGCCTGGCGCACCTGGTCGAGGTCGCCCGGGGCGGTGACCGGTTCACGATGGCTCTCGACTTCGGGCTGACGCCAGACACGATGAACCACAACTTCCGCGAGCTGGCGCTCGAGCCGGCCGCGATCGACGCGCTCGCCCTCTCCCACGGCCACCGCGACCACTGGGGCGGGCTGACCGGCTTCTTGCACGGGTGGCGCCGGCGGCTCCGCCGCGATCTGGCATTCTACGGCGGCGTCGATCATTTCCGGCCGCGCTGGCAGCAGCGCGGGGAGCGCCGGGTCTACAGCGGCCGCCTGTCCCGTGACGAGATCGAGCGGTACGAGATCGACGTGCGGCTGGTCGCCAAGCCGACGCCGATCGCGGAAGGGCTCTGGCTCTCGGGCGAGATGCACGCCACCGAGGAGTGGGAGATCATTCCGGCGAACCTCCGCGTCGAGGAGGAGGGCGAGCTCCTCCAGGATACGTTCATCGGCGAGCAGACCCTGGTGGCCAACGTGCGCGACCGCGGGCTCGTCGTGGTCACGTCGTGCTCGCACCGCGGCATCGTCGGCATCTGCCGCAACGCCGTCCGCTTCACCGGGGTTCCCCGGGTTCACGCCGTCATCGGCGGCTTCCATCTGAGCGGTCTCGACGACGCGCGCATCACCCGGGTCGTCGACGCCTTTCGCGACCTCGACGTCGAGCATGTCGTGCCGCAGCACTGCACCGGCATCGAGGCCATCTGCGCGGTCATGCAACGGCTGCCCGGGCGCTTCACCGCCAGCTCGGTCGGCACCACGTTCGAGTTCGCCGCGCCCGATTAGGATTTGTAAGCGCGCCTCGGCCGGCGGGGCCCCAGCCCCGCGACGGCCTGCAGCGCGCACCACCACTACCCAGGAGGGATCGACCATGAGCGAGCCCAAGCAGCTGTTCAGCGCGAGCCTGGCCCGGGAGGCCGTCTACAAGCCCGGCCTGCGCAGCTTCATGGAGTACCGCGACCTCGGCATCGAGAAGGCCACGCACGGCAAGTTCCGGGCTCACACGATCCGGATCAAGAAGGAATCGGCCGGCAACCACGCGCTGCACACGACCGGCCTGCACCAGCACCACTGCGACTTCCAGATGTTCTACGTGCTGAACGGCTGGATCAAGTTCGTCTACGAGGGCCACGGTGAGCACACCTTTGGCAAGGGCGATTGCATCCTGCAGCCGCCGGGGATCGTGCACAACGAGCTCGACTGCTCCGACGACCTCGAAGTCCTGGAGATCTACTCGCCGGCTGTGCACGAGACCGTAGTCGTCAATCGCACGCCGGAGGCCGTCGCCGCCGCGCGCTGAGCGCGCCGGCGACGCCTGGACGAACGCCATGCCGAAAGTATTTCGGGTATACAGCGGCTCGGACGGAAAGTCGCACATCGCGGAAGTGCCCTTGGCGATGAAGCCCTTCTCCGACGTCGAAGGGGCGCACGGGGAGGGGACGCCGATGCAGTCGGCGAGCGGCATCGCGTTTCGCGTGGCGCCGCCCGGCTACGTGCTCAGCTGGCACTGCGCGCCGCGGCGACAGTACTCGATCTCGCTCTCGGGCACGGCCGAGATCGAGGTCGGTGACGGCACGGTCGCGCGGGTCGGCCCGGGCGACGTGGTGCTGGCCGAGGATCTCACCGGGCAGGGCCACGTCACCCGCGTCGTCGGCAATCAGCCCCGGATGTACGCGATCGTTCCCCTGAGCGACAGCTAATTGCCCACGATCTTCGCGGCCTCCCCGGTGAGCCGCACGATGTGGAGCCCGGTGTTCGCGCGGTCGGCGAGGTACACGTAGCCGCGCTCGTCGGCCTCGACGTTGTTGGTCTGGATCGCCACCTTGCAGCTCCGCGTCGGCTCCGTGACGCAGCGGTCCGCCGTCCGCTCTGTCGTCGCCGGGATGTAGAACGCGGCCTCCCGCGGCGCGTAGGGGTTGCGGATGTCGACCGCGCGCACGCCCGCGTTGAAGTAGGCGACGAACACGAGCTTCTTGTAGAAGATCGGCGCGAACGACTCGCTGCTCGAGTGCGGGCCGAAGCGGCCCCCGCGCCGGCAGAAGCCGCCGAGCGACTCGGGCACCTGGAAGGTCGCCACCGAGAACGGACGCGTCTCGGTGGTGATGTCGACCATGAACGTGGCGTGACGGAACTCGCGGCACTCGTTCGCGATGGCCTCCGAGACGAGGACGACGAAGTCGCGCACGTTGCCCTTGGTGTTCGTGGCCCAGTCGCCGATCGTGATGCCGAGCACGGGGAAGGCCGTGTGGCCGCCCCAGTTCGGCGACATGTAGAGCCGACTGATCTCGGGTGCGTTGAGGTTCGCCGGCGTCGGCTCCTTCGGGCCCGAGAGCAGCTTCCGCCGGTCGACGATCTGCAGGGCGCCGTCGGCGCTGGTGCCGTACGCGAAATAGACGCGGCTGCCGGCCACGATCGGTCCGTGCACGCCCTGCGGGATCGTGACGGGCCCCGTGGAGCCGGGCTCCTGGCCGGCCAGGCCGAAATCACGTACGAAGACGGGCTTGGTCGGATCGCTGAGGTCGTAGATCTTCGTCATGCGTCCGGTGCGCCAGCCCGACGCGCCTACTTGCAACGGATCGGCCTTGGCGAGATCGCCGGAGACCAGATACGCGGTGCCCGTGTCGCATTCCCAGAAATTCTTGTGCGTCGTGGTGAGCCCCGACACGACCGTGCTCGCCTTCTTCGGCTTCGCCGGATCGGTCACATCCCAGACCTCGTGGCCCGAGCTGGGAACTGCATTGCCGAATGTCCGCAAGAGATAGGTCTTGCCCTGCCTCTCGCAGACGCGCGCCATCTGGGCGCCGCCTTGCTCAGAGCCGCCGGACGCGCCCGGGATGTGAGCCAGATAGCGCGGCCGCGCCGGGTCGGTGACGTCGACGATCGAGGTGCCGTTGTCTTCCTCTACTCCGGTCAGCGGATTGCGCGCCTTGCCGCCGTGATGGCCGACGTAGGCGATGAAGCGGTCGCCTTGTTTGAAGATCGTCGGCTGGTAAGCCGAGCGCCCCTGCAGATCGTCGTGGCCGACCAGCTCCATGTCACGGGCTTCTGCGCCGTGACCGCGGGCCGGCGTTTGCGAAGAGGCAGGCCCGGCGGTGAGCGATATCAGCGCCAGCCCGAAGAGGATCACCGAGAGAGGTGTTGGCCGGGACGTCATGGCCGGCTCCTTTCAGCGTGCGGCGTCGTCGCACACACACACACGGCGCAGCCGCGCGTGAGGATGATACCGCGCGCCGCGTCGCGGTGCCTACCGGCTCGAGACGAGCACGCTCGGCGCATACAGAGCGGGACATTGATCGACCCACTCGAGTTGGCTAGAGTGAGGACGTGACGCAGACGCCGCACACGCTTCGTCGCTGGACCCGTGCGGAGTACGACCGGCTCGTCGATTTCGGCGTGTTCGAAGGCGAGCCGCTCGAGCTGCTCGGCGGCCAGCTGATCGTCGCCGAGCCCAAGGGGACCTATCACAGCTCGGCGGTCAGCGCCGCTGACTACGCGCTCAGAGCCGTACTACCGGCCGGGTGGATCGTGAGAACGCAGGCGCCCGTTTCGCTCGACGACGAGTCCGAGCCCGAACCCGATCTGGTCGTTGTGCCTGGTCGTCCGGCCGACTATCGCCACGCGCACCCGCAGCGCCCCGCTCTCGCCGTCGAGGTCTCGGATTCGAGTCTTCGCTTCGATCGGCACCACAAGGGCAGCCTGTATGCGCGGGCCGGCATCGACGACTACTGGATCGTCAACCTCGTCGATCGCGTCCTCGAGATCTACCGAGATCCGGGTCCCGATCCGTCCGCGCTGTACGGATGGCGGTACCGGTCAGTCACGACCTTGACCCCGCCGGCTTTCGCCGTTCCACTCGGCTTCGCGTCGAGCCGAATCGCGGTCACCGATCTGCTGCCGTAGCAGTCGCCTCCCTCGGTGGCGCGTTGCTGATCGCCCGCGGCGCGATCGCCTCAGATCGCGCCCTCGTCGCGCAGCTTCGCGATCTCGGTTTTCGAATAGCCGAGACTCGCCAGCACCTCGTCGGTGTGCTGGCCCAGGCGCGGCGGCGGGGTCTCGATACTCGGGCCGCCGTCGGCGAACTTGAATGCGGCGAGCGGGACGGTCACGGGGCCTTCAATGCCTTCGATCTTCTCGTGCCGGTGCAGTACGTTCCGTGCCTTCAGCTGCGGGTCGGCCAGCGACTCCGAGAGACGACGCACACGGCCGGCCGGGACGTGGCTGCCCTGGAGGTATTGCTCCCACTCGTCGGCGGTCTTCTGCTCGATGATCTTCTGGAGCTCCTCGGTCTGCTGGTCGTACAGCTCCTCGCGCTCGTCGTGGGTCGACTGCGCGGCGATGTCCGGACGGCCGACGGCGCGGAACAACCGCTCGTGCTGGCCGCGGTTGCCGGCGGCGATCATCAGGGGCGCGTCCTTGGCCTCGTAGAGCTGGCTGCTGGCGCGGTCCATCCGGTTGCCCTTGGGCCTGGGCTCGTGGCCCGTGCGCAGGTACGAGGTGATGTGCGAGCCCATCAGCATCAGCGATACGTCGAGCATCGCGCTGTCGATATACTGGCCGCGGCCCGTGCGCTCGCGCTGGAAGAGTGCGGCCGAGATCGCGAAGGCGCACATGGTGCCGGTGGCGTAGTCGATCACGGGAGCGCCGGTCTTGATCGGGTTCACGTCCGGCGTGCCGGTCATGGCCATCATGCCTGACGTCGCCTGGATCAGCTGGTCGTAGGCCGTCTGCACGCCGCGCGGGCCTTCCTGGCCGAACGCGGTCATCGAGCAGTAGATCAGCCGCGGATTGAGCGGCCTGAGGTCGTTCCAGCCGAGCCCGAGCGCCGGGAAGGCGCCGGAGCGCCAGTTCTCCACGAGGACGTCGGCGTCCTTCACGAGCTTTTTCAAGATTGCCCGGCCCTTCTCGTGCTTGAGGTTCAAGGTGATCGCGCGCTTGTTCGAGGCCTGGGTGAGGTAGCCCGTTCCCATCTGCTGCTGGTTGAGGGCGCGGTCGCCGCCCGAATCGCGGCTCTGGTCGTACTCCGTCGGGTGCTCGACCTTGATGACGTCGGCTCCCAGAAGCCCCAGCTGATACGCCGCAAACGGCCCGGCCAGCACATGCGTGATGTCGATGATCTTGATGCCCTCGTATGGCCTCATGGAATCCTCCCGCGTTGGTTGGGCTATTGTACAGTTCAGAGTCGCACCTCGGCCGGCCGGGCCCCAGCCCCGCGACGGCCTGCAGCGCGCACTACAAGCCGGGAGGACTCACATGAGCTCGATCACCGTGCTGAGCCCGTTGGGTATCAACCGGGCCGGGTCGCAGCCGCTCGCGCCGCGCCTGCGATCCCTCGACGGCGTCACCCTGGGCATTCTCAACAACAACAAGCCGAACTCGCTCGAGCTCCAGCAGCGCGTGGTCGAGCTGCTCGGGAAGAGTCACCCGGTGGCCGGCACCGTCACGAAGCAGAAGCCCAACGCCGCGATCGGCGCCGACGGGCTCGACGCCTACGCGAAGGAGGTCGGCGCGGTCATCACCGCGATCAGCGACTGAGGCTCGTGCACGTCGTGGTGTATCCACGACTCGGTCGAGCTGGAGCGCAAGGGCATCGCCACGGTGACCATCTGTACCGAGGCGTTCATCGGGCTGGCGCGCGAAGAATCGAAGAACCTGGGCATGCCGGATCTGCCGCTGGCCATCATCAAGCATCCGATCGGCGGTGAGTCCCTCACGGTCATCCACCAGCGCGCCGAGGACGCGCTGCCGCAGGTGATTCGCGGCCTGACGAGTGACCCCGCGGCTCGTCCGGCAAGCGTCGCCTCGGGCGCCGCATCGGCGGTGAGCCCGCGCTTCACGTTCGCCGACGAGGACGAAGCCCTGGAGACCTTTCACGCGCGGCGGTTCACCGACGGTCTGCCGTTCGTGTTGCCGATCGCGGAGCGCGTCCAGGCGATGATCGCGGGCTCGGGCCGGCGCGCCGGCGAAGTGATCGCGGTCGTGCCGCCCCGGTGGGCCGAGGCCACGGTGGAGAACATCGCGATCAACGCCGTGATGGCCGGCTGCCGGCCACCATACATGCCCGTGCTGATCGCCGCGCTCCAGGCCGCGGCCGATCCCGCATTCGGTCTCTACAGCGTCCAGGCGACCACGCATCCCTGCGCGGTCCTGATGCTGGTCTCGGGCCCGATCGTCCAGGAGCTCGGGCTCAACTTCCGCCACGGCGCGTTCGGCCCGGGCTTCCGGGCCAACGCGTCGATCGGCCGGGCCATGCGGCTGGTCCTCATGAACGTCGGCGGCGGCATCCCGGGCGAGGGCGATCAGGCCACGCACGGCTCGCCGGCCAAGTTCAGCTACTGCGTCGCGGAGAACGAGGCCGCCACGCCCTGGGAACCCTTCCGGGTGACGCGCGGGTTCGGCAGGGGCGACAGCACCGTCACGGTCTTCTCCGGCGAGGGCCCGCACAACATCAACGACCACGTCTGCACGTCGGCCGAGACCACGTTGACCGTCGTCGCCGACACGATGACGACGATCGGCCACAACAACGCCGGCTCCGTGGTTCGCGGCGACGTCCTGGTGGCGTTCGGCCCGGAGCACGCGCACACGATCGCCTCGGGCGATATGTCCAGGGGCGACGTGCAGAAGTTCCTCTACGAGCGCGCTCGCAACAAGGTCGGCTTGCTCAAGCTGCGCGCGATGTACAAGGCAGAGAACTGGCCGGACTGGGTCGACCAGAACGACGACGAGGCGCTCTGCCCGATCGTCGGCAAGCCGGAGGACATCCACATCGTGGTGACCGGCGGGCCGGGCAAGCACTCGGCCTTCATCCCGACCTTCGGCACCTCGAAGTCGGTGACCCGGAAGATCGTCTAGGCCTTCAGCACCTCGGCGCCGGGCGCCGCCTCGAGCTCGCAGGCGTTCACCGTCATCGCCAGCATGCTGTAGTAGCCGATCGCGCCGGTGAGCTGGATGAAGCCGTCGTTGCCGAAGCGCCCGGTCAGCGCCTTCACGGTGGCTTCGTCGACCCGATGCTTGCGCATGAGCTGCCGCGTGAACTCGACGATCTGGGCGTCCTCGGCCGGGATCCCGCGGCTGTGATTCTCGCGAATGGCGGTGATCGTGGACTCCGGCACGCCCAGCCGTCGGGCGCCACCGGTCTGCGCCCCCCAGACGTACACGGCCTCGAGCTCGCGCGCCACGGTCATCGCGGCGAGCACGCGCACGCGCATGTCGAGTGAGCCCTCGAAGCGGACGTAGGCGCCGAGATGCGCGAGACGTCCGGCCAGCTCGGGTGAGTGCAAGAACATCGTGAACGGCCCCTGCAGGGCGCCGCGGCTCGCGACGATCGAGTCGACGATCGCCTGATCCTTCTCGGCGACCTGGGTCTTGCTGGTGATCGGTGTCAGCCTGGCCATGAATTCCTCCTTGATCGATCGAGCATTCAGTCGGGCGCGAATCCCGCCTCTCGAAGCAGCGCATAGACCCGATGGGGCGTCAGGATCGGATCGGTGACGTCGAGCCGGCCCTCGAACGCGTCCGCCACCGCGTTGGCGATCGCCGCCGTCGGCGGGCCGGTGGCGCCCTCGCCGACCCCGCGAACGCCGAGCGGGTTGTGATCGGTGGCGAACTGGAGATGCTCCATCACGAGCGGCGGCATGTCGTCCGCCCGCGGGATGGGATAGTCCATCAGCGTGTTCGTGAGGAGCTGGCCGCTGTCGTCGTGGACGACGTGCTCGCCGAGCACGACGCCGAGCCCCTGGGCGAACCCGCCGACGATCTGCCCGTCGACAATCACCGGATGCAGCTGACGGCCGCAGTCGTGCACGATCGCGTAGCGGATGATCGTGACGCGGCCGGTCTCGACGTCGACTTCGACGACCGCCGCGTGGACGCCGCTCGACCACGTCACGGTCGGCGGCGCGTAGAACCTCGTGGCCCAGAGCCCCGGGCCGCCGAGCTCGACGAGGCCGCGATCGCTCAGCGCGAGCCGCGCGACCTGAGCGAGCGGCACCGCGCGTCCGGGCGCGCCCACCACGAAGGCGCGTCCATCCTCGATCCGCACGTCGTCGGCGGCGCACTCGAGCAGACCCGCGGCGACGCGGCACGCCTTGACCTTCACTTCGGTCGCCGCGACGGCAACCGCGTTCCCGGTGTTCACCGCGACCCGACTGGCGCCGGTCCCGTACCCGTAAGGCACGAGGGTCGTGTCGCCGCCGCGTACGCGGATGTCGTCGAACGCGGCGCCGAGGTATTCCGCGCACACCTGGGCGAACACGGTCTCGTGTCCCTGGCCCGAGCCCGATACGCCGATGAGCACCTCGACGTGGCCGCGCTCGTCGACCTTGACCGTCGCCCATTCGCCGGGTCGCACGCTGCCGCCGGCCTCGAGATAGCCCGCGATCCCCAGGCCGATCCGTCGGCCCTTCGCGCGCAGGTCCGCCTGCCGCTTGCGCCAGCCGGCGTAATCGAGCAGATCGAGCGTGCGCCGGAGCTCGAGCGGGTAGTCGCCGCCGTCGTAGCTCACGGCGATGCCGTCCCGGTACACGAGCCCCGGGCGATAGGGCATCTCCTGCGGCGCGATCTGGTTTCGCGCGCGGACCTCGGCGGGATCGAGGCCGAGCCTGGCCGCCAGACGATCGAGCAGACGCTCGACGACCAGGATCGCCTCGGGCCGGCCGGCGCCGCGATACGGCGCGCTCGGCGTCTTGTTGGTGACTACCGAGAAGCCCTCCGCGCGGAACGCCGGCACCTTGTACTGAGAGGGTAGGTGGTTGATCGTGTTGGTCGGCTCGTGCACGGAGAAGTAGTGATAGGCGCCGACGTCCTTCACGAGACGGACGTCGAGGCCGAGGATGCGTCCGTCCCGCGTCGCCGCGAGCCGGGCGTGATGCGTTTGCTGTCGCGCCTGATGCGAGCTCGACAGGAATTCCGTGCGCGTCTGGATCCACTTCACGGGCCGGCCGAGGCGATGGGCCAGCAGCGGCACGAGCACGTCCTCGGGATAGATGCCTTCCTTGGGTCCGAAGCCGCCCCCGGTGTCGGGCGCGATCACGCGAATGCTCTCGGCGGGCAGCCCGAGTCGCGCCGCGATGGCGCTGCGCAGGTGGTAGGGCGCCTGGTGCGCGGCCCACACGGTCATGGTGCCGACGGCCGGATCGAACGCGGCGCAGAGGCCGCGTGTCTCGATCGCCATCGAGGTGACGCGCCCGTGCGTGGGATGGTCCTCGACGATCAGATCGGCTTCGGCAAACGCGCGCTCGACGTCGCCGATGACCTTGACGACCTGGCCCACGACGTTGCTCGCGCCTTCGTGGACGGACGGCGACGCCGCGCTCATCGCGGCCTCGGCGTCGACCACGGCCGGCCACGCCTCGTACTCGACCCGGATCAGCTCGGCTGCGTCGGCGGCCCGGTACGGATCGGGCGCGATCACGGCGACGACCGGCTCGCCGACGTAGCGGACCTCGCTGCGGGCAAGCGGCCGCTGGGGCCTCGGCGTGTCGAGGCGGACATAGGGGTTCGTGCGATCCGCGCGCGACGCGGAGAGTGGGTCAGCCAGCCCGGGAAGATCGTCGGCGAGAAACACCGACACGTCCGGCAGCGTGCGGGCCGCCGTCGCGTCCACGGCGACGATTCGGGCCCGTGCGTGAGTCGAGCGCACGAGGGCGAGGTGCACGACACCGGATGGGGCGATGTCGTCGATGAAGCGACCTCGGCCGGTAATCAGCCGCTGGTCCTCTTTGCGCCGTGGCGATTGGCCGATCACGGCAAGCGGGTCCTCGGCCGTCTCAGGGTGTCCTGCCGGCGCCGGTCCGCTTGCGATAGGCCGCGATCTCGCGCTCGAGATCGCCGAGCTCCTCGCACGGCAGGAGGCAAATTTTGCGTAGGGCGGCCAGGTGCTCCTCGGCACGCGTGAGATCGCCGACCATCAGGTAGGCTTCTCCCGCGTATTCGTGAGCGCCGCGGTGGCGGGGATTCAGCTCGAGGGCGCGCCGGTAGTGCTCGAACGCGATGTCGAGGCGCCCGAGCTTGCGGTAGGAGTAGCCGAGGTAGTTCTGAAGATCGGCATTGTCGGGGTCTCGCAGGGCCGCCTGGACAAAGCGCCGCGCGGCTTCGTCCCAGTCCTTGCGGTCGAGCGCATGTTTACCGGCCGCGTAGTCGGGGTCCGCCGACGCCGCGTCCGGCCGCGTCTCCGTGGGCTCGGCGAACGACGACAGCGGAGCTGCGACGACCGCGACGAGCAACAACCCGGCGAGGTGCCCGACCCAGTACCGACGGCCCCGCGGCTCTGCCGCGGCGCGTCGGGATGCGTGACGCATAAGCCCTCCGGTCGTCGAGAATTCGCCAGGGGATCTTACACCGCGCCGGCCGTCCGCGCGGGAACCGCGCACGGGAACCATTCGTTAGTAGGGCGGCGCCGACGCTTCCGGGCCAACGAGGTGCGGTTGCTTCTCGAGATCATCGCGCGCGACCGTGGCGATCTGCTTCGTCGCCTCGTCCTCACCTGAGCGTCGCCTGAAATTCACTTGAACAGCCAGGAGAGGGGGTGTCTCTTAGGTCGACCGCTGTGGATGGAGGGCCCCGGTTGGGGGGCACGTGTCAACCGACCCGCAATGGAGGACGTTATGCGCCGGGACAAGCTCTTCAAGGCCGTGATGGTCGCCGCTCTCGTCGTTTTCTCAGCGAGCTACGCGTACGCGACCGATGAATTTGTTGCGCGCCTGAATGGGTTCCAGGAGATCGGGGCATTGGTCGGCCCGACCGGAGCGATCCGATCCAACGGCAGTGGGACGATGCAGCTCAAGCTCGACAAAAACGCGGGTACCGCAACTTTCACGCTGACCTTCACAGACGTGGGCGCCACCCTGCCGCTCACCGGGACCGTGACGCAGGCGCACATCCACTTCGGTAAGAGGCACGTGGCCGGCGGAGTCCTCGTGTTCTTTTGCTCGAACCTGGGTAACGGCCCGGCTGGGACTCCTGCGTGCCCGTTGAACTCCGGGACCGTGAGCGGCACATTCACGAGCGCCAGCGTTGTCGCTATCGCCGGCCAGAACGTCAAGGCCGCCGACTTCGACGCGCTGGTGGACGCCCTGGAGTCGAACACCGCGTATGCCAATATCCACACGACGGCTCTCGGAGCAGGCGAGATCCGTGGACAGATCCACAAGGCTCGGCGCGATCACGATGACAAGGATCAGGACGGCAAGAACAACGGCAGATAGCTCGACGATCCGCCACGAGAACTAGCGCCATGCCGGCCGGGTCTCAGCGAGACCCGGCCGGCATGGCTCCTACACGGGCCCGTTCGGGGCGACCAGGATCTTGCCGCTGCGCTCGCCGCGCTGAGCGTGGGCCACCGCTTCCTTGATGTCCTCGATGGGATAGACCATCTCGACCGGCGCCGACAGGTTGCCCTTCGCCACCTGCTGGCCGAGATCGGCATAGATTGCCCGGATTTGCTCGAGCGAACGGGTGGCCAGCCCGCGGCCCAGAATGAAGCCGACCAGAGTCTGGCCGCCCGAGATCAGCGCGTTGCGCGACATGACCGGGTCCTCGCCGGTCATCGAGCCGTAGTTGCAGACGACGCCGCCCTCGGCCAGGCACGCGGAGAGCCGCGCCGTCGCGCGTCCCGACACGGCGTCGAGGCCTAGGCGGATCGGCGCGCCGCGCGTGTGCGTCTTGACCGCCTCGGCGAGATCCGGCCCGTCGACCATGCAC
>QHSQ01000408.1 GCA_003221615.1 Candidatus Rokuibacteriota bacterium | reverse complement strand
GCCGGGGGGTGTCGTGCCCGGAAGCCGCTGACGAGCTCGCCCGTCGCGGCTCAGCCGGTCGGGCGCTGGAAATGGGGCAGGCCGGTGTGCGCGGTGAGACCGCCGTCGGCGACGATGGCCGCGCCGGTGATGAACGACGCCTCGTCGGAGGCGAGGAAGAGCACGGTGCTCGCGATCTCGTCGGCCTCGCCGACGCGGCCGATCGGATGCGCCGCGGCGTACATCCGCCTGAGCTCATCGGCGCGGTCTCGTCCGAGGATCTGGGTGGCGCGCGTGTCGATGAAGCCGGGGCAGACGCAATTGATGCGAATGTTGTGTCGGGCGTTCTCGATCGCCGCCGAGCGCGTGAGGTTGATCACGCCCGCCTTGGCGGCGTTGTAAGACGAGAGCCCGTAGTCGCCGGCCGTGCCGGAGATCGACGCGGTGTTGACGATGACGCCCTTGCCCTGGGCGCGCATGATCGGCAGGCAGTGCTTCATGCCGAGGAACGCGCTGGTCAAGGTGACGGCGATGACGCGGTTCCAGCTCTCCAGCGAGATCTCGTCGAGCGGCGCGGGCTCGGCGAGCCCCGCGTTGTTCATCATGACGTCGAGCCGGCCGAACGTGTCGAGCGCCCGTTGAATCGTTCGCTGCACCGCGGCGGAGTCTGACGCGTCCATCTTGATGGCGGCGGCGCGTCCGCCGTCCTTCGCGATGCCGGAGGCGACCGCCTCGGCACGCGTACCGCTCAGATCGGCGACAACGACCGCGGCGCCCTCGCCGGCCAGGCGCCGGGCCGTCGCGGCGCCGATCCCGGAGCCGCCTGCGGTGACGATCGCGACCTGACCGGCGAATCGTCCGGGCATCGGGCGAGCGCTAGACGACCCGATGACGGCGCACGGCCGCCTCGTCGAGCTCGAGCCCGAGGCCGGGCCCTTGCGGCGCGACGAGCTCGCCGCTCTCGATGCGCGGCATCGCTCGGAGAATGCCCGCCGAGCGAGGCACGTACTCGACCATGTGGCCATTGGCGACGGCCGACAGCAGATGCACCTGAATCTCCGGGACCACGTGGCCGCACACCGGGATGCGATAGGCCTGCGCGAGCCCCGCGATCTTCCGCCAGGGCGTCACGCCGCCCACCCGCGCCAGATCGAGGATGACCACATCGACGGCGCGCGCCTCCAGGAGCGTGCGAAACGCGTCGAGATGATAGAGGTGCTCGCCCGCGGCGATCGGCACCTCGAGCTGGCGACGGAGCTCGGCGAGCCCGGCGACGTCGGAATGGTGGACGGGATCCTCGAGCCACGCGATCCCGGCGTCCTGCAGGACCTTGCCGGTGCGTCGCGCGCGAGCCAGGGTCCAGCTCTCGACCGCATCGACCATGATGCGAACGCCCGAGCCGACGGCGTCGCGCACGGCCTGGACGCGCCGCGCCTCCGCCTCGGGCGCCGTCTCCTTGCCGAGCCGCAGCTTCACCGCACCGAATCCGTTGGCCACGTGCTGCTTCGCGGAGGCGGCCAGCTCGTCCGGGGACAGGCTGACCCACAGACCATCGCTCGCGTACGTCGGGAGTCGGTCGCGAAAGCCGCCGAGGAGCCGATGCAGCGGTTGACCGAGCGTCTTGCCGTTGGCGTCCCACACCGCGATGTCGAGCGGGGCCAGCGCGCAGTGGAGCAAGCCACCCGGCCCCACCCAGTCGCCGCGCCGGGCCAGCTTTTCCCATGAGGCCTCGGGCTCGAGCACGCTCATGCCGATCAGGTGCTCGCCCAGCTCGCGCGCCGCGGAGCCGATCGTGGTCATCAGATCCGGGCGCGGGTAGACGATGTAGCCGATGCCTTCGATCCCGTCGGACGTCGTGATCCGGGCGAGCACGTGCCAGTTCGCGTCGACGGCGCGTCCGCCGGCGGTGTAAGGATGCTCGACCGGAACCCGCACCACGTCGACGGCGACCTGCGAGATTTTCACGGCAACCTCAGAGCGAGAGGATCCGCTCGCTGACGATGTAGCGCTTGTTGAACGTGTAGGGCCGCACTTCCGGCTTCCAGCGCCCGATGTCCGAGGTGTCGTTCCAGAGCTTCGACATCGGCAAGGTCGTGTTCTCGACCTCGTAGGCGCAGAGATAGCGCGGCTCGCCGGCGGCCGTGGTCCGATAGCGAACGGCGTTCACCGAGCCGGGCAGCTTGAGCAAGAGCGGCAGATGTTCGTGGTCGTAGAGATCGTTGAAGAGCGCCTCGCGATGCGGCTCGACGTCCATCATGACCCAGAACACGTACGGGGTCTTGCCGGTGAGCGTCGCGGCGCCCCCGACCCACTCGTACCGGGTCAGGTGGCGATTCATCGTGTGAGGACGGATTTCGCCCGGCCAGCGCCCGGCCTCGCCGGCGGTCTTCCACGCCGGGGTGTCCATGACGTCGAGCCCATCGAGCTCGTACGCCGCGAGATAGCGCGGCTCGGTCGGCGAGGGCTGCTTGTAGCGGGCGGCGCGGCGGACGCCGGGCACCGCTCTGAGATTCGGGGCGTGCTCCCGGTCGTAGACCTCGTTGAAGGTGGCTTCGTGATCGTGCGCCACGTCCATGCGAACGAGAAACAGTGCGGGGTTGCTCATGGGATTCCTCCTGGCGCGCTAGCATAGCCCACTCCGCGGCCCCGGGGGCGACTCAGCCCTTGATGGCGCCGGCCGTCATGCCCTTCACGAACCACTCGGACAGGAACAGATAGAGGACGAGGACCGGCAGGGTCGCGATCATGAGCCCGGTGGCCAGCATGCCGATGTCCTGGTACTGGTCCGAGACCAGGAACTGGATCGCCAGCGGCAGGGTTCGGATCTTCTGCTGCGTGATGAAGACCACCGCGTAGAGAAACTCGTTCCAGAAGTAGATGAAGTTCAGGATCACCGTGGTCGCCACCGCCGGCAGGGCCATCGGGAACATCACGCGCCAGAACATCGCCCAGTCGCTGCATCCGTCGATTCGCGCCGCCTCCTCGAGCTCGCTCGGGATCTGGGCGAAGAACGCGCGGAGCAGGTAGATCGTCAGGGGCAGCTCGGTGACGACGTAGACGAGCGTGAGCCCGGTGAGCGAGTTGAAGAGCCGGTACTGCACGAGGATCTGGAACAAGGAGAGCAGCATGATCTGGGGCGGAAACATGATCGACAGGAAGATCAGCAGGAAGAGCGGCTCGCGCAGCGGGAAGCGGTAGCGCCGCCGCGCGAACGCGAATCCCGCCATGGCGCCGATCACCGTGACGATCAGCACCGAGGCCACCGAGACCAGCGCGCTGTTCCTGAAGTAGACGTCGTAGCCGAACTGGTTCCAGGCCGCGGCGTACTTGCCCCAATGTGCGGGGATCGGCAGCGCGTAGTGGCTCCGATAGATCTCGTCCGTCGTGCGCAGCGACATGATCGCCGTCCACACGTAAGGCCACGCCGAGAACACGGTGTAGGCCAGCACGGGCAGCAGCAGGAGCCAGCGGCTTACCTTGGAGACCATGCTCAGAACTCGAGGGACTGGCGCCGCTGGAGCGTGCGCGTCAGGAGCAGGGTGAGGCCGAAGATGATGACGAACCAGATCACCGCGATCGCCGAGGGATAGCCGAGGTCGAGCGTCTTCCACTCGAAGGCGCGCTTGACGACATAGGTCGCAACGGTCTCGGTGCCCCACATCGGGCCGCCGCGGGTCATCACCCACACCAGCGCGAACTGCTTCATCTTGCCGATGAAGTCGAGGATCGCGAGGTTCACGATGGTCGGCCACGCCAGCGGGATCATGATGTAGAGTGTCCGCCGCCAGGCGCCGGCGCCGTCGACGGTGGCCGCCTCGAGGTACTCGGCCGGGATCGCGTGGAGCGCGGCCAGCAGCACGACCATGTTGAAGCCCGCGAACATCCAGGTGGTTACTAGGATGAGGGCGGGCAGGGCCGTGGCGGGGCTCGCCAGCCAGGCCTGCGCGTAGGCGCCCAGACCCACGGAGCGCAGCACGAGGTTCGCGATGCCCCAGTCGTAGTTGTAGACCCAGAGCCAGATCACGCCCACCACCGGGTACGACATCAGCACCGGCGTGAACCACACGGTCCGGAACACGCGCGCGAACGGCACGCGCGCGTAGAGCGTGAGGGCGAGCACGAAGGCCAGCGGGATGTCGATCAGCGGCGCCACGACGCCCCACACGAGCGAGTTGCGCGCCGCTTTCCAGAAGACGTCGTCGGCCGTCAGGATCTCGCGGAAGTGCTCGAGGCCGACGTACTCGGTCAGCATTCCGAGGTCCATCCGGAGCGTGTGGAAGCTGTTGTAGAAGGTGACGAGCACCGGATAGATGCAGAACGCGGCGTAGAGGACGACGGTGGGCCCGAGGAAGACGGCGATCGCGCCCCATGGACGGCGCGAGCGGGGACGGCGCGTCGCCGCCCCCGTCAATATCAGCGATTCGGAGCGCGCCAGGCTACTTGCCCTTGAGGCGAGCTTCTTCGAGCTTGGCGAGCGCCTCGTCGGGGCCGAGGAGCTTGTTCGGCAGGCCCTGATTCACGGTGGCCACGTAGGTGTCCCAGAGACCCGGCTTCATGACCACGCGCACCTGCTGCGCCGTCAGGTCCACCCACTTCGTGTTCTTGTTCACGCGGCCGTACTCGTCGAAGTACCACTTCAGCGGGCTGTCGATGCGCGCCGGATCGGTCTTGATCCCGGTCTGCACGCCGGTCCTCGCCATCCACATGTTGCCGATCTCGACGTCGGCGAACGCGTCGGCGACCTTGATCGCGAGCGGCAGGTGCGGGCTCTTGGCGGCGACGCCGAGCGAGCCCGCCACGCCCAGGAACTTCTGGCCGTGGCCCTTGCCGTCCTTCGTCAGCGGGTTGTTCAGCATGCCGAGCTCGAAATCCCGGGGCTGGCCGCCCTTGTCGGGCGGAACGAAGGCCCGCCCCGTGTACCAGGAGCCCACCGGGAACATGCAGGCCTTTTGCTCCGTGTGGAAGTAGCGGTGCGCCTCGGCGAGCGTCATGCTGTTGAGGGTCTTCGCGTAGGCGCCGAGATCGATCAGCTCCTTGTAGTAGTGGAACACCTCGACGACCCGCGGATCCTTCCACGAGATCTCGCCCCGCAGTAGCCGCATGAACTCGTCGGCGCCGAGCTTGTCGTTGAGGAGCGCGTTCGGGATGTAGTGCGCGGCCCAGTCGCGGTCGGCGGCGCCGGTGGCGAAGGCCGCGTAGCCGGCCTTGGCGCACTTCGCGATCACGTCCTTGAATTGATCTTGCGTGAAGGCGA
>QHSQ01000407.1 GCA_003221615.1 Candidatus Rokuibacteriota bacterium | reverse complement strand
CGGTGAACAGGAGCTCGGGCGATCCGTCACAGTAGAGCCAGCGCGCACCGAGGGTGGCGTGCTCGCCCTCGATCACCGCGTGGCCGCCACCCTCGCCGACACGCAAGCTCGGCCGCTCTGGCTCCGGCACGTCCCACGACCACGTGTTGCGGTACCAGAGCGTCGGCAGCAGGTGAAGCTCGGCCGCCTCCGGGCCGCGATTCGTCGCGGTGATGCGAACGAGGACGTCGTCGGGCGCGGCCTTCGCGTACTCGACGACGACGTCGAAATACCGGTCGGTGTCGAAGACGCCGGTGTCGATCAGCTCGAACTCCGGCACGCGACGATCGCGACGCCGGTTCTCGTCCACGAGCGCATCGTACGGAAACGCCGCCTGCGGGTACTTGTAGAGGTACTTCATGTAGGAGTGGGTCGGCGTCGAGTCGAGGTAGAAGTAGTACTCCTTGACGTCCTCGCCGTGGTTCCCCTCGCTCCCGGTGAGCCCGAAGAGGCGCTCCTTCAGGATGGGATCCCGGCCGTTCCAGAGCGCCAGAGCCAGGCAGAGCCGGCCGTGGTTGTCGGTGATCCCGGCGATCCCGTCCTCACCCCATCGGTACGCCCGCGAACGCGCGTGGTCGTGGGGGAAAGAGTCCCAGGCCGTCCCGTAGGGGCTGTAATCCTCGCGGACCGTGCCCCACTGGCGTTCAGCCAGGTAGGGCCCCCACCGCTTCCAGTGGGCGGTGCGGTCCTGAGCTTCCTGGAGTCTCAGCTCTTCCTTCGTCATGGTCTTTCGTGTGCTCAAGGCTTAGACACGCGGTCGGAGTCGGAAGGAGCGCGCGGCTAGGGGGTAGCCTGAGCGCCCCGAGGTTTCGGGGCCGACCCGGATAGCAGCGATCTGGCCACGGCGGCCGCGCCGAGAAGCGCCGTCCGGGGCTCGAGCACGAGGTGCACGGGGATCGAGGCCATCATCTCGCCCATTCGCCCCTTGTCTCGGAAGGCCGTGACGAACGTCCCGTCCTCGAGCTTGGGCCGGATCTTGGGCGCGATACCGCCGCCGACGAAGATCCCCCCGACCGCGAGCGCCTTGAGCGCGAGATTGCCGGCCTCGGCGCCGTAGATCGACACGAACAGGTCGAGCGCCTGGACGGCCCTGGGATCTCGGTTGTCGAGAGCCGCCTCGCCGACGACCGCGCTCGGGTCACCGGCCTCCATGCGCGAGCGGATCCACTCGGCCTCCGGCGCGCCGCCGGTCGCCAGCAGAAACCGGTAGATGTTGTACAGTCCGGGCCCGGAGACGATGCGCTCGTAGCTGACCCGGCCGAACTCCCGGCGCAGGAACCGTAAGAGCTCGGTCTCGAGCTCGGTGCGCGGCGCGAAATCGGTGTGGCCTCCCTCGGAGCCGACCACCCGATGGCGTCGTCCATCCCAGACCAGAAGGACTTCGCCCAGCCCCGTGCCCGCCGCGATCAGCGCCATCGTCGCCTTGCGCCGCGCGCCGGCCTGCAGGGTCGCGAGCGCCGACGGCTTGAGTCCGAGAATTCCGTGGCCGGTCGCTTCCAGATCGTTCACGAGCTTCACGCGCCGGGTCGAGACGCACTCGGCGAGCGCGGCTTCGTCGACCACCCACGGCAGGTTCGTCGCCGCGCATCGTCCGTCGATCACGGGCCCAGCGACGCCGACGCAGGCCGCGTCGATCGACGTCGATGGGCCGTCGGCGAGAAACTGTCTGATCGCGTCGGCGAGGGCGGCGAAGCCCTGGCTCGGCAGGACCCCTTCGCGGACGACCGCGAGCGCGCGGCGCCGTACCTCGAAGAGCGCGAGCGCGGTCTTCGTGCCGCCGACGTCTCCCGCGAGGATCACCCGGTCGACTGTTCGACGTGGCCGCCGAACTTCTGTCGCATGGCCGACAGCACCTTCTCGGCAAAGGTGTGATCCTGGCGCGAGCGGAACCGCGCGTAGAGCGACGCCGAGAGCACGTCAGCCGGGACGCCCTCCTCGACGGCGGCCATCACGGTCCACCGGCCCTCGCCGGAGTCGGCGACGACGCCGGTGTAGTTCGACAGGGTGGGATTCTCGGCGAGCGCTTGCGCCGTCAGATCCAGCAGCCAGGAGCTCACCACCGAGCCTCGCCGCCACACCTCGGTGATGTCCGGGATATTCAGCTCGTACCTCAGATCCGGCTCGAGACCCTTGGTGCTCGCGTTCTTGAGGATGTCGAGCCCCTCGGCGTAGGCCTGCATCAGCCCGTACTCGATGCCGTTGTGGATCATCTTCACGAAATGGCCGGCGCCCGACGGACCGCAGTAGAGGTAGCCCTGCTCGGCGCTGCCGCTGATGGCCTCGCGTCCCGGTGTGCGCGGAATGCTGCCCGCCCCCGGGGCGAGCGTCTTGAAGATCGGCGCGAGGCGTTCGACGACCTCACGCTCACCGCCGATCATCAGGCAGTATCCGCGCTCGAGCCCCCAGACGCCGCCGCTCGTGCCGACGTCGACATAGTGGATCTGCTGCGGCCGCAGCATCTTCATGCGCCGCACGTCGTCCTTGTAGAACGAGTTGCCGCCGTCGACGATCGTGTCGCCGGGCGACATCCGCTTGGCCAGATCCGTCACGACCTGCTCGGTGGCCGCGCCCGCCGGCACCATCACCCACGCGACGCGCGGGGGTCGGAGCGCGTGAATGAAATCGTCGAGCGTGGTCGTGCCGATTCCGCCCTCACTCGCGACCGTCTTGACGCCGGCCGGATCCGCCGCGTATCCGACGATCTCGTGACCGCCCTTCATCAAGCGGCGCGCCATGTTGCCGCCCATCCGGCCGAGCCCTACCATCCCGATCTGCATGCGTCCTCCAGTTCGCTTGTACGCCTGCCCGTGTCGGCCGTCATCGCCGCTTCCTGACGAGCTCGCGGATCGTGTCGCCGTCGGCGACGACGACCCTGTCGGCGGTGCCCAGGAAGAGTCCCGTGTCGATGACACCGGCGATCGCGCGGATCGCGCGCTCGAGTCCCGCCGGGTCGCCGATCGGTCCCACGGCGCAGTCGAAGATCACGTTGAAGTTGTCGGTCACGAACGGACGCTCCTCCTGCATTCTCATGGTGGGCTTGAGCCCGAGGTCCTCGAGCCGTCGCCGGCAGAAGGGCACCGCGAACGGCAAGACCTCGACCGGGAGCGGGCCCCGACCGCCGAGAACCTCGACCAGCTTGTCGGAGGTGATCAGGATCACCTGCCGCTCGGAGGCCGCAGCGACGATCCGCTCTCGCACCAGCGCGCCGCCGTGGCCCTTGATGAGATTCAGCTTGCCGTCGACCTCGTCGGCCCCGTCGACCGTGAGCGCGATGTCCGCCTCGAGGCCGACGAGGTCGATGCCGAGCTCGCGGGCGAGGCGCGCCGTCTCCTCGGACGTGGGCACGCCATGGACCTTGAGCCCAGCGCGCACGCGCGCCGCGAGGGCGTGGACGAACGCGCCGGCGGCGCGGCCGGAGCCGAGGCCGACGACATCGCCGTCCCTGACGAAGCCGAGGGCATGCGTCGCAAGCGCCGCGAGCGGATCGTTGGTCGTCGCCGCCATGGTCGGGGCACGCGCCCGTCTCAAAGGATACCGCTAAGGCAAACGTCGCGGGAACGAGACTACTGGCTCCGCATCCCGATCAGCTGCTCGAAGAAGCCGCGCAGCGGCGGCAGGTTCGTGAACAGGGCCTGGAATGCGTCGCGGTCCACGGCGAGCAGGTTGACGCTCGAGCGGCTCCGCACCGTCGCGGTCCGCGCGCTCTCGCCCACGAGCGCGATCTCACCGAAGCACTCGCCCGGGCCGAGCGTGCGCAACGTGACGTCTCCCCGGCCGGGCACGCTCCGGAGCACGTCCACCTGGCCCTCGACGACGACGTAGAGCCAGTCGCCGCGATCGCCCTCGCGGAAGATCACCTCGTCGGGCTCGAAGTGCTCCCGGCGGATCGAGAACGATTTGTCGGTCTTGAGCTGGACGATGTCGGGCGGCAGCAGCAGGTCGAGCGTCCAATCCGTCGCCACGCGGAGCTTTCGGTCCAGGCCGGGAAGCTTCATGAGGTAGACCGTGCGCCAGAGCCACCACGCCAGGAACCCGGAGATCTTCAGGCCGAAGACTTCGGCGACCGCCGATCGGTGTCCGAGCGAGCCCATCTTGCCGAGGGCGTTGAATGCGAAGGGCTTGCGCACCGTGCCCCGGATCGTGGCGGCGATGTTCGCGGCGAGGCATTTCGCCTCGCGAATCGCGTGCTGGGCTGTCGGCGGGCACGGCTCTCCGGTCTTCGCGTCGAGAATCCAGGCGCAGTCGCCGACCGCCCAGACGCCGGGGTAGTCCGGAACCTCGAGATGCTGGTCGACGACGATCCGGCCCTTCTCCTTCTTGCAGGGCAAGGCCGCCACCAGTGGATTCGGCGCCGAGGGCACCGTACTCACGACGGTGCGCGCCGGGATGCGCTCGCCGCCGGCGAGCAGCGCCGCGTCCACCGTCGCTCCGTGAAGTCGCGTGTTGAGCTTGATCTCCACGCCGCGCCGGATCAGGATCCGCTGGGCGAACTCGGCGAGCGACCGCGGCAGCTCCGGCAGGATGAGGCCTTGAGCGTGGAGGAGGACGACCCTGATCTCTTCCGGCTCGACGTGGCGAAAGCTCTTCGCGGCCGCCCGGACGAAGTCGTTCAGCTCGGCAACCGCCTCCACGCCGGAGAAGCCGCCGCCGGCCACGACGAACGTGAGCAGCGCGCGACGCGCCTCGGGCGATGGCTCGGTGTCGGCTTCCTCGAGCGCCTGGATGGCGCGGTTGCGGAGCGTGAGCGCGTCGCCCAGGTACTTGAACGGGAGCGCGTGCTCGGCGAGCCCGGGCTGGCCGGCGAAGCTCGTCACGTTGCCGAGCGCCACGACCAGGTGATCGTAGTCCAGCTCGAACTGCCGCGACCCGAAACCCGCCGTGGCAATCACTCGCTTGCGCTCCAGGTCGATCCGCTCGACCGTGCGCGTGTAGAGGTGTGTGCTCGAGCACAGGCGCCGGATTGGCGTGATCGTATCGACGAGCCCGATGCTGCCGGAGATCACCTCGGGCAGCATGGGTTGGAAGGTCAGATAGTTCTCCTTGCTGATCAGCGCGATCTCGGCCTCGGGACCATGCCCGAGAAGCTTTTCCAGCGCGATCGCGGTGTAGACGCCACCGAACCCGCCGCCGACGATCACGATTCGCGTGGGTCGCTCCTTGGCCACGTTCGCGTCCTCCCGCCTCTTGGACACGGGCGGCGCCGGCGGCGGTTCGGTGTCAGGAGAAGTCGCGCGTCAGCTGCTCGCGCAGGACCATGCGGGCGCGGTGCAGGCGCGACTTCACCGACGGGACCGACTCCTCGAGGATCTCCGCCACGTCCTCGTTCGAGAGTCCCTCGACGTCCCGCAGGACGAGCACCGCCCGG
>QHSQ01000406.1 GCA_003221615.1 Candidatus Rokuibacteriota bacterium | reverse complement strand
CGTCGGCGTCAACAACATCTGGATGAGTGGCCGCAGCGCCTACTACGTCGAGATGGCGGCGCGGGCCGGCCTGATCGGCATTCACACCGTGGCCGCCCCGCCCATGGTCGCCCCGCCGGGCGGCGCGAGGGCCGCCCTCGGCACCAATCCGATCGCGTTCGGCTTCCCGATGGAGGGTGACCCGCTCGTGATCGATCTCGGCACCTCCGCGTTCATGGGCACGGATCTACAATTCAGGCAGCGCCTCGCCATGCCGCTGCCGGAGGGCGTCGCGATCGACGAGCATGGCCGCCCCACGACGGACGCAGGCGCCGCACGACGCGGCGCGCTCCTTCCATTCGGAGGCTACAAGGGCTTCGCGCTGGCGCTGGCAACGCACGCGCTCGGCGTGCTCTGCGGCTGGGACGGCAACGAGGAGAAGGCGGGCTACATCTTCATCGCGTTCAAGCCTGACCTGTTCGTTCCGCTGGAGGACTATCGGCGCGCGCTGGCCGCGGAGATCGCCATGATCAAGGCGACGCCGCGCCAGCACGGAGTCGCCGAGATTCGCATTCCCGGCGAACGCGCCTACCGCGAGCGAGCACGTCTCACGCGCGAGGGCATCGAGATCGACCAGCGTATCCACGACGCGCTGCTCGCGCTCGCCGAGGGCAAGCGCGTCTGAGACGCTTCCGCGATCTTCATAACCTGTGCTTGGGATGCGGCTCCGCCGCCCAGCGGGCGCTCGGCACCAGATCGTTCTCGCGAAAGCGCGACCACCGGAACGGCGTGATGTCGTAGTCCTTCGAGCGGCCGTGCAGGATCACGTCCGAGATGATGTCGCCCATCAGCGGCGAGTGCTTGAAGCCGTGGCCGCTCCAGCCGAAGTCGACGAAGAGCCCGCCGTATTCCGGGATCGCGCCGAGTATCGGGTGATGATCCGGCGTCGCGTCGTACAGGCCGGAGTAGCCGCCCATGGCCAGGCCGTGCTCCATCACCGGGAAGCGATGCGCGATCAGCTCGGCGTTCTTCACGATCTGGTCCGGGTCGACGCCCTCGTTGTAGGCATCCGGGTCGACGATCTCGTCGTAGACGAGCTTGCCGTGGATCGTGAGGTCGCCGTGCTCGGGACGCATGTAGGTCATCTGCACGCTGTCGGCGACCGCCGGGTGCACGCCGAAGCCCGAGGGCCTGCGGAAGAAGCACATCTGATGGCGCTCGGGCTTGATCGATACCTCGATGCCGAGCGGCCGCAGGAGCCGATCCGCCCAGAGCCCGGCGCAGTTGACGACGACCGACGCGTCGATGTCCACGCCCTCCGATCGGACTCCGACGACCTTGTCGCCGGCCGTGCGAATCGCGTCGACGTGGCGGTACTGGACGATGGTCGCTCCGAGATCGCGCGCGCGGTTGGCCAGCGCGTTCGCCGTCGAGGACGGGTCCGCGTAGCCCGACTCCGATTCATAGGACGCGAGCGCGACGTCGTCCACGTTGGCGGCCGGCACCAGCGCCTTCACGTCGGCCGGTGAGATGAGCGTGACCCGGGCGCCCACCTTCTGCGCCTGGAGCGCGTTGTGGCGCAGGTGCGGAGCCTTGTCGGGGCCCGCGAGCGCCAGCATGCCGACCTGCTGGAAGCCGGGATCGCCGTCGCCACCCACGACGTCCTTCCAGTGGCGGAACATCTCCGCGGCCGCGCTGGCGGTGCGCGTGAAGAAGTCCATCGCGTAGAAGCGGCGCACGAGCGCAGTCGAGCGGCCCGTCGGGCCGGACGCGATGAACTTCTTCTCGATGAGCAGGATGCGGCCGGCCTTCTTGCGCGCGAGGTGGAAGGCAAGGCTGGCGCCGTGAACACCGCCGCCGATGATCACGAAGTCAGCCGTCCGGGGCACGTCTACCATCGTCTCCCTCTCGTGTGTACCGAGGAGCGCCACGGCTTTGCCGGGGCGCTTCCGAGCGCTGGGGGGTGTGGGGGCCCATTTCGGGGCCCCCCAGTCCGCCAAGCCCACCCGAGGGGCGGCCCGGCTCCGCCGGGCCGTCTCCGAGCGCGGGGGGCTTGGGGGGCCCTTCGGGGCTCCCCACTCATTCGTCGCTCAGGATCAGCCGGGCGTGAGCCGTCGGCTCGTCGATCGCCATGCCGGCGGTCCAGTGCGGGCTGAACTGCGTGGGAATGCCGAACCAGCTCACCCACTCCTCGCGCATCGCCGCCGGCTCGTCGGCCGGCCACAGCACGTTGAGCGGCAGCGGCCGGATCGGCGGCCGGAAGGTCGGCAGCGGGATACGATCGATCGTCGTCCCCGCGGCCTGCGCGAGCAGGAGCCCTACCTGCTCGCGGCAGCGCCGGCTCTGGCAGGGGCCCATGCCCGCGCGCGTGAGCCGCTTGATCTGATCCTGGTTGAGCGGCCCGTCGCGCAGCAAGGTGGTGACGCTGCGGGCGCTCATCTGCGGCGACTGCCAGTTGAGATAGCGCGGCGGCTTCGTCTCCACCAGCTCGCGCCGCGTGACCTCCTCGCACTGACAGACGTTCACGTCCCAGCCACCCACCGCGATCAGCGAGTCGAGCCAGGCGCGCCAGTGGCCGTGAACCTCGACGCCTGGCGGCTCTGTTGCCGGCACGGCACGATCAGCGCCAGCTTCGACGCGGGCGCCGAGTGACTCGGCGGCTGCGCGTCCGGCCAACCGCCCCTGAGCGCGCGCGAGCTCGGGATCGCCCAGCACATCGTCGTGGAAGCCCACACAATCGCCGGCCGCGAAGACCGTGGGCGCGCTCGTGCACATCCGCGCGTCGACGTCGGGCACGAAGCCGCCGAGCGCCGAGACGAAGCGCAGGCGTGCACCGACGAGGTGCAGCAGCTCGACGTTCGGCACCATGCCGATGGCCCAGCACACGGCGTCGCACGCGATCTCGCGCTCGCTGCCCGCGATGGGCGTGCCGTCGTGATTCACTCCAACGATCACCACGGACTCGATCTCGCCCGTGCGCCCGCGCGCCGCCTTGATCGTATGCGACGTGAAGAACGGCACGCCGCGCGTGGCCAGCGTCTTGGCGGTCGCCGAGTCGCCGCGAACCTGTGTGTCGACTTCGACGACGCCCACGACCTCCACCCCGTGCTCGACCGCAACCTCCGCGGTGTGAAGGCCGAGCGCGCCCGCGCCGAGCACGAGCAAGCGGCGCGCCGCCAGGGCGCGATATCGCGTGAGCAGCGCGGTGGCTCCGCCGGCGCCCAGAGTGCCCGCGCGCTCCCAGCCGGGAAAGCCCAGCAGCACGTCGCGCGCGCCGGCGGCGACGATCAGCCGGTCATAGCCGAGCAGCCACGAGCGGCGATCGTCGGCGAGCCCGAGCATCGGCACGGGCAGCTCCTGCACGGCGGGCCCGTTGACGAAGGCGCCCCAGACGTAGGTGCCGAGCTGCACGTCGACACCGGCCTCGTGTGCGCTCGCCAGCTCGGGGTTCGTCTCGACCACGCGCTCGAGCATCAGCGCACGGTTGCGCACGGAGCCATCCATCCGCTGGCCGAAGCAGAGCGGGACGTCCATCGCCATCATGTCATTGTCGACGGGGTGCTCGTCGATCAGCACCACCTCGACACCGACGCGCGCCGCCTCGATCGCGGCCGCGACGCCGGCGGCTCCGGCTCCGACCACGACCAGCGGCACGTGGCGATCGGGCGCGGGCATCTTGCCGGCGATCGACCGCGGATCGGTCTCGCGCATCAGTCGTCACCCGCCGCGGCCGCCTCGACGGCCGACGGTGAGGCCGTCCACCCGGCGCGCTCGCGCCAGTCGCGCGGCGTGTCGGCGAAGCGGCTGAGCGCCAGCGCTCCCAGATCGGCGAACTGACAGCGGCCATGGCGCACGAGCTCGCTGACCGCACGGCCGACGGCGGGCGAGAGCCCGAAGCCCACGCTCGACATCGTCGCGATCACGACGTTATCGGGCTGGGCCAGGCGCTCGACGACCGGGAGCCCGTCAGGCGTGTTCTCGACCAGACCGCTCCACGAGCGGATCAGGCGCACGTGCGCGGCGCCCGGCAAGAGCTCGGCGAGCCGCCGGGCCAGGTTGCGCACGAGCGGGGTGTTCGCGTGCTCGGGCGTCGCCATGTCCGGCACGTTGATCCACTCGTGAGGGCCGCCGCCGTACACGAGGTTGCCGCGGAGCGTCTGGCGGCCGTAGAGTCCGTTGCCGGCGACGCCGCCGACGTGCATGAGCGGGATGGGCTCGGTCGCGATCATCTCGACGCGCGCCGGTGCCAGTGGCAGCCAGACGCCGAGCATCTCGGCGAACGCGCCCGTCTGCGGCCCGGCGGCGATCACGACGACGTCGGCGCTGAACGTGCCGCGCGTCGTCTCCACCGCGATGACCCGCCCGCCGCGCTGACTGAGACCGGTGACGGTCGTGGATTGTTGGATCCGGCCGCCGTGATCTTGCAGCGCCCACGCATACGCCTGCACCGTGCGCTGCGGGTTGGCGTGGCCACCGAAGCGCAGATACGTCCCGCCGATCGCGTTGTCCCCCACGATCGGCACCAGCTCCTTGAGCTGACGGCGATCCAGCAACTCCCACCGGAAGCCGCGGCTCTCGCCGATCTCGGCCCATCGCCGCGCGAGCGCCAGCTGCGCCTCGCTGAGCGCCACGCCGATGCGGTAGGGCTGGTACTCGGTGGGATAGCCGAGCAGCTCGTCCATCTGCGGCCAGAGCCGCTGCTCCTCGAGGCCGAAGGGACTGTAGACGTGAGTGGCGCCGCCGCCGTTGCGGCCCGACGCTTCCCAGCCGACGATCCCCTTCTCGAGCACGAGCACGTCGACGCCGGCGCGGGCGAGCCACCAGCCCGTGCTGAGTCCCGTCACGCCCCCGCCCACGATCACGACCGCCGCTCCGTGGGTCGACACCATATCCGCCATCATCGTCCAACCACGCGCGGCTCGACAAGGGCCGTCTGCAATCG
>QHSQ01000383.1 GCA_003221615.1 Candidatus Rokuibacteriota bacterium | reverse complement strand
CCGGGGTCGGCTCCGCGCACGACGATGGAGAGCGAGTCTCGCCAGGCGACTCCGTGAAGCGCACCCCGTGCTCGGATCTCGGGTTCGATCAAGCCCCAGGCAACTGCGCGCCGACGATACCGAAGGACGATGTCGTCTCCGTCCACACCGAGGAGCAAGATCTCGCGCTGGTGTCCGTCCTGGATAGTGAACAATGGGGCGAGCCCCGGCGGCCGCGGCCCAGCGAACGCAAGCACATGGACGGCGGCGCCGGAGAGGAGTTTCTGACGGACCCGTAGCGAGTTCGCAAGGATGCCGGATGGGATCTCCAGCCCGTCGAGCGACGCCTGCAAAACACGGCCCCCATACCACTCGAGGTGACCGAAACGGGGGGTCCATCCTCCGTAGTACAAGTCCTCAGGAAATGCGGGACCGAGCAGGACACCGGTCAGGGTGATAAGAGACGCCGCGCCCAGTGCTGCCATGATGCTTAGAGCTCCGGCCGCGCGTGGCCGAGGGCGCCACCATATGAAGCTAGAGCGGGCGAGGGCGATGCCGAATGCCACACCCAGTGTATTGAACAGGACGTCCGAGAGGCTCGGATCGCGACCAGGGATCGCGAACTGCGCGGTCTCAACGCTCACGGAAAGAAGAGCACCCAGGGCGATGGCGCGCAGCGCTCGCCAGCCCGCGATGCTGAGTGCCGCGCCCAGGGGGAGGAAGAGGACCCCGTTCAGGACACCGTCCGCTAGCGCCCCGTCACCGCACAGCACGCAGAGGAACCGGGGCGTTTCCCCGGTGGGCTCGAGCGGAATCAGCGTCGCCCCGAGGATCACAAACAGCCATAGGATCGCGAACCGGCGGCGCACTCCGATGCTAAGATAGCCGAATTGAGGCCGACAGAGTGACGGGCCCTTGAACGGTAGTGGGCTGATAGTTTTGATCGGGCGGGGAAGCCTCTCGACCTCCAAGATCCTGCGTTTCCTCGGGGTCATCCGCCGAGCGGCGGTCCTGTGCACGCGGCTTTTGCCGAGTTATCGAGGAGGCGACTACGTTCTCCTCGGCGAGCTTTGCCGGCTCGGCAGTTTCGGCGAGGTGCCGCAGATCCTCTTCCTTTGCTCACGCACTTGACGGGTGGGAGCAGGAGGATTGGTGCGCCAGCCACTGTTCACACGATGACAGCCCTCGCCACGGGCAAGCGCCTCACGAGCTGGCGGCGTTCGCTCCGGAATGTCGTTTCCAACTGGGCCTCGTTCGTAGTCAGCGTGATGATCAACCTCGTCCTGTCGCCCTACATCGTGCATAGTCTGGGCGACGGCGCCTACGGCGCCTGGGTGCTGCTCAGCTCCTTGGTCGGCTACCTCGGGCTCCTCGATCTCGGGACGCGCGGGGCGGTCACCAGGTACGTCGCCACCTATCATGCGGCGCATCGCCACGAGGACGCCGGGCGAATCGCCTCGACCGCCCTCATTCTGTTCGGCGGGCTGGGGCTACTTGCCGTCGGGGCTTCCGTGCTGCTCGCGCTTCTGGTCAACCATGCGTTCCGCGTGCCAGACGAACTCGCCGACGCCGCTCGCATCGCGGTCGTGCTGAGCGGCGTCAACGTCGCGGTCTCCCTCGTTTCCGGGGTGTTCGGCGGCATCGTGGTGGGGATGCAACGATTCGACTCCTTGAACGCCGTCAACATCGCGCTCGCGCTCGCGCAGGCCATCGCGATTGTCTTGGTGCTCCATGCGGGAGGTGGCCTCGTAGGCTTGGCTCTCGTGCAGCTCGGGGTCTCGGTGCTCCGCGGAAGCGCGAGCGCCTGGCTGAGCTGCCGACTGTATCCCGAGCTGGCGCTCCGGGCCAGCGCCTGGAGTCGTCTGCATCTGCGGGAGATCTTCTCATTCGGAATCTCGGCGTCAGTTCTTCACGCGGCGGGATCGGTCATCAACTACGCCAGCGCGCTCGTGATCGGCGCGCTCCTACCGGTGGCAGCGATCACGTTCTTCGCGATCGCTTCCACGATGACCGACTATCTCCGCGCGGTCATCGCGGGGGTCTCGCAGACACTCACTCCCATGGTGGGCGCGCTGGAAGGGCAGAGCAGGGGCGCGGAAGTCGCGGAGGTGTGTCTGCAGGGCGCCCGATTCGCGACTCTTGCCATCCTGCCGATCGTTCTCACACTCGTGCTTCGTGGAGCATCGTTTATCGGGATCTGGATGGGCCCGGCTTACGCGGAACCCACCGGCGCGGTGCTCAGAGTGCTCTGTCCGGCAGTGTGGGCCTTTGCTGGCTTCCAGGTCGTGACAGCCACGATGATCGGGACCAATCAGCACCGAGGCCTGATACCGGTTTTCGTCTGCGAGGCATTCGTGAATGTCGTGCTGAGCATCGCCCTCGTCCGTTATCTGGGGATTGTCGGCGTCGCCTGGGGCACCGCGCTGCCGCGCCTCATCGTGTCGCTCTTCGTCGGACCGTTCTATGTCCGCCGCCACGCGCAAATGCCACTGAGTGCGTACTACACTCAGGCCCTGCTGCGTCCCGCGGTCGGCATGATTCCGTTTGCCCTGATGACCCAGGCGCTTGAAATGTGGTCGCCGGCCTCGAGCATCTGGAGCTTCTTCGGACAAGTGCTGGCCGCGCTGCCGGTGGCGGCGCTCGGCGCCTGGTTCTGGGTCTTGACGTCTCGCGAGCGCGATGTCGTCAGAGCCTCGCTGGCTTTCCCGGGCTTCGCGTCCGCAATGAAGTGAGAGGAATGGCCAAGAGCGCGACAGAGAACACCCCGGGTGATCGTCGGTTTCGGCTGCGAGCCGGTGGCCTGTCCGAGCCCGCAGCGCAGATGAGATGCTCCGAACGCTCGGCGCCGATGGCTCCGTCGGGCTCACTGGAGAGCCGGGGCGCTCGCAGGCTTGGCGCCGCGATAGTGTTTTATAGAGCCTGGTGGAGGCGGCTCCACCCTATAATCTTGGTGTCATGAGAAGGTCTGGAGTGGCGAATCAGAGAAGGCGAGCCGCCCCCGTCCTGGTGCTTTCATTCTGTTTGCTCGTCTCTCACGCGTCGGGTCAAGAGACACAACCACAGACACAACAACGCGGTCCGGGCACCCAGCCGACCGAGCCTGTCTTGCAGCCTCCGGGCACAACTCAACCCGTAGCATCGTATCCGCTCGAGCTGCTGGGACTTCTCGCGCCTCCCGCGCGGCGAGGAGGAGTCACGCTGACGCCGTCTATCGCCATTGGGGAGGAGTACAACGACAATATTTTCCTCAATAATGCGAACCGGCAGTCGGATTTCATAACGACCTTCGCACCCGCCCTGACCCTCTACGCCTACCGTCCCCAATACGAGCTGTCGGCCGGCTATTCGTTCGGTGCGGACATCTACGCAAAGAATTCGGCCCTCACCGACGCTTTCAATCGACAGAACTTTCTGGGCAGCGCGCTCTACCGTGTGTCGTCGGCACTGACTTTGACCGCCTCCGATTCGTTCGCGTTCAATCGCAGCACGAACCTCGTGACCGCCCAGGGCTTTTCCACTGGCCGGCAGGAGTCGTGGGGCAACACGGTTACGCCCGGCCTGAACTGGCTGGTGACGCCTAAGAACACCCTGAATCTCAGCGCGAGCTACACCGCGCTGCGCTTCTTGGGCGGAGGTGTCGGGGTCGACTCGAACACGTACGGGTTCCAGAGCAGCATCACTCACTCGTTCACGCCCCGCTTCGGCGGCATCCTCGGCTACGGCTTCACTTACCTCGATGCCGGCGGCCAAGAGGCCTCGAAGACTCACACTCCTTCCGTGGGCTTGAGCTATCAGCTGACGCCCACGCTCTCGGCCACCGTGAGCGGTGGCCCGGCCATCACCCAGATCGGTGGCGATACGACCATCAGCCCTGCAGCAATGGCGAGTATCGTCCAGACCTTCTCGTTCGGCTCCGCAAGTCTCCAGTATGTTCGGGCAGTGGGCGCAGCGGGCGGATTTGGGGGGACCACCGACACTCAAACCGCCTCGGGCACGCTCACGCTCAGCTCCCTACAGCGGGGCTTGATCGTGGTGTTCAGCCCATCCTACAGCACCGCAGAGACGCTCAATACCGGGCAGACCGGGCAAGGCGGGCGAGTCGACGTCAAGGCATTCTCCATCGGTCTCTCGGCCTTTTATCAGATCGCTCAATACACGAGCCTCTTTGGCGGATATACATTCCTCCACCAGCGCACGGGGGGGTCCTCGACGTTCCAGGCCGATGCAGATCAGAATCGCGTGAGGTTCGGCGTGCAGTTCGGATACCCCATCAATTTTGATTGACCGGCACCCACACCGCGCGTGACACGCGAAGTGCAAGAGTAAGCCCTACGACCACCTTCGAGCCCACGTGAACACCGAGAATCTTAACCGATCGGGACGGTGAACAACTTCGCGTCAAGGGTCGGCCGCCCGCGGCTGCTCGTCCGCGATAGCAACCGGTTTTGTCGAGGATGCCGGCCGCAGAACCACGTCGCGCGCCGCACGTGATACGGCAGGGAAGGCTCCCCGAAGTAGGCGACGCCCGTCGTCAACGACCTGGATCCCGGCCGCGTTCGAACCCGGTTGGATTTGACACCACGCGCGCCTCCGATCTACAGTCGATGGTCTAGGCGCCGTAAACCCTTAGGAATCCGGAAATTTTTGCCCCGGGTGGGGCGCCCGATACAGCGGACGTGGAAGGGAAAGCATGCTCGGGCACGAGTTGGTCGGGCGCGACGGTGATCGGTTCCACCGGCGGACGTCGGACCGAAGAACCACGACGTTCGTGAGCTTTCGGGATCATTGGGGACGTCTCGAGACTGGCATGAGCCCGCGCGTGAGCGTCGGTCTTCCCGTCTACAACGGCGAGCGCTTCCTCGAAACCGCGCTCGACTCGCTGCTATGCCAGACGTGCGCCGATTTCGAGCTCATCATCTCAGACAACGCGTCGACCGACGGCACCGAGGCGATCTGCCGGCGATACGCACAGCGCGACCCGCGCATTCTCTATCACCGGAGCGAGCGGAACCGCGGCGCCGCCTGGAATCACAATCGTGTCGTCGAGCTCGCGCGCGCCCCGTACTTCAAGTGGGCGGCCCACGACGACGTCTGCGCGCCGCAGTTCTTGGAGCGCTGCGCGGACGTCCTGGATCGACAGTCCGCGGTGATTCTCTGTTACCCGCAAACCGTGCTCATTCTTCCGCCGGGATCATCCGCAGAAGTCCAACCGGTCGAATCCGGGCGCTGCGGCCCTCGCGTCCTGGTACGACCCGAGCAAGCAAGGCAAGATCGTGCTGCGGAACTGGCGGCTCCTGTTCGGGTACCTGGTCAGCATCACGCGGACCCCGATGGGGCTCTGGGCGCGCGCCCGCTGCTACGTGTTCATGCTCCGCTGGCTACGCTGGAACCTCCGGGATCTACGACACGAGCTTCACATGGCGAGTCTGACCCTCATGCGCCGCGCGCTCAGGATTCGCTCGGGGTCGGTCGCCCCGTGATCTTCACCCCGACCGAGCTCCGGGGCGCGCTCCTGCTGGACATCGAGCCACGGGCCGACGCGCGGGGCTTCTTCGCGCGCTCGTGGTGCCGTCGCGAGTTCGAGGCGCATGGGCTGAACGCGACGATCGCGCAATCTAACATCGCGGTGAGCCCTCGCAAGGGCACGCTCCGCGGCCTGCACTACCAGGAAGCTCCAGACGCCGAGGTCAAGCTGGTGCGCTGCACCCGCGGCGCGGTATACGACGTGATCGTCGATCTGCGTCCCGAGTCTCCGACGTACAAGCGGTGGCTCGGGATGGAGCTGAGCGCGGACAACCACCGGATGCTTTACGTGCCGGAGGGCTTCGCCCACGGCTATCAGACTCTGAGCGACGACTGTGAGCTCTGGTATCAGACGTCACAGTTCTATGCGCCGGCCGCCGCCCGCGGAGTGCGATACGACGATCCGGCGTTCGATATCCGCTGGCCGCTCGCCGTCACGGTCATCTCCGACGCCGACCACGGCTGGCCACTGTTCGACCATTCGGAAATGTCGGGGAAGGAGCGTTGAGATGATCATCGTCGACAAAGCACTCGAGGAGCGCGAACGACAGGGCAACCCGATCCGTGTCGGCCTGGTCGGTGCCGGGTACATGGGGCGTGGTATCACGCTCGACATCCTCACCGCGGT
>QHSQ01000382.1 GCA_003221615.1 Candidatus Rokuibacteriota bacterium | reverse complement strand
CGTCTCCCCGTCGCGCCCGTAGCAGTCCTCTCCGAGGAGCGCGCCGATCCCGATCTCGGCCTTCGCCAGGCTCCGCGTGGCTTCCGCCGGGGTCGAGGCGCGCGCCCGCAGCCTCACCCAGACCTCGCCGTCGGCCGGGATGGTCGAGACGGTCACCTCGCCGTCACGGCCGAGCCAGTCGACGAGCCGCTCCTCGACGTCGGCCGCGGTGAGGCCGGCCGTGCGCAACGTGCGAACGACCGAGGTCCCACGCCCCCCGGCCCAGTCGCGGGCGAACGACGTCAAATGCTGCGCGATCGTCGGCTGGAGCGTGGCGTCGCGCGCGAGCACCGCGAAGGCCCGCTGACCGCTCTCAATCGCCCATCCCGCCTCGGCGTCGGCCGTGACCCACACCGTCGCGCCCTGGGGCAAGAGCGCCAGCCGCTCGGCACGTCGCGGCAGCGGGCGGTCGAGCCGGCGATAGCGCTCCTGGAGCGTCGTGAGGAGCCGGTCGTTGAGGACGAGCCGCGCGCCGGTCACACGCGCGAGCACGCGGCGCACGATGTCGCCGGCCGAGCCTCCGCCGCCCGTGAGCACGACGGTCAGGGCCTCATCGGACCCGAGCGCCCGCTCGAGCGCGCTCTCGTCGTCTTCGACGAAGACGCGGCTCACGACGTTGACGCCGGCGGCGCCGAGCGCCGCCGCGACCGCCGCACCGTCGGCGCCGGGGGACGGCATCGCCCCGACCGTGACGATGTGGGCGCTCGCTGTCATGGCCAGGCGAAGACGGCTCGGCCGATGACGATCACGATCAGAGCGTACAACCCCGCGATCAGATCATCCACCATGATCCCGATGCCGCCGGGGGCGTGCTGACTCGAGCGTGCCGGGAACGGTTTGGTGACGTCGAAGATCCTGAACAGGACGAAGCCCACCGCCAGCACCGGCAGGGTCGGCGCGAACGGCGCGACCGCGACCGTCATGCCCGCGACCTCGTCGATGACGATGGCGCCGGGGTCCTTGAGGCCGCCGAGCAGGCGCTCGGCCCGGTGGGCGGCCCAGGTTCCCACGAGCGTGACCGCGATGAGGAACAGGAAGACGCCGGCGCGCGAGAACGGAACGAGCCAGAGAATGAGGACGGCCAGGGCGCTCCCGGCAGTACCGGGGGCCACCGGGGAGTAGCCGGCGCCGAAGCCGGTTGCGATGACGAGCGCGACGCGGTCGAGCGCCGTGGTGCGGCTAGGCGCGCTCGCCGACCAGCTCGTATCCCTCGACCTCGACGATGCGGATGCGCGCGAACCTTCCGGGCGTCAGGCTGCGATCCCTCAGATAGACGACGCCGTCGATCTCGGGCGCCTGTCCGGCCGTCCGACCTTCCCACGCGAACGCCGGATCCTCGCTCGGGCCGTCGACCAGGACGTCGGTGACCGTGCCGGCGAGCGCGGCATGGCGCTCCCAGGCCCGACGGTCCTGATGCTCTTGCACGATCGCCGCGCGCTCGGCCGCGACCTCGGGCGTGACCTGGTCGGCGAACGCGACGGAGGGCGTCCCCTCCTCGGGCGAGTAGGTGAAGACGCCGAGCCGGTCGAAGCGCGTCTCCTCGAGGAACTCCAGCGTGTTCTGGAACGCCGTCTCGGTCTCACCCGGGAAGCCGACGAGGACGGTCGTGCGGACGGTGAGCCCCGGGATCGCGTCGCGGAACGCTCGGACAATCTCCCGCATCCGCTTCGCGGTCACCGCGCGACGCATGGCGCGCAGCACGCCGTCGTCGCCGTGCTGGACGGGCATGTCCAGGTAGGGCACGACTCGCGCCCGTGCCCATCGCTCGATGAGCCGGTCGTTCACGTGCGCCGGGTGCAGGTACATGGGCCGGATCCATGGGATCCGCGTCTCGCCGAGGGCCAACAGCAGGTCGGCGATGTCACCGTTGCCGGCAATGTCACGGCCGTACGCGAGCGTGTCCTGGGAGACGAGGATCGCCTCTTGAACCCCGCGCCCCGCCAGCCCCTCGACCTCCTTCACGATGTCGGGAAGAGGGCGGCTCCGGTGACGGCCGCGGAACTGAGGAATCGCGCAGAAGGTGCAGCCCATGTCGCAGCCCTCGGCGATCTTCACGTAGGCGTACGGAACCCGGCCGGTCAGAAGGCGCGGCGTGGTCGCGTCGTAGAGGTATCCCGGGGGCGCCGAGCTCGCCCAGTCGTGGCGGCCGGCCGCCTGGCGGACCAGCTCGACGATGCGCGAGAGATTCGAGGTACCGAGGATCCCGTCGACCTCCGGCATCTCTTTCAAGATGTCGCCGCCGTAGCGCTGGGTGAGGCAGCCCGTGACGATGAGGGCACGGCAGGACCCCCGCTGCTTCAGCTTCGCGAGCTCGAGGATCGTGTCGATCGATTCCTCGCGCGCACGGTCGATGAAGGCGCAGGTGTTGACGACGAGGCACTCGGCGTCTTCGGGGCGCTCCGTGAGCGGAAACCCGGCCTCGGTCAGCATGCCGAGCATCAGCTCGGAGTCGACCTGGTTCTTCGGACAGCCGAGGGTCGTCAGATGGACCTTCATGGACGGGAGCCAGTATACCGTGCCCACAGCGCCAAACGACCGTGGGCAAAAGGGCCGGAGCGTCACATGACCAGCTACGGTCTCTCGAAGAGCGGAGGGACGAACCAGACGAACGCTCCGTACGCGCTCGCTGTCGCCTCCATCACGGTTGCCGCGAGAAACACCAGGCGAGAGAGGCGAGACGGCGAGAGAACTGTGCAGACGAGAAACGTGAGCGCGAGGAGTGGCGCGACCAGGATCCTGAGCACGGAGAATTCGACCCACGTGGCGAGCGGCGAAGGCGCAGCAGGCCTGCCAATGGCAAAGAGGACAGCTGCCGTAAGCGCTGTGACCGCGACACCCAGGCCGAAGACAGAGAGCACCGTCCAGAAGTGACGATACGGTCTGAGGAAGAAGAGTGCGGCGCCCGTAGCAGGAGTGCCGGGACGACCGTGGGCAACCGCTCGGCGCTCCCACGGTCTCAGACGCTGCGATAATTCGTGAACTGGAGCGCGATGCCGAGGTCCTTGTCCTTCAGCATCGCAATGATCTTCTGCAGATCGTCGCGGTTCTTGCCGGCGACACGCACCTGGTCTTCCTGGATCGAGGCCTGCACCCGGACCTTGCTGTCCTTGATGAGGCGCACGATCTCCTTGGCACGCTCGATCGGGATGCCCTGCTGGAGCGCGATCTTCTGGCGAAGCGTACCGCCCGAGGCCTGCTCGACCTCGCCGTACGTGAGCGCCTTCAGCGGCACGCCGCGCTTATGCAGGCGCGACTGGAGGATGTCGACGACCGCCTTGAGCTTCATATCGTCGGGCGCGGTCGCGGTGATGTCGGCTTTCTCGATGGTCAGGCCGCACTTGGTGCCCTTGAGGTCGTAGCGCGTCTCGATTTCCCGTCGCGCCTGGTCGAGGGCGTTCGTCACCTCTTGCATGTCGATCTTGCACGCGATGTCGAATGAGTTTTCGGCGGCCATGGTCCCCCCGCTACTTGAGCGGTACGATCACGACACCTTTGGGCGCGACGAAGGTGAACGTCCGCTCCGGCAACCCGCTATTCACCACCATCTTCGAGAAGCGCATCGTCACCGTGTTCTCGAACTGATCGTGCACCACGGCCTTCCTGATCTCCCAGCTCTTCGGGTCCATCGACAGGATCAGCCGCGTCATCGTCGGTAACGGTTGCTTCGGAGTCAGGTCGAGGGCCCAGTTGCCCTCGGTGTCTTTCGGCTGGGCCGGGTTCAGGAAGCGCACCTGAAACTCCGTGCGCAAGCGTCCGAGCCCCGCGAGGAAGCTGCCGGCGGGGCCGGCCAGCGCCTCGGGCGCGTCGGCGACATTGGCCTGGTTCAGGGTGGGCGTGTAAACCCAAAGCTTCTTGCCGTCGGAGACGATCTCCTGGGGCGTGGGCTCGGTGTACTCCCAGCGGAGCTTGCCGCCCTTCTTCAAGTAGACCGTGCCCTTCGCCGGAATCGTCTGATTGAGGCTCTTGTTGAAGGCCGTCTGCGTGAAGTCGGCGCGCAAGTCGGTCATGCGACCGTACACGGCTTCGATCTCGCGGACGACCTCGTCGAGCGACTGCGCCGCCGCCGGGACGGCCACCGCCGTCACCAATAGGGCGAGTAGCAGCGCCGCAACCGCTCTGTTCATGCCCTCACTTTACACTAGAGTTCGGACCACCCCCGTGAGCCGTTGGGCGATACACACTTGACGCGCCGAGCGCGGCCCGTCAGAGTACCGACGTGGACCAGGAGCTCGTCGCTTACCTCGACCAGGGTTTCTCGCAGCTGAAGTCCGAGCTCAGGTCGGAGATCGCGCTCGAGCTCCGCAGCGAAATCGCGGCGAGCGCCGCGGGGGTGAAGTGAAGTCGGAGCTTCGTGCCGACATCGCGGCGAGCGCCGCGCAGACGCGGCGGCACTTCGACGTGGTCGCCGATCGTCTCATGGACAAGATCCAGCTCGTCGGCGAGGGAGTCATCGGCGTCGATCAGAAGCTCGATCGCTTCCGTGGCGACGTCGCCGACGAATTTCAGCGGGTCGACCGCCGCCTGCTACGGCTCGAGGCGCGTACGATTGGCTAGACGGGTTAGCGGTTAGGCGCCATCTCCGCCACGATCAGCCGGTAGTCGGCGCGCGGCTTGAACGCGACGCGTCGGCTCACGCCGTACACGATGGTCTCCTGGAACAGCTCGACCCACGGCTTCTCGTCGTGGATGATCTGAGTCGCTTCCATATAGAGGGCGCGACGCTTGGCCGGGTCGAGCGAGTACCGCGCCTGTTCCATCAAATCGTGGAAGCGCTGGCCGGGCTGGCTGCCGGTCCAGTACTTCCCGTTGAAGCCGTTCGGGTGCCACAACCGCCAGAGACTTCCGTCCGCGTCGAGGAGCGTCGACTGCGGGTTGCCGAGGAGAAGCCCGTTCGGCGGAATGGCCCGCTCGTTGAGCATGCGCTGGCGGGCTCCCATCTCCATGATGTCGATCTTGGCGCGAATGCCGGACTTCGCCCACATGTCGGCAATCGCCTCGAGCAGGAACTTGTCGTTGACCATCGTGCCGCTCCCGGCGTGCAGCGACACGTCGATGCCGTTCGGGCGCCCGACCTCGGCCAGGAGCTGCTTCGCCTTGGCCGGGTCGAAGGAATACGGCTTGAGCGAGGCGTTGTAGCCGAAGTCGGTGTCGGCGACGCCGCCGCTGAAGGGCCTGCCCTGTCCCGCGTAGAGGTTCTTGATGATCGAGCCGATGTCGAGCGCGTAGTGGAGCGCCTGGCGCGCACGCTTGTCGGCGAGCGGCGGCTGCGTGCTGTTGATCGAGAGCGTGACGATACGGCTCGACGGTATGGCGAGGATCTGCGTGGCGCGGCCGTCGGCGATGGACTTGATACGATCGGGCGGGACGTTCGTGATGATGTCCGCTTCGCCTTTCTCGAGTGCCACGATCCGCGGGAAGTCCTCGGGGATCGGTTTCCAGATCACCCGATCGATCGCCGGCGCCCGGCTTTCCCAGCCCCACCAGTAGCGGTTGGCCTCCATGACCAGGCGCTCGTCCTTCACCCACTCGACGAACTTGTAGGCGCCCGTGCCCACGGGGCGCCGGGCCAGCTCCTTCACGCCGTCATCGGTCGTCAGGCGCGCCGGAAGGATCTGAGCTCCCATCTGCGCCACGCGTACCAGGAGCAACGGATCGGGCTTCTTGGTCACGATCCGGATCGTCGTCGGGTTCACGATCTGGACGGCTTCGATCGTCGCGAAGCCGGGCTGGACCACGGTCCTGCCCGGCTGGAGATTGCGCTCGAGGGTCGCCTTGACGTCCTCGGCCGTCAGCGGTGCGCCGTCGTGGAACTTGACGCCCTGGCGCAACGTGAACTCCCAGGTCGTCTCGTTGACGTTCTTCCACGAGGTGGCCAGGCCCGGCTGCAGGCGCAGCGAATTGTCCCAGCGGGTGAGCGCATCATAGAGGTTGTAGAAGTAGTTCACGGTCAAGACCTGCGTGCTCCGGCCCGGATCCATCGTCGTGGCCTCGGCGGGCTG
>QHSQ01000027.1 GCA_003221615.1 Candidatus Rokuibacteriota bacterium | reverse complement strand
GTGCACCTCGGCCGCCTCTGGGCGGAGGAGAACGGGACGGCGATCGATCCCGACAGCGTCATCCACGAGGCGTTACCGCTCCTCGACCCCGGCGACATCCTCGCGCATCCGTTCACGAAGCATCCCGGCGCGTTCGTGTCGCGCGAGGGCAAGGTTCATCCGCTGATCTTCGAAGCGGTGGCGCGTGGCGTCCGTATCGATGTCGGCCGCGGCGGCCACATGAGCTTCAACGCCGCGCGCATTGCCCTCGACGCCGGCGTCATGCCGTTCACCATCGGCGGCGATATCCACGGCTACACGATCCGGCGTCGCGACGAGAGCAGTGTCTGGGGCGCGGGGGCGTTCGGAGGCGAGCAGGGTCAGCTGACGACCATCGGGGGCACCGGGGCCTTCTCACTCGTCCAGGTGATGAACGAGCTCATCGCGCTGGGCGTCGGGCTCACCGACGTCATCCGCATGGTGACGGTCAACGCGGCGACCATGCTCGGCTTGACCGATGAGCTGGGCTCGCTGGCGCCGGGACGTGTGGCGGACGTGTCGGTCCTCGCCATCGATGAGGACGACTGGACGCTGCAGGACAGCCTGGGCGTGCGCACCAAGACAGACAAGCGTCTCAGGCCCGTGCTCGCGCTGCGCGCGGGCAAGGTGCATCGCGCGCGGTCGCCGCTGCTGGAGGAGCAGGTCCCCGCGGTGGCGTGACGGCAATGCCGACTCAGCTCGAGCCGTAGAGGCCGAGGGCGCCGCCGGCGAGCACCTGTTGGGCGTCACCTCGCTAGCCGGCTCAGCGTCCAGATGGCGACGGCGCCGTCGCGATGCAGGAGGCGCGCGCCGAGCGTCTCGAGTGCGCGGTGCTGCTGCGGCCATTCCGGCGATCGTCCAGGATGGGGCAGATGCACGACGGCGACGACGTCGACTCGCGACGCGGTGAGGTTCGCCAACAGCGTCGGTGCGTCGACGGTCAACGGGCCGGGGTCCATCGCGTCGCCGACCGGGTGCGTGGCGATTCGCCCGTCGCCGTCGAGCCGGACCGGGACGAGGTGGTAACGGTCGCCAAACGTGGGGTAGATCCACTGGTCGCCGAACACCGCGACGCGTGTGCCGTCCGGTAGCCGATCGAGCGCTGCCGCCGCCGCGCCGAACAACGGCTCACGATGAAATGCGGCGGCTGTCGCGGCCGACTTCGCACCGTGCTGCCACGCGCCGAACGCCGCGGCGATCAGCACGCCGATCACGAGGGCGACGCGCGTGGACCGCTGACCAGCGCGACGTCGAACCAGCGCGGCGATTACGGCGCCGGGCACGGCGAGCGCGAACACCGTCGCGGCGGAGCGAGGGAGTCCGGCAAGGACCGCGGCGGCCGTGATGGCGATCGCAACGATCGTTCGCGATGGATGCACGCCCGTACCGAGGAGGAAACCGAGCGCGACCCATCCGAGAATCGTGAGCAGCGCGACGTACCGCATGCTGTCCCAGTGGATGAACCCGGAGACGAACGTCATCGCGTTGCCGGCCGAAAACGGCATGATGGGCAGAAGCCCGAGCGTGACGGCGACGATCGCCAGTGTCGCGAGCGCGAACGAGCGCTCGCTTCGCGTCTTCACACGGACGCTCACCAGCCAGCCCGCCAGGCCGACGAGGCCGATGACGGCGAGCGCGCCGTGGAGCTTCGGCCAGTTGAGATAGACGGAGACGGCGTCGTCCACCGTGCGTGCCACGCCGTAGTGCTGCGCGTACTCGCGAAGCGTCGTGAGCGGAAACGTCGTGCCTGGCTGAGAGAGGAACGCGGCTGGATACACGGGATTGCCGGTGTGCACGACGTTCCGCGCGTACCAGTAACCGGCCATCACGATCCACGACACGGCGAAGGCGGGCACGATCCGCGTGGCGGCGCAGCGACGTGCCCTCAGGACCATCACGAGCAGGACGATGACCGCGGCGGGCACTGCACTGGTTTTGACACCGACGGCAAACCCCGTGAGCGACCCCGCGTACCAGGCGTCGCTCGCGATCGCGCGCGCGCTCTCGTCCATGCTCCGCGGAATCCCGAACGCCAGTGCGCCGAAGAGCGCGGCCGCCAGGGCGAGATCAGCGTCTGAGAAGCTCGACGCCATGACGCCGGTGCGCTGTGACGTCGCGAAGAGGACGACGGGAATCGCCCACGCGAAGGGGCCACTGCCGAGACGCCCCGCCAGCTCTGCGGCACCGCTGATGACGATGCCGGCATACAGTGGTCCGGTGAGACTGACCCACGCGAGCGAGTCGCCGCGCGACGCCGAAAACGGCACCATGAACCAGGTCGCGACGACGCTGGCCGACATCGGATACCACGCCTGCATCGTGAACGCATGCGCCGGTGTCACGGCGGCGATCGCGCGCTCCTGCAGCCACAGCGCGGGATACACCATGTGGTACGTGTAGTCGTCCCAGATCCAGAGCCGCGTTGCATCCACGAGATGCGGCCACATCCACGCGACCGCGGTGATCGCAGCGAGTACTGGAGCGAAGAGCATCGCGGGCGTGAACGTCGACATGCCGGCGGCGCTCGTGGCGTCGTCGACTCGGCTGCGTGCCAGCCACCACGCGCCTGCGACAGCGGCAGCAACGACTGCGGCCAGACCGCCGATCGTCAGCCACCCGAGTAGCCCGGCAAACAGGACGGCGGTGTGGATCACGACGGCGTAGCCGGACAACGTTGACAGGATGAGCCGGCTGCACCGGGCACCGCTGCCGGCGGCGAGCGCGAGGCGGACGGCGACGAATAAAGCGCCGGCGTTGAGGACAAGGCACGAAATCAGTGGTCGAGAGCCTTGCGCAGGTCCTCGCCCTGGGACTTCCACCACTGGTGCAGGATCGTGATGTCGGTGCCGACGGAGAAGTGCCGGACGCCCATGTCGAGGAAGTACTTCGCCTGATCCGCGGTGGCGATCTCGGCGCGGGGCGGCACGCCCATCTTGATGGCCGTTTCGAACACCCGGCGCTCCACCACGCGTAGCTCGGGCGAATAGCGCTCGCCAGGTCGTCCCATGCCCATCGAGTAGTCGGAGCCGCCCCACTGCACCATGTCGACACCCTTGACCTTCAGGACTTCCTCGAGCGTGTCGACTGTCCCCGGCTTCTCGATCATGATGGCCACGACGATGTCGCGCAGGGCCTGGACGTACTCCTTGGTGCCGCCATAGCCCATGTACGTGAACCGACGGGTGGCCACGCCGTAGGTTCCTCCGTCCTCCGGTGTCTCCGCGCGCACGATGCGCACGCACTCCTGCACGTCGGCGGCTGAACGACAGTCCGCGAACAGAATGCTGTGGAAGCCGGACCCGATCGCCCGCTGCGCGAGGAAGCCCCGCGGCTCCTGGTCGACCTTGAGCTGCATCGACATGTTGTAGATGTCCGCGGCTCGCGCGAGGTTATCGAGGTCGTGCAGGTCGAAGGGGCCGTACTCTCCCACGAACTCGACGTAGTCGTAGAGCCCCGTGTGCCCGATGGCTTCCACCACGGACGGCCACGTCGTGTGAATGTGGGTAGACAGCGTGGGCTTGTTGGACTTCAGGAGCTCGCGCAGCTTGTTGGGTCTCATGGCGTCTCTCCTATCGTTTCCATCCCAGCCAGTCACAGACAGCCCGGCCCATGACCAGTTCGAGGTCGCGGCCCTTCAGCCAGGGCAGCTCTTCGGTGAACAGCGTTACGCACTGACGCCACGGGCACGGCATGCGCGTGATGTCGGTGCCCCAGAACCAGCGAGCGGGACCGAAGGCGTCGTAGAGCCGGCGCAGGTTGTCGTGGATGTCGCGAAACGGGTAGGGCTGATCGGAGTAGCTCGGCGCGCCGGTCGCCTTCATCGCGACGTTGGGATATTTCGCGAGCGCGAGCACGTCCGGCAGATTCGCCCAACGCTCACTCGGGCTCGCGTCCCCCCTCGGGCGAGCGAGGTGATCGAGGATCAGCTTGAGGTTTGGGTGCCGCTGGGCGACCTCGGCGACCTTCGGCAGAAAGTTCGCCGCCATCATCGCGATCGGCAGGCCGGCCCGCTCCGCTGCCGGCCAGAGCCAGTCGACGGTGCCGTCCGTCGGCCACTTGCTCTGCTCCGGCCCGATGAAGGTGAAGCGGCAGCCGAGCATTCCCGGGCGCTGCTTCCACGTGTCGACCAGCGCGCGGCTCTCGGGCTTGTCGAGGGGGAAGTTGCCGAGGATCGCGAACCGGTCGGGATGCGCGCGCACGGCCTCGATGCAGAGCTCGTTCGCGTTCGGATCCCACGGCGTATGCGGCGTGAGGATGGCGGCATCGACACCGCCGGCGTCCATCTCCTTCAGGGCATCTTCTTTGAGATAGGCGGGGATCTGCCGGTGCCACGGGCTGGTGGGGTTGCCCGCGTTCCACAGATGAATCTGCGCGTCGACGATCAGCATGGTCGGCTCCTTTGCTGGAAGGGGCGCGTGCGATCCGCGGATGACAACATCGTCGTTCACTCAGGAAAGCTGACGTCGCCGTACGGATAGAACTTGGAGATGTCGACGTTCCTGTAGGGCAGCGCCTCGAGCCGTACCGTGCCGAGAAATGGCTGCTCCGGTTCGACCAACAGGATCGTCTTCGCGAAGCCCGAATCGTCGAAGCCGCGGCGGAAGTGTACGCGCGACTTGATCGCAAAGACCTTGAACTGATCGATCGTGAATCCCGGCCCCTTCAGGTCGAGCGGGTCCATGACCTGGGTCAGATACTCGCTGATCAGCACGACATTGCCTCGCCCGAAGGCGACGCTCACCCAGCGCCTGCCGGCGATCTCCGCCACGCCGGTGATCGTGCCCTTGATCCGCACCGGCTGGCCGGCCGACTCGTCAGCGAGGCCGCCAACGTCCATCTCGAATGGATCGCCGCCCTTCAGACCCTTGGCCGCGACCGCCTCGACGGCCGTGCGGTCGGCGATGGTGGCAATCAGCACGTCGGCCAGGTCTTGCGCGATCACCTGCTGCAGCACCCACGTCGCCGAGCCAGATCGGTCGGAGTGATCGGCCAGCACTACCGGCCAGGCGCCGCGCGCCACTGCCTCCCTGGCGAGCTTCACACCGTGGGGCACGCGATGCACCGTCGCAGTCTTCAGCAGCGCTTCGCGCCGGCGCCAGGCCCAGGTTGCGACGTCCTCGGCGGCCTTGCGCGCAAGCTCAGGCTTGCCGTTGGTGATCACCTGGACCGTCATGCCGACATCCGGCACGTCGGCGAACGGGAAGCCGAAGAAGACGTTCATGTAGAGGTCGGGCTCGCGCGCTTCCCAGACGAGTGCGCGCTGGATGAGGTCCATCCATGGCGAGGCGCCAGTCCATTGCAGCACCGTCGCGGTCAGGATCGGCACCTTCACCGTGGCGCTGACAGGTGTGTAGTCGCCGCGGATGGCGCGGATCAGCATGCGGGCCGCGCGCTCGCCCTGCAGGCGGCTGTCGTAGTGCGGGAAGTATTTCGCGCAGAACGCGAAGTCGGCCTGACGCAGGAACTCGGCGTCCTCGTTGCCGTGCGGATCGAAGGTGCCAGCGATGAAAGCGTCGCGGCCCACGACCTCGCGCACGCGGCGGGCGATGTCGGCCTCGGGTCGCGCCACGCCGCGCACGCCCATCGCGCCATGGAGGGCGAGATAGACGCCGTGCCATCTCCCACCGGTTTTCAGCTCGGCGAGCATGCGGCCGAGAAAGTGCTCGTATGCCTCTGTCGTGATCCAGCCTGAGCCGGTACCAGTCCTGGCCCAGAGCGGCGATTCGATGCCGACCAGCTCGACGCCGGCATGCTCGCGCGCCACCTTCACGAAGCCGCCCATGTAAGATCGCGGCTCCCAGGCGAGCATCGCCTCGCCTCTGGCCGGCGAACCGTCATGGACGAAGTCGTCGAGCGTGGTGTCGTTGGGCAGGAACGTCACCGTCTCGTGGACGAAGTTCAGGACGGCGATGCGGATCGCCTCAGTCATCATGCTTCCTCAGGACGTTGGCGCCGCGTTGGGTGGTCCCGGTCTGGCGTCGCTGGGTCAGCTCAGGCCATAGAAGCCGAGGGCACCGCCGGCGAGCACCTGGTGCTTCGCCTCGGGGGACAGCGGCCCGAGCCGGTCGCGGAGCATCTGCGGCGCGCCCGGGAAGAAGCCGTCCGAGTGCGGATAGTCGGTGGCCCACATGATCTTGTGCGGCCCGATGTAGTTGGCCAGCACCGCGATGCTGCTTTCGACCGGCTCGAACGAGATCCAGCAATTGCGCTGGAAGAGCTCGCTCGGCCTCGTCTTCGGCGCGGACTCGTTGAAGCCCTGGTCGTCGAAGTGCCGGTCCATGCGGTCGAGCCACGGCGCGATCCAGCCGCCGCCCGACTCGAGAAACGCGACGCGCAAGCGCGGATGACGGTCGACGACACCGCCCCAGATCACGCTCAGCGCAACGAGCATCATCTCCATCGTGTGCGAGACCATGTGGCGTGCCGCGCGGTCGTCCTCGAAGCGGTCGACGCCGACCGTCGGCATCGCGTTGGTCGATCCTTCGTGAAAGCCGATGGAGAAGTCGAGGTCCTCGGCCATCTTCCAGAACGGCTCGTACATCGGGTCGCTGATCATCTTCTTGCCGTGATACGGGTTGGGCCGCAGGAACCCGCCGCGCATCCCGAGCTTTTCGCGGGCGAAGCGCATCTCGTCGATCGCCAGCTCGACCGACTGCATCGGCAGCATCGCGACCCCGAAGAGGCGCTCGGGATACGGCTTGCAGTAATCGGCGAGCCAGCGGTTGTAGGCGCGGCACATCCCGGCGGCCAGGCCGGGATCCTCGACGGCGCCGGCGAACAGGCCGAGACTGGGATAGAGGAAGGCGGCATCGATGCCGTCGGCATCCATGTCGATGATGCGCGCGTGCGGGTCGAACCCGCCCTTGCGCCCTTCGGCGTATTTCAGGGTGTTGGCCTTGACGATCCCTTGCCGGACGCCGACGGAACCCAGGCTGCCGATCCCCCGCGGATTGCCCAGCAGCTTGCCTTCGACGCTCAGGCGTTCCTTGCCGTTGTCGTCGATGACGAACCGCGGCCGGCGCTCGCGGAATTCGGGATCGATGTACTTGTCCCACAGGTCGAGGGGCTCGAGGATGTGGCCGTCCGCGTCGATCGCGTTGTACGCGCGCGTCATGGGCAATCCCTCCGGAGGCAATCGAATCGCTGCAATACTACCGTAGCCGCGCCAGGGGCGCGAGCGTCTACCAGACCGCAGGCGGGTAGAGGCCTGTCCGCTGCGCGGAAGTGCATCGTGGTGCTACTTCGCGGCCGCGGGGAACGCCGGCAGCTTGCCGATGTCGCGCATGTCGTGCTGGATGACGATGGTCGCTTTGAGATTTGCGGCGATTTGCTTCATGCGCTCGATCGAGGCGATCGTCGCGGCGCGGTCGAAGTTGAAGCTCGGCACGCCGTTACTCTCGTAGTTCTCGCGGAAGTGGGCTGCGTCGCCGCTGAGCAGCACCGGACCCATGTCCTTCAGCCTGACCAGCAGGGAGCTATGGCCCGGCGTGTGACCCGGCGTCCTCAGAACGACTACACTGCCGTCGCCGAACACGTCCTTGTCCCCGGTTAGCGGCTCGACCTTCCTCTTTTCATCGATCCAGCTCTTGAAGCCGGCGACATTGGCGCCCTGCATCGGCGTCGGCGAGGTGATCTGGTCCCAGTCGCCCTTGCCGATGAGCAAGGTCGCGTTCGTGAACGGCGCGAGCTGACCGGTATGGTCGCCGTGAAAGTGGCTGATGCCGACGTACTTGACCTGCTCGGCCGTGACCTTGAGCTCCTTCAAGCGATCCACGATGCCGACCTTCGGCGCGTTGGGACTCGTGCCGGGGGTGAAGCCGGTGTCCCACACCATGTAGTCGTCGCCGTGCTTGATCACGTAGCAGCTGAACGTGAACGTCAGCTTGAGGTCCTTGTACGCGAACGTGTCGGTGAAGCGCTGGCCGACGTCCGTCGGCGTGGCGCCGGTGCCGCAGTCGATGCGTGTCAGCGTGACTTCGGCGGGCGCTTGAGCGATCGCCGGCAGGCCGATGAGAACGTTGGCGAACAAGCCGACCGCGAGCAGGATCGTGGCTCTCAGCATGATCTCCTCTCACAGGGGATCGAAGTGTTGGTGTTGCACCGCATGACCGTTACAGCTGCACCATGCCCATCCAGAACATGGTCTTGCCACCGACGTCGACGTCGTACTTGCGCACGAACGTGAGCTTGCCGTCGTCCCCGATGCGGAAGACCGACAGACCGGCCGGGATGGTCCGGACCGCGTCGCCGTCTCTCACGTCCACCGGAAGATTGTGCTGGGCCACGAGCATGCGTCCACTTGGATCGATGTGGAACGTGCGCGGATGGATGGCGCGAGTCTCGATGTGCTGGATCGGGGTCGGCTCGCCGGTGGACTGGTCGATCGAGTACACCACGATGCTGTTCTCGCCGCCCTTGAACACCTTCTTGCCATGGAACTCGACGGTGTCCTGCGCGCGATTCGCCCCGTACAGAAACCGGCCGTTCGGATGCACGTGGACGGTGCCGGCCGCCTGACGCGAACGGCGGTTCGTCGGCTCGGCGAGCGTTTCTGCGCGGAAGGCGATCTCCGGATTGATCCGGCCGGCTTCCATCCTGTACGTGTACATCTTGTTCTGGGTCTCGATCGAGACGTACATCCACGGCTTCGTCGGATGAAAATCAAGATGCCGCGGCCCGAAGTTTCTGCCTCCGTCGGGCGCGATCGACACCACGCTGGGCAGCACACCGTTCTTGTAGTCGAAGACCTTGAGCGCGCCGGGGTCTTCGGCCTTGGTCGGGGTGCCTTCATTGCCGCGCGTGACCAAGATCGCCAGCCGGTTGTCGGGCGTGACGCGCACCTGATGCGCGAAGATCCCGGCGTCGATCGAACCTGGCTGCTTCACTTCCTCGCCGGGCGTGAAGTCGGGGTTGATCCGGTATACGCGCAACGCGCTCGGATTGTTGAACGCGACCAGGATGTTCTCCGAGGGGATGTCCGTGGTCATGTGGATCGGCCGCGTGGGCAGCCGGATCGCCTCACCGTGCTTGGTGAGCGCGCCACTGGCAGGGTCGACGCGAAACGCGGTGACGTGATGCTCGGTCCCCGCCGGTCCGTATCCGGATGCGCTGCTGCTGGTCGCGACGTACAGATACCGCCGCGAGACATGCGGCCAGGCGTACTGCACGCCCGCGGGCAGGGTGACGGTGGCGCGCTTCGTCAGCGCGGCGCCCGCGACGTCGACGTCGTAATGCGTGAGTTCGGCCCCGACGTTGGCGTAGAGCGCGACCTTGCGAGGCTCCGGCTGGCCGAACGCGACTCGCGGTGCGCTCATGCTACCCGCGACCAGTGACAGGAACGCTCTGCGGCTGACCATGAGCTCGCCTCCTCTGGTGACATAGGCGCAGACAGGATACTCTCGATGCCGATCGAGGGGGGGCGCGTGATGCGCATCGTCGATGCTCAGATCCATCTCTGGGGCAGCGGTTTGCCCAGCAACATGGCCCATCGCCAGGTCACTTCGTTCACCACCGAGGAGGCCGTCGGCCTCATGGACGAGGGCGGTGTCGACGCCGCGGTGATTCACCCGCCGGGCTGGGACCCCAAGTCGACCGAGATGGCCCTCAAGGCCGTGCGAGATTTCCCCGGCCGCTTCGCCATCCTCGGCTCCTTCCCGCTGAATTCGCCGGACAAGCGCGCGCTCGTCGAGAAGTGGCGGAGCCAGCCGGGCATGCTGGGCCTGCGCTACGGATTTCTTCAGGAGCCGATGCGGGGCTGGCTGGCTGATGGGACGCTTGATTGGTTGTGGGCCGCCGCCGAGCGGTCCGGCGTGCCGATCGCCATGCTGGCGACGGACTCCCTACCGCACATCGCCCGGATCGCCGAGCGTCATCCGGGCCTGCGGCTGACCATCGACCACCTGGGCGGTCGAGGCGGCAACACCACCCTGAAGGACGACGCGGCGATGGAGCACATGCCGGAGCTCATCAAGCTGGCAAAGCATCCCAACGTCGCCGTCAAGGCGACCGGCGCGCCGGGCTATTGCAGCGGACCGTATCCGTTCACCAGCATGCACACGTACTTGCGGCAGATCTACGACGCCTTCGGGCCCGCGCGCATGTTCTGGGGGACCGACATCACGAAGATGCCGTGCTCCTGGCGGCACTGCGTGACGATGTTCACCGAGGAGCTACCCTGGTTGCCAGAGCGCGACAAGCATCTCGTCATGGGCCAGGCCGTATGCGCCTGGTGGGGCTGGAACTAATCGACGTTAATGGTTGTGCGCGCTGCAGGCCGTCGCGGGGCTGGGGCCCCGCCGGCCGAGGCGCGCTGTTAATGGAGGATCGGCCATGACACCGCAACTTCGTCCTCTCGGTGCAGCGCTAGGAACCGAAGTGCTCGGGATCAATCTGTCGAAGCCGCTCGAGGCAGAGACCTTCGCCGGGATCCAGGCGGCCTTTGCCGAGCATCCGGTGCTGGTCTTCCGAGATCAGGACCTCGGTGCGCCTGAGCTCGCCGCCTTCGGCCGCCGCTTCGGCGCGCCGCGCCCTCACGCGCTGACCAAGTATCGCCACGTCGATTGTCCGGAAGTTTCCTGGCTGACCAACATGGAGGAGACGGGCAAGATCGACTGGTACGGCGTCAAGCGCGCCACCGAGTGGCACACCGATTCGACGTTCGAGGACGCTCTGCCGCTGCTGGCCATATTGCACGCGAAGGAGGTGCCCTCGGAAAAAGGCGGCACCGTGTTCGCCGACATGCGCGCTGCCTACGACGCCTTGCCCGAGGCACGGAAACAGCTGCTGTCCGGCCTCACCGGCCTGCACGGCCGGACCACTGGGCCCGCCGGCGAGCGCTTGTATGGCGACGACAAGGGCGTGACCGACAAGACGTATCAGGAAGTGCAGTGGCCCGCGGTCACGCGGCATCCGGCGACCGGACGGTCGATCCTGTTTGTCAATCCCATGCACACGCATGGCTTCGTCGGCATGAAGCGCGAGGAGGCGTGGTCGCTGATCGATGAGCTCGCCGCTCACGCGACCCAGGAGCACTTCGTCTACTACCACCGCTGGCGCGTCGGGGATGTCCTGATCTGGGACGAGCGCGCGACGATGCACCGCGGCGCCGGCGACTACCGGCCGGACGAGCGTCGGATCATGCTGCGCACGATCGTGTACCCGAGCTGAGCGCCTCACCGTATCGGAGATGAGCGCTCCGGTGATCGCGGTCTCGCGCCTCGAGAAGACGTACCTGACGCGCGCGGGCTCCCGGATTCGCGCGCTTGCCGACGTGACGCTCGACATCGGCGACGGCGAATTCGTGACGATCGTCGGCCCCTCGGGCTGCGGGAAGACGACGTTGCTGCGCATCCTCGGCGGTCTCCTCGCGGCCTCGTCGGGAAGCGTCGAGCTGCTCGGCCGGCGCATCAGCGGCCCCAGTCGTAAGGTCGGGATGGTGTTCCAGGACCCGGTGCTGCTGCCGTGGCGCACCGTGCTCGATAACGTGATGCTGCCCGTCGTCGTGCTTCGACTCGACCGGGCGACGTATCGTCGACGCGCGCGCGAGCTCCTGGCGCTGGTCGGCCTCACCGGATTCGAGGACAAGTATCCGCACGAGCTGTCGGGAGGCATGCGGCAGCGCGTGGCGCTGGCCCGCGCGCTGGTCCACGACCCCGCGCTGCTGCTGATGGACGAGCCGTTCGGCGCGCTCGACGCGATGACGCGCGAGGCCATGAACCTCGAGCTGCAGCGCATCTGGCGCGAGTCGGGCAAGACGGTCGCCTTCATCACGCATTCGATTCCCGAGGCCGCTTTCCTCGGCGACCGGGTGATCGTCATGTCGCCGCGGCCGGGCCGCATCGTCGACGTCGTGTCGGTCGAGCTCGGACGCCCGCGGGACCTGGACATGCTGGGCTCGGACGCCTTCGGGGTCTACACGCGGAAGATCCGACAGATGCTGGGACCGAAGGGATGGCTCGAATGAGCGTGGTCGACGACGCCGATGCGCCGGCGGAGCGGCTCTCGCCGCTCGAGGAATTCCGGCGCGCGCCGGGCGCCTTCATCGGCCGGCGGCCGCACGTCGCCCTGGTGCCGCTCGTGCTCGTCGTGGTCGTCGGCGCCTGGGAGAGCATCGTCCGGATCTGGCACATCCCGGAGTTTCTCGTTCCCGCGCCGAGCGCGATCGGGCGGGCGCTCGTGGCCGGGCTCACCAGTCGGCTCTACCTCGAGCACTTCTGGATCACGTTCTACGAGTCGTTGCTCGGGTTCCTGATCGCGGCGGCCGCCGGCATCGCGTGCGGTACGATCATCGCGCAATTCCGAGTCGTCGAGCGCACGCTCTATCCGTACCTGGTGGCGCTGCAAACCTTGCCCAAGATCGCGATCGCGCCGCTGCTGATCGTGTGGCTCGGCTTCGGGCTTTCCTCTAAAGTCGTCATCGCCGCGCTCGTCGCGTTCTTTCCGATTCTGGTGAACGTGATCGTCGGCCTCAAGACCGTGGACGCCGGCAAGCTCGATCTGATGCGCTCCCTCGACGCCAGCCGGTGGCAGACGTTCCGACACGTGGCGTTTCCCAACGCGCTGCCGTTCGTGTTCGCGGGGCTCGACATCGCCATCGTCTTCAGCGTGCTCGGCGCGATCGTCGGGGAGTTCGTCGGCTCCCAGCGCGGGCTCGGCAACTTGATCTTGCAATTTCACACATCGCTCGACATCGCGGGGATGTTCGCCGTCCTCTTGCTGCTGGCCGCGCTCGGTGTCGGGCTCCACCTCGTCATCCAGGTGATCCAGCGGCGGGTCATCTTCTGGGCCCAGGCCGACCACGTCATCGGCGCCTGAGGGAGGGGTTTCACGTGAAGCGAGTGCTCGGCTTCGTCGTGCTCGGCGCCGTGCTCGTGCTGGCGGGCGTCGTCGTCGCCCAGCAGAAACCGCTGAAGAAGGCGGTCTACACGATCACGACCAAGGACATCTCCGTGGGGCTCTCCGCCAACTCGTCGATCCCCGAGACGCTCGGCTACTGGAAAGCCGAGGGCCTCGACCTCGAGATCACCACGCTCGAGGGATCGACCGCCGGCATCCAGCAGCTCGCGGCCGGGAACATCCAGTTTGCGACGGTGGGGCCGGAGACCGCCCTCATCTCGCGCGAGAAAGGGGTCAAGATCAAGTCGTTCTACGTCATCTCGCGCGTCACCATCTTTCGCGTCGTGGTTGCTCAGGGGAGCCCGATCCAGAGCGTGGCCGATCTGCGCGGCAAGACCATCGGAATCTCGGCGCTGACCTCCGGCGCGGTGCCTGTGGCCAGGGCCCTCGTCGCATCGGGCGGGATGGATCCTGACAAGGACGTGAAATGGCTCGCGGTCGGCGTGGGCGCGCCGGCGGCCGTCGCCATCACCCAGAAGAGCGTGGACGCGATGGCTCTCTGGGGCGACTTCCAGGCAGGCCTCGAGAACCGCGGATTGAAGTTCCGTGAGATCACCGCGCCATTCATGAAGGATCTGCTCGGCCAAGTGGTGGTGGCCCGCGATGACTTCCTGGCCGAGCATCCGGACGTGGCGGTCGCCTTCGCCCGCGGTCTCGCCAAGGCCACCTTGTTCGGCCTGACCAACCCCGAGGCGGCGGTGCGCATCCACTGGAAGGTCTATCCGCAGACCCGGCTGCAGGCGGCCGATGACGCGCAGGCCCTTCAGGCCTCGCTCCACGTTTTCAACCAGCGCTTCGAGACCCAGCGGATTGACAACCGCGAGGACAAGCGGTGGGGCGCCTCGTCGCCGGCGCAGTGGGCTCGGCTGAAAACGCTCTACCGGGAGCAGAATCTCATCCAGGGCACCGGGGACGTCAACGAGGTCTTCACCAACCAGCTGATCGACGAGATCAACCGCTTCGATCAGCAGGCGGTGATCCGGCAGGCGAAGGAGTACCGCTGATGCGCATCGAGAGCCAGTCGCGAGGAGGCACGGTATGAAGGTGAGCCCGTCACTCGCCGCCATCGTGGTCGCCGGGATCGTCGCCGCGAGCGTCGTCGCGGACGAGCCGGAGAAGATCGGCCAGGTCCGGTTCGCGGTCTCATGCCGGGCCGACGTTCAGAAGCCCTTCGAGCGGGCCGTCGCGCTCCTGCACTCCTTCTGGTACCTCGAGGCGGCCAAGGCCTTCACGGCCGTCGCCCAGGCCGATCCCGACTGCGCGATCGCGTACTGGGGCCTGGCGATGAGCAACTGGACGCAGATCTGGTCGCCGCCTCCGCCGGCGGCGCTCAAGCGTGGCTGGGAAGCGGTCGAGAAGGCCAAGGCCGCGAGCGCGAAGACGGCGCGCGAGCGTGATTTCGTGGCCGCCGCGGAGGCGTTCTTCAAGGATGCGGATAAGGTCGATCACCGCACGCGCGCCCTCGCGTACGGCAAGGTGATGGAGCAGATGGCCCAGCGCTATCCGAACGAACGCGAGGTCATGGCGTTCTATGCGCTATCGCTCCAGGCCACCGCGGATCCGCACGACAAGACCTACGCGAGCCAGAAGCGCTCGGCGGAGATCGCCGAGAAGATCTTCGCCGCCGAGCCCGACCATCCCGGCGCCGCCCACTACATGATCCACGGCTACGACTACCCTCCGCTGGCCGCTCAGGGGCTGCCCGCCGCGCGCCGCTACGCTCAGTTCGCGCCGTCGGTGCCGCATGCGCTGCACATGCCCTCGCACATCTACGTGCTGCTCGGCATGTGGCCGGAGACGGTGCAGGGCAACATCGCGGCCGCGGCGGCGGAGAAGGACCGTGGAAACCCCGACGACCGGATGCACGCGCTCGACTATCTGGTATACGGCTACCTGCAGCAGGCCCAGGACGAGGAAGCCCGGCGGGTTCTCGACGAGGCGCGCGCGATCATGACCGATCTCGCCGCGCGCAAGTACGACTCCGGCCGGCCCACGGCGCACTTCGCCATCGCCGCGATCGAGGCGCGATGGGCTCTCGAACGCGGGAAGTGGGCGGAGGCATCGGCCATAGAGCCGCGCCCCAACCGGTTCCCGCACACGGAGGCGATGATCTACTTCGCCCGCGCCATCGGCGCGGCTCGAAGCGGCAACCCCGCGCGTGCGCGCGCCGACGTCGATCGGCTCGCCGCGCTCAAGGAAACGATGAAGGACGCGTACTGGGCTGAGCAGATCGAGATCCAGCGACGTGCCGCGGCGGCCTGGACCGCGCGCGCGGAGGGTAAGGCCGACGAGGGCTTCGCGCTGATGCGCTCGGCGGTCGAGCTCGAAGCCTCGACCGAAAAGCACAACATCACGCCCGGACCGATCGTCACAGCGCGCGAGCTCCATGGCGACATGCTTCTTGAAGCCGGCCAGCCAGGTCCGGCCGCGCAGGCGTACGAGGCGTCCCTGCGCGTCGCGCCGAACCGCTTCAAGTCGTTGCACGGCGCGGGCAAGGCGTTCGAGCGCTCCGGCGATCGCGACAAGGCGAAGGCCTACTACGCGAAGCTGATGGCCACGGCGGCCTCGGCGGACACCGAGCGGCCCGAGCTCCGGGAGGCCAAGGCGTTCCGGTGATCGCCTCGGCGCGGATGTATTCCTGGTCGCCGTCCCTCGCGTGGGCCTGGCACCGATTGCTCGCGTGGCTGGGGAAGACGGCGGGCGCCGACCTGGCCCTCATGGACCAGTCGGATCCGACGCCGCTCGACGAGCTGTGGGCGCGCGACGACATGGGGTGCGTCTTCATGTGCGGCTATCCGTGGGCCCTGCGCCGTGACCGTCCGGCGCTCCTGGCCTCGCCGGTGCCGTCGCCGCCGCGCTATGGGGGGCGCGCCGTCTACGTCACCGACTTCATCGTGCGCGCCGACAGCCCGCACCAGACCCTCGTCGATACGTTCGGTGGCGCCATCGCCTATTCCACCGAGCACTCGCACTCTGGCTACAACGCGCCTCGCTACCATCTGCTCGCCCACGTGACGCCGACGCGCCGTGCGTTCTACCGCGCCGTGCTCGGGCCCTTCGTGCGCCAGCGTCCCTGCCTCGACGCGGTGGTGAAGGGCGACGCCGACGTGGCCGCCATCGACGGCTACGCGCTCGACCTGCTGCGCCGCCACGACCCGGGGGCGGCGGCCCAGGTGCGCGTGATCGAGACGACGGCGTTCGCCCCGAGCCCGCCGCTGGTCGCCTCGCCGGGTGTCGACGCCACGGCTCGCGAGCGCCTCACGCGGGCGCTCCTCGAGGCGCATCACGCCGCCGACGCGCGCCCGCTCCTCGACGACCTTCTCCTGGCGCGGTTCGATCGCGTCACCCCCGCGGACTTCGACATCTTTCTCGACCGCGAACGGGCGGCGCGGGACGCGGGCTACCCCAAGCTCGCCTAGCGCGGCCATGCGGACGCTCGTCAGGGGCGGCTGGGTCGTCGGCTTCGCTGGACGGACGCACACGCTCATCCCCGACGGCGTCGTGGTCTACGAGGACGATCGCATCGCCTACGTGGGCCGCCGCTTCGACGAGCGTGCCGAGGTCGAGATCGACGCGCGCGGCAAGCTCGTATGTCCGGGATTCATCGACACGCACGTCCATTCAGGCCATCGAGCCTCGCATCGGCTCATCACCGACACCGGTCGCCCCGATTTCTTCGGTCAGCCGTTCCTCGACATCAGTGTCCCGCGCGAGGGCCGCCGGGTGGGCGGCGATCCTCGCTACGCGCGACCGACCGACGCG
>QHSQ01000381.1 GCA_003221615.1 Candidatus Rokuibacteriota bacterium | reverse complement strand
CGCCTCCTGATCACGGTCGAGTACGGAATCACCCGAGGCGATCTGGGCCTGGCCGCGCCGTTCCTGTTCGCCACGCCGCGCCCGACACCGTACTACTACCTGTTCCTCGCCCTCGCGCTGGGGGCGGCGCTCGCCGCGCGCGAGCTCATCGACTCGCGGATCGGATCGTATATGCGCGCGATCCGCGACGACGAGGAAGCGGCGGCCGTCATGGGCGTCGATACCTTTAAGTGGAAGCGGTTCGTCTTCGCCGTGTCGGCCGTCTTCGCGGCGGTGGCCGGGGGATTCCAGGGCCACTACGTGGGCCTGCTGTCGCCGACACCGATGAAATTCAACGAGATGGCGATGATCGTCGTCATGGTCATCGTCGGCGGCCTGCGCACCTTCCCCGGCCCGATTCTGGGCGCGGTGTTCATCGAGGTGCTCTCGGAAGCGCTGCGCGCCTGGGGCGAAGTGCGCATGGTGCTGTTCGCGTTGCTCGTGATCATCATCGCTCGGGGCTATCCCGGGGGGCTCGTGGGAATCGGTCGCGCGGTCGGCCGGCGGCTGGCGGCGCGCATCCCGGCGCTGGCGCCGGTCCTCACGCCCCAGCGGCAATCCGACTAGCTTTAGTCCTCGACGAGCGACAACGCCTGTTTCGGGCACCGCCGGACGGCTTCATCGACGCGTGCCCGGAGCGCTTCGGGCGGTCGCTCGGTCCTCAGGTAGAGCCGATCGTCGTCGCGCACCTCGAAGACCTCCGGCACCAGGCGCATGCACACCGCATTGCTCTCGCAGAGGGTGTAGTCAACGACCACCCGCATGTCAGTCTCCTGGGCTCTCGATAGAGCCTTGACCCGAGTGTAGCAATGGGGTACTCGAAACCTATGAGCGATGTTCCCGTTCCCACGACCACTCTGGGCCTGGACGAGATCAACCCGGGCAGCTTCGACTTCTGGCTCCGGGACGACGTCGACGGCGCGCTGGCCCGTCTGCGCCGGGAGCGGCCGATCGCCTGGCACCAGCATCCGGATTCCGGCCGCGGCTTCTGGTCGCTGACCCGCTTCGACGATATCGTGGGCGCCGCGCGCGGCTGGGAGACGTTCAGCTCCGCCTACGGCATCCAGGTGCTGACCGACCCGGAGGATACGGATCGCATCGGGATCCGGTCCATGATCTCCACCGATCCGCCCAAGCACACCAAGCTCCGGTCGATCGTCAATCGCGGCTTCACGCCGCGCATGGTGGCGAAGGCCGAGGACTCGGTGCGGCGCCGCGCGCGCGAGATCGTCGACGCGATCGCGCCCAAGGGCTCGGTGGAGTTCGTCTCGGAAGTGTCCTCAGCGTTGCCCGTCGCCATCATCTGCGACATGGTGGGTGTTCCCGAGGCCGACCGCCCCAAGCTGCTCGACCTAACCAACCGCCTGCTGGCCGGGGGCGATCCCGAGTACGGCGGGACGAAAGAGTCGCTGGCTCAGGCGGGTCACGAGCTGCGCGATTACGGCCTTTGGCTCGGCAAGAGCCGGCTCGAGCACCCGCAGGAAGACATCGCGACGACGCTCGTCCACGCCGAGCTCGACGGCGAGGCGCTGCCGCCGGCCGACCTCGGGCCGTTCATCCTGCTCCTCATCGCCGCGGGCAACGAGACCACCCGGAACGCGATCAGCCACGGGCTCTGGGCGCTGACGCAGTTTCCGGACCAGAAGCGCCGGTGGCTCCAGGATCTGGAAGGGCGCGCACTGACCGCGGCCGAGGAGATCGTCCGGTGGGCGAGCCCCGTCCTGCACATGCGCCGCACGCTCACGCGCGACGTTACCTTCGGCGGGGTCGAGATGCGCATGGGCCAGAAGGTCGCCATGTGGTACATCTCGGCTAACCGCGACGAAGCGTACTTCAAGGATCCGTACCGCTTCGACATCACGCGCGAGCCGAATCACCAGGGCGGCTTCGGGACCGGCGGGACGCACTTCTGCCTGGGCGCGCACCTGGCCCGCCGCGAAGTCGTCGTGATGATGACCGAGCTCCTCCGGCGTCTGCCTGACATCGAAGCCACCGCCAAGCCCGAGAAGCTTCGCTCGAATTTCGTCCACGGCATCAAGCGCCTCCCGGCTGCCTTCAAGCCGACCTAGGGCTAGACGCTCCGCTCGCGCTCGCCGAAGAGCCCGGTGGGACGGAAGAGGAGCAGCGCAATGAGCAGCAGGAAGCCGTAGAGGTCCTTGTAGGCGGCGGAGACGAAGACGGAGCCGAGGGCTTCGATCACTCCCAACAACACGCCGCCGACGATGCTGCCGAGGATCGAGCCGAGCCCGCCGATGACGATGATCTCGAAGCCCTTGAAGGTCGATATGGCGCCGTTCTCGGGATAGACGAGGAAGTCGGGCGCCAGGAGCGCGCCGGCCGCCGCCGCCAGCGCCACGCCGACGCCGAAGGCCAGCATGTCCAGGCGGAGGACGTCGATGCCGGCCGTCTGGATGCCCACGCGATTCTGGGCGGCGCCGCGCAGCGCACGGCCGACCCACGTTTTCTTGATCACCAGGTAGAAGAGCCCGAGCAGCACCAGCGTGCCGATCAGCGCGACGAACCGGTTGCCCGAGATGGGCAACGTGCCGAGCGTCACCGGCCGCGCGTAGTCCGGGGGCGCGTACTGGTTCGGCCCGCCGAGGACGATCGCCAGGTTCCTGAAGAACACCATCAGCGCGATCGTGATGATCGTCGCGTACTCATCACGACGCTCGACGCCACCGACGAACATCGGCCGCAGAAGAAATCGCTGGACGACCAGCCCCAGGAGGAAGACGGCCCCCATCGCCAGCGGCAGCGCCAGATACCAGCGTCGGGGGCCGACCAGATTCACGATCAGCGCGTACTGGACATAGCTGCCGATCATGTAGAACTCGCCCATCCCCCAGTTGATCATCTTCATGATGCTGTAGATGAACGTGATCCCCAGGGCCATCAGGCTGTAGATCACACCGATGACCAGCCCCGAGAGCACGTACTGGGAAAGAAGGAGCGCGTCCAACGACGGCGCTCTGCGCCCTTAGCGCTTCGGCGCCGCTGTCCAGTCTCCCGTCTTGAGCTCGGCCGGATAGACGATCTTGACCTCCGCGAACGGCATCTCTGGTTTGGTGTATTGGGTCACCAGCATCGGCGGTGTCCACTGCTGCCAGTACGGGCCCTCACCGCGCGTGAAGCTGATCGTGCCGTTCCAGCCCTCGAACTTGCCGGCCAGGAGCGCCTTGACCAGCTCGTCGGTGTTGTCGCTCTTGGCGGCGTTGAGCGCATCGGCGATCAGGACGACCTGGGAATATCCATTCAGGGCGCCGTAGATCGGATCCTCCTTGAACTCGGCCATGTACTTCTTGCGGAAGGCCTCGCCGCGAGTCGTCAGCTTCATCGTCGGGTGGTAGTAGACGATGAAGGAGGCGAAGTTCCCCTTCTCGCCGAGGTTCTTCCAGTACTCCGGCCGCGACGGCGCGTCGTAGGAGATGAGCGTCGGCACTGAGGGAGTCAACCCCACGTCCCAGGCCTGCTTGGCGATCAGGTACATCGGCGTGCCGATTCCGCCGTTGAACAGCACGTCCGGCTTCCAGTTCTTGATCTCGAGGAGCTGCGGCGTGAGATCGACGACCGCGCGATCGAAGATGATCGTCTTGAGCTCGGCGCCCGGGTACAAGGACGCGAACGCCTTCTTGGTCTCGTCGACCAGGCCCACGCCGTAGTCGGTGTTCTCGGTGATGAGCGCGGCCCGCTTGAAACCGCGTTCCTTGGCCCAGCGCGTCCACATCTGGCAGCGATCGGGGTCGATCACGTGCGTGCGGAACGTGAAATTCAGGTGCTTCTCCGTGATCTGGCGCGCCGAGGCCTGGGTGGAGAACACCGGGACTTTGAACTGTTCGGCGAGAACCTGAACGGCCGTCATCACCGAGCTGTGGAACTGACCGACGACCGCGACCGCCTGGTCCTGCGTCGCGAGCTTGCGAAAGCCGGCCGCGCCCTTTTCCGGCGTGCCGGAGTCGTCCTCGATGACCAGCTCGATCTTCCGCCCGCCGAGGACGCCGCCGCGCGCGTTCACGTCCTCCGCGCCCATCTTGGCGCCGCGCACGATGAACTGTCCGGCGGCCGCGTCGCCAGGCGGCGAGAGCGGCGTGAGGACGCCGATCTTCACGGGCTTCTGGGCGAGAGCCGGTGTGGTGAGCCCGACCACCAAGAGCGCTGCCAGTACAGGAACTCGAACACGTTCTATCATCGCGAATCCTCCACCGACGGGCTGGGTGCGGCACCGAGCGGCCCTCATGCTATGCGGGTGGACGCGCAGCGTCAATACGCTCGCTGTTTGACGACGCCACGTTATTTCCCGCTTGACAGCGTTCTGCGTGTGCAGCGGTTGTCGGTCGTCACCGCCTCGTGGAAGCCGGCCTCGCGCCGCGCACGAGAGAATGGCGCCCACTTCATGAACGTGCCCTCGAAAAATGCGGTTCGACGCTCGATCGCCCTTGGTCGCGCCTCCCAGGTGGTCGCGAAACCGGGGTGTAGAGTCGGCCCAACAGAAGGAGGACGCGCCATGGACATCTTCACAACAGACGCGCGCACGGCGGATCTCAATCAGCTCGGTGACGAGATCGCCGAGCTATCCGCGCACCTCGAAGCCGCGACCGCGCGTCTGCTCGACCTCATCCGTGAGTTCGACGCTCGCGAAGGCTGGGGTAACGGCTTTCGGTCATGCGCTGCCTGGCTGTCCTGGCGCGTAGGGTACGCGCCGGGCGCGGCTCGTGAGCATGTCCGGGTCGCTCGTGCGCTCGGCACGCTGCCGTTTCTGTCGCAAGCGCTCGCCCGCGGCGAGCTGTCCTATGCCAAGGTCCGTGAGCTGACCCGTGTGGCAACGCCCGAGACGGAAGAGAGACTGCTGACGGTGGGCCGCACCGGCACCGCCGAACACGTCGAGCGGATCGTGCGTGGCTGGCGCCGGATGGACCGCAAGGCCGAGGCTCAGGAGGCGGCTCGTCACCATACCGCTCGGG
>QHSQ01000380.1 GCA_003221615.1 Candidatus Rokuibacteriota bacterium | reverse complement strand
ACCGCCAGTACGCCTCGCCGGCGGCGCGCGCGGTCACGCCTCCACAGGCCGGGCACGTCGACGGGAACGTGAACGGCTGGGTGTCGGACGGCCGCTTGGCGAGCACGACCTGGACGACATAGGGGATCACGTCGCCCGCGCGCTCGATCAGGACCGTGTCGCCCACCCGGACGTCCTTCCGGCGGATCTCGTCCTCGTTATGGAGGCTCACGTTCCGGATCGTCACGCCGGCCAGCTCCACGGGCGTGAGCTTGGCGGTCGGCGTCAGCGCGCCCGTCTTGCCGACGTTCACCTCGATCGCCTCGATCACGGTCGTCGCCTGACGCGCGGCGAACTTGAATGCGATGGCCCATCGCGGATGGTGTGTCGTCGAGCCGAGCCGGCGCTGGTGATCGAGCGCCTCCACCTTGACCACGGCCCCGTCGGCATCGTAGCCGAGCCCGTCGCGGTCGCGCTCGAGCTTCTCGCAGCACGTGATGACCGCGGCGAGGTTCACGCACCGCTCGGCCCGGGGGTTCGTCTTGAAGCCGGCCGCGCGCAGCGCTTCGAGGACGTCCCAGTGGGAGGCGAAGCCGAGCGAGTCGGCGCGACTCAGGTGATAGACGAAGATGTCCAGGGGCCGGCGGGCGGTGACCGACGGGTCCTTCTGGCGTACGGCGCCCGCGGCGGCATTACGCGGGTTCGCGAACGTCGGCGTGCCGGCTTCCTCGAGGGTGCGATTGAGCCTGGCGAACTCCTCCCGAGGCATGAAGACCTCGCCGCGCACCTCGATGACGGGAACGGCCGCGAGCGCGCCCCGCAGGACCATCGGAATGGACCGGATCGTTCGGAGGTTGGGCGTGATGTCCTCGCCCACTCGCCCGTCGCCCCGCGTGGCCCCCCGGACGAAGCGGCCGGCCTCGTACAGGAGTGCGATGCCCAGACCGTCGATCTTGGGCTCGCACACGTACGTGAACGCGGCGCCCGGAAGGGCGCGGCCGATCCGGGCCTCGAACTCGCGCAGGTCATCGGGTGAGGTCGCGTTGTCGAGCGAGAGCATCGCGTCGTGATGCTCGACCGGCTTGAAGATGTCGGTCGGCGCGCCGCCCACGCGCTGGGTGGGGCTGTCGGCGGTGACGAGGTCTGGAAAGCTCGCCTCGAGCTCGCGGAGCTCGCGCATGAGGGCGTCATACTCGGCGTCGGAGACCTCGGGCCGCGCCTCGACGTAGTACAGATAGTCGTGGTGGTGAATCTGCTCGCGCAGCTCGGTGATGCGCTGCGCGGCGTCGGCCCGCGTCATGCCCGAAGCATAACATTCTCCGCCGGTTCGCTCCGGCGGGCGCGCCGCACGCCGGAGGTGCCGGCGGAGACCGGGACGGATGGTCGAGCGGTCGGTCTTACTGCCCGCGGTGCGCGGGGTCGACTCCGGCGAACGCGAGGAAGTCCACCATCCGGAAGTCGCCGGTGACCCGACCGCTTCGCGTCGGAAGCGTCGGCCGCCAGTTGCGCTCCGAGAAGTAGGAATCTCGGTCGAGCTGCAGGAGCCCGATGAAAACTTCGCCGACGATCCGGCCGCCAACGGGCCCAAGGGTCAGGCCGTTCGCCATGACCTTCGCTTCTCGCAGGACGTAGTACCAGAGCGGCGTCGACTCATCGAGGTCCAGGCCCAACGACTTGAGCTCGGGGAAGTCCCGACTCGAGAGCCTCGGAACGTCCAGCTCTCGAGCAATGCTCTGGCCGGACGGCAGCAGCCAGGTAACGTGGCGCAGGAGATTGCGCTGAGGAAGCGAGGTGGGCGGGTCTCCCGAGGCGATCGCGCCGAGGGGAAGGTTGAACAGCGGGGTGGAAATCCTGGTGTCGATGGTCTTGTTGGGTCGCACGTCCTCACCCAAGGTGCCGCCGACGCCACCCGGTCGAGGCTCGGCCCCGAAATCGAAGAAGGTCTGCCAGCCGATGAACCGCCGACGAGCCCTCGCGCCGCCACGCATATCGATCGGATCCGTCTGGCCTTCGCCTGCCGGGTCGAAGATCATCCCGAAGAAGGGTGCGGGGGACCCGGTGGCATTGACGTCGCCGAGCAGGTTCGCCCGATACGAAGGACGCACCATGCTGTGACCGAAGCGGTACGCGGCCCCCTGGAATTCTACGGGGATGAACGCGGTCGACGGTGTGAAGACCCTCCGACCGCGCCGCAGGATATCGTCAACCATCGGCTGGCCAACGAAGAGGGGCAGAAACTCGTGCACGATCATCCACTGGTAATGCCAGGTCGTGAGCTGGCGCGCCTTGCGAAAGACTTCCTCGGAAGCGTCTCGACGGTCTCGGCCGACGAGGTCCACAGCCTTGTTGTGGAACAGGATCACGGCCGCCTGGAGGCCGGCGATGATGAGGTTCTCATCGTTGCGGGGGTCGGCGATGATGGCCGATCCGTCCGACCGCCGCGGCAGGTCCTCGAAAAGAGAGCCGCGCTCGATCTTCAGCTTTGTCGGTCGCTCGCGGCTTCGCCGGTTGACCGACACGTAGAGTTCAGGGTCCCCGAGCGGGCCGCTGCCGTAGACAGAGTCGAGATCGAGCGCCGGTGTCCGCTCGTTGGGCGACTCGGTCGGCTCTGCGGGCTTACCCAGCCGAGACGTGAGGTCGAAGGTGAGGTCGTGATCGAGGAACTGGCCCATGAAGGTCGTGCCGGCGGTGTGGGTCGTATTGTTCGGGTTGTTCGCGCTGAGCGCCGGGTCGACGATGAGCGCGACCGGGCCCGCCGCAAGGTCGTCGCCGGCATCCAGGAGGCCACCTGGCTTGCCAATCTCCCTCAACGCGCTCAGGAGCCTGGGGCTCGAGTCAGCGAAGGGGCGGAGGCTCGGAAATATTCGCCCGAATCGGTCTTCGCGAATCACGAACACGCGAGAGCCGGATCGCTGAGCGACGGCGCGATTGGGGGCCAGCAGGCTTGAGCCTGCCGAAGCGATGGCTCCGGCACCGAGGCCACCGAGGAAGGTTCTCCTGCTGATCGTCATCGTTGACGTCTCCTCCTGCGGCAATTGGGTTCATGGTCGGAGGTGGAGTACGATCGTCGATCGGTCGGCGCCTATCCGCAAGAGGTGAGCCAACGGCGCTTGCGGAGAAGCCCGCGAAATCGAGGACTAACGGTTGGAGACCTCATAAGAAGCTTTCTCAGTTTTGCGACGCACGAAACCTCTGTTCGCACCGTCTGCGAAGAGCCGGGCGCCGAGCTGAGTCTTGGGGAGAGGTCGGATGATCAGCGAGGGACTCAGAACGCTCCATGCCGAGGATCAGGAGGGTGAGCGGTGCCGCATCGGGGAACGTTCGCCCGGTGTCCGACCCAAGACCGACCCGGTCGCAATTCTGCGAACGAAGTGTGCGCGTTTCTCAATTTTGGGACAACGCCGCTTGGCCGGGAGCCCCGAGGGCCTGCAGCGCGCACCGCCTTGCTGCCCGAGTTGGAGTGACGCTATACTGCCGAACGACCGATCGAGATTTCGTTCGGATAGGCTTACACATGCCACGATCATCAACCCTGAAAATCGCGGCCGAGACGCGAGCCACGACGGCTTCGGTCCAGGACTACCTCGCGGCGATCTATGACCTGGCGGGCAGTGGCAAGCCAGTGATCGGCGCCCGGCTCGCCAAGCACATGGGCATCTCTGCTCCCGCGGTGACCGAGGCGATCCATCGCATGGCCCGCGGCGGGTACGTGAAGATCGGACGCGGCAAGGAGCTGGTGCTCTCCACCAAGGGCCGGCAGATCGCCGAGCTCATGGCCCGTCGTCATCGTCTCCTCGAGCGCTGGCTCACGGACACGCTCGGCCTCAACTGGACGGACGCCCACGAGGAGGCTCACCGGCTCGAGCACGCGCTCTCGCCGCGTGTCGAGGACCGTCTTGCGGAGCTCCTGGGCATGCCAAGCACCTGCCCGCACGGCAATCCGATACCCGGGATGGCCAAGCCACCGAAGGTCGAGCCATTTCCTCTCGCCCAGGCGAAGGAAGGGACGACCGTCGTGGTCGAGCGGATCACCGAGGAGGCCGAGGCCGACAAGAAGCTGCTCGAGCACCTCTGGAAGAACGACGTACGCCCGGGACGGCGCCTGAAGATCACCGAGGTCGCGCCCTGGGCCGGGACGATCACGGCGTCCGGTGACGGCCAGGTCATCGCGCTCGGCTTGCCGGCCGCGGCGAAGATCTGGGTCTATCTCCCGGGTGCGGCTGGATGAAGGCCCTCTTCTGGGTCTTCGTCGCGATCGGCTGCGTCTACGTGTTCTACACCGGCTCGAAGGCTGTCTGGTCCTATCTCGAGATCACAAGCCTGGTCGAGGAGGTCGTCAACGAGCGCGCGTCGCGCACCGAGCGACAGGAGCGCGCGGGCCGCGTGAGGGACGACATCGCCAAGAAGGTGGCGGCCAGCGGCATCAACGTGGACGCGCGCGCGATCTCGGTGACGGACGAGGGCAAGACGCTCGAGGTCAGCGTGCGGTGGAACTGGCCGGTGATCGTATATCAGGAGCGGGAGTACCTGGCGGTGCCGCTGAAGCACGACCGCACCTTCGAGGTTCCCGAGCGGCGCTGACTCAGCGCTTGGCCTGAGCTTCGCGGATCATCGTCGCTACGCGGTCCCGATCTTCACCCGGCGGGGCCAGCGCCATGAACTTCTCCCACGAGCGAACCGCCCCGGCAACGTCGTGCTTGGCCTCGAAGAGCACCTGTCCGCGATAGAGGAGCGCCGGGAGGTAGTTCGGATCGATCGCCAGCGCGCGATCGAAGATCTCGAGCGCGCGATCGGCGTGCTCGGGACCCCCACCGACCGCGAGGATAAGCCCGAGATGGGTCGTCGCGTCCACGTTGTTCGGGTCACGCTTGAGAACGGCCTGGTACGCGGCGATCGCCTCGCTGTAGCGCCCCTGCGCGAGGCTCGAGCGCGCGGCCTGCAACATGCCTCGCAGCATCTCGGGGGGCAGCGGGCGTCCGGGCTCCACCCGGGGCGCGTTGCTCGCGCTGGGCGCGCCCGGCGCGCCGGGTGCCTCGCGTGGAAGGTCGGCCAGCGGGCGAGAGCCGGGAGAAGGCTGCCCGGCCATCGGATCGGGCTCGGTGTACCGCACGATGCCAGCGCCCACGGCGATTCCGAAGACGA
>QHSQ01000026.1 GCA_003221615.1 Candidatus Rokuibacteriota bacterium | reverse complement strand
TTCGGCGGGCGCGAGAACCTCGGCGCCGTCGCCTTTTTCCGCCGCATGAACGAGGTCGTGTACGGCATCCATCCGGGCGTGATCGTCGCCGCGGAGGAGTCGACCTCGTGGCCGATGGTCTCGCGTCCGACGTACCTCGGCGGACTCGGCTTCGGGTTCAAGTGGAACCTGGGGTGGATGCACGACGTCCTCGACTACATGAGCCTCGATCCGGTACATCGGAAGTATTACCACAACCAGCTGACCTTCGGCCTCCTGTACGCCTGGACGGAGAACTTCGTGTTGCCGCTCTCGCACGACGAGGTCGTCCATGGCAAGAGGTCGCTCCTCGCCAGGATGCCCGGCGACGACTGGCAACAGTTCGCGAACCTTCGCGCGCTCTACGCGTTCATGTGGACGCACCCTGGCAAGAAGCTCCTCTTCATGGGCGGCGAGATCGGGCAACGTCGCGAGTGGCATCACGACCGGAGCCTCGACTGGCATCTGCTCGACGAGGGCCCCTATCACCGCGGGCTTCAGCGGCTGGTACGCGACCTCAACGACCTCTACAGACGCGAGCGCGCGCTCCACGAGCTCGACGCCGACCCCGCCGGGTTCGCGTGGATCGACTGTGCCGACTGGGAGCAGAGCGTCGTGTCGTTCGTGCGACGCGCCCCAGACGCGGGCGACTTCGTGCTCGTCGTATGCAACTTCACGCCGGTGCCGCGTCAGGCCTACCGGGTCGGCGTCCCGCGGCCGGGGTACTACCGAGAGCTGATCAACAGTGACGCTAGCGAGTATGGCGGCAGCAACCTCGGCAACGCGGGCGGCGCCTGGGCCCAGCCAACGCCGTGGCAGGGACAACCGCACTCGCTCGCGCTCACGCTGCCGCCTCTTGCGGTCCTGGTCCTGAAGCCGTCCTGACCCGGCGAAGCGACCACAAGCTCGGGCCTCCCAATCGCAGGAACTGGAACGGAGAACTCCATGTCAGGAACCGAAGGCAAGGTCGTCGTGATCACCGGCGCGAGCAGCGGCATCGGCGAGGCGACCGCGCTTCTGCTCGCCGGGCGCGGCGCGAAGGTCGTCCTCGGCGCGCGCGGATCGGATCGCCTCGAGGCTCTGGCGGCCCGCATCGCCGATGCGGGCGGTGAAGCCGCCCATGCGCGCACAGACCGTGAGACGGCGCGACGACCTGTCCCACCTCGTGAAGGTCGCATGTCGGCGGCGTTGCCGATCTTTCGCAAGCAGGGCTTCGGGCATTTCGTCAACACGGCTTCCACAGCAGGACACAAGACTGTACCGAACCAGTCGGTCTACTCCGGCACGAAGTTCGCCGTGCGCGCCATCTCGGAGGGTTTGCGCCAGGAGGCCGGCGACAAGCTGCGCGTGACGATCATTTCGCCTGGCTTCGTTCGGACAGACTTCGTGGAGGCGGTGACAAATCCAGAGCTAAGAGCCCAGCTCGCCGAGTCGAGGGAGAAGTTCGCGATTTCGCCGGATGCGATCGCCCGCGCCATTGCGTTCGCGCTCGAGCAGCCGGCCGATATCGACGTGAACGAGATCGTTGTCCGACCCACTGCGCAGGGGTAAACCTCGGCGACGAACCGCGAGTTTCACCCTCCCACCAGACTCCTTCCTCTTCTTCGTGCGCGCCCCTGCTGGGCGCGGCTCCGGCCCCGTAGAGACCTCCGCTTCTTGGCCGCCACCGAGAGCAGATGGGCCAGCCGCCGCTGCGCATCAGCCCATGCCCTGGTTCCCAGCTCGCGGAGCACCTTGTTTTGCGCCTGGGCCCACAGCGGCCGCGCGACCGTGAGGACTCTCCTCCCCTTCGAGGTGAGCCGCATCGCCTTGATGCGCCCGTCGGGGTGTGGCACCCGCTCGATCACACCGCCCCCCTCGAGCAGGCCGAGGCTGCGCGTCAGGGTTGTCTGGTCGATGGCGAGCTCGTCCTCCAGCTGCCGGAGGTTCGCCTCGCCCCGGCGCGCGAGAGTCGCGAGAATGCTGTACTGAGTCACCCGCAGGCCGCTCGGTCGCAAGATGTCGTCGTAGAGCTGCGTCACGGTCCGGCTGACCATGCGCAGCGTATTGCAGACGCAGGGGGACAGCCGCTGGCGGTCTTGTCCGGTGGGCTCGCTGGTGTCCGGTCGACTCATGGACGTCATCCTACCAGCCGGAGGCGTGCGCGACAAGAACTCTATATGTAGATACATCATAGTCCAGCCGCCTCCATGGCGGCTGCGAATCCTCCAGGGTGGACGCGGCGTCTTAGGGACAGGAGGCGCCGCACAATGAGTCCGAGCCAGGGTCACGGAGTGGCGGAGACGATCCATCTGACCGAGCAGGACTTCGACAAGAGGCTGATGGCCGCTCAGGGTCTCGTGATGGTCGACTTCTGGGCCGAGTGGTGCGGCCCGTGCCGGGCGATCGCGCCGGTCCTCGAGGAGCTGGCGGAGGCCTCCGAAGGCCGGGTGACGCTGATGAAGGTCAACGTCGATGAGAACCCCGACCTGGCAGGTCGGTACGGCATCCGGTCGATCCCGACGATCCTGTTTTTCAAGCAGGGCGCGATTGTCGACAGGGTCGTCGGTGTGGCGCCCAAGGCCTTGCTGCATGACATCGTGAACGCGCGAGCCTGACCGGTGACCCTGCGCAACGGCACATCGGTAAGGCTCCGCGCGATCCGTCCCGACGACGAGCCTCGGCTGATGGCGCTGTGTCGTCGGTTGAGCCCGCGCACGGTGTACGAGCGATTCTTCTCGTTCCGTCCGCTCCTTCCTGAGCAAGCGCACGCCTTCGCCAACGTCGACTATCGCCAGCGGATGGCGATCGTCGCCGAGGTCGACGACGGACGGGCGCCGGAGCTGGTGGGCGTGTCGCGGTACGGCCCTTCCGACGTAGGGACCGCCGATATCGGTCTCGTGGTGGCGGACGCCTGGCAAGGACTCGGCCTCGGCTCGCTCCTCCTCGAGGAGATCCTTCATGCGGGAGAGCAGCGCGGCATCCACGAGTTCAGCGCCGAGGTGCTGACGGACAATCGCCGCGCGCTCAGCCTGCTCGCCCGGCACACGACCATCACGCGGCGGACGGTGGGCAACGGCGTCACCAGCGTGGTGCTCACTCGCCGTGCAGACGCTCCCGTCGAGGCCACGAGACAGGAAGGCTCATAGCATGCGCATCGCGGTGCTCGGATCGGGTGGGATCGGCGGATATTACGGGGCGCTCCTCGCCAAGGCGGGGCACGACGTCTCGTTCATCGCGCGCGGCGCGCACCTGGAGGCGATGCAACAACGCGGCCTCACGCTGCGAACCCCGGACGGGGACTCCACGATTCCCGTCACGGCGGTCGCCGACACCGGGACCGTCGGGGCCGTCGATCTCGTCCTCTTCTGCGTGAAGTCGTACGACACCGGGCCTGCGGCTCAGGCGCTGGCGCCGCTGATGGCCCGGGACACGGCGGTGGTCAGCTTCCAGAACGGGGTCGACAACGTCCAAGCGATCGCCTCCGTCGTGGGCTCCGGGGCGGTGCTCATCGGCGTGGTGTACAACGCACTCCAGCTGGCCGGCCCCGGGCTGGTCCAGCGCACGGGCGGGGATGGCAAGATCGTCCTGGGCGAGCTCGGCGGGGCCCTGACCGAACGGGTCCAGCAGATCGCCAGCGCATTCCAGCAGAGCGGCGTTGCTCACCAGGTCTCGACCGACATCCATCGCGTCCTGTGGGAGAAGTTTCTCTTCATCGCCGGCGTCGGCGGCGTGACGGCGCTCGCGCGCTCGGGCATTGGCCCGCTCCTCGCGAGCCCCGGAGGCCGCACGCTCCTCACCACCTCATGCGAGGAGATCGCCGCCGTCGCCCTCGCAGAAAGGGTTCCGCTTCCGGCGGACGCGGCGGATCGCGCCGTCGAGCAGGCCGCGACGCTGCCACCGCAGTGGCGATCGTCGCTGGCCCGAGACCTCGAAGACGGCCGTCGTCTCGAGGTGGAGGCCCTGAGCGGGGCTGTCGTTCGGCGAGGTCTGAAGCTCGGCGTCCCGACACCGATCCACCGGACGATCGCCGCTTGCCTGTCGGTTCATCAGCCGTTTGCATCGGCCAAATAGGCGCTCGCCTGGAAGGGAAAGAGCCTCCATGGAGGTCCAGGTTCGAAGCACCGGCGCGGTGATGTCCCGGACCGGCCGCAACGGGCGCGCCGGCGCTGGATCTCGCAGCGAGGGCGCGGCGCCGGCGACAGCGCCGCACTTCGACGCGCGAACCCGCCTTCTGCTCGAGGGGCCCATCGTGAGCACGCTCCTTCGGCTCGCCACGCCGAACGTGCTGGTCATGTTCGTGCAGGCGTCGGTCGGGCTCATCGAGACGTATTTCGTCGCCAGGCTCGGCACCGATGCGCTGGCGGGCGTGACGCTCGTCTTCCCCGTGTTGATGCTGATGCAGATGATGTCGGCGGGGGCCATGGGCGGCGGGATCTCGTCCGCGATCGCTCGCGCGCTCGGCGCCGGACGCCGGGCCGACGCCGATGCGCTGGTGGTTCACGCCCTCGCCATCGCCGTCGGGTTCGGGCTCCTCTTCATGCTCGCCGTGCTGGGGGGCGGCCGCTGGCTCTACAGTGCGATGGGCGGGAGCGGCGCGTCTCTGACCGCGGCGCTGACCTACTCCAATGTGGTCTTCTCGGGAGCGATCCTGATCTGGGTCTTCAACTCGCTCGCGAACGTGATCCGCGGCACCGGTAACATGGCGGTGCCCGCGGTGATCACACCTGTCGGCGCGGCGGCGCTGATCCCCCTGTCCCCGTGCCTCATCTTCGGCTGGGGGCCGTTCCCGCGTCTCGGCGTGGCCGGTGGCGCCGTTGCGGTGATCGTCTTCTACGTCGTCGGAAGCCTCGCCCTGGTCGCTTATCTTCTCGCGGGGCGCAGCGCCGTCCGTCTTTCCTTCGTCGACGTCGGCTTCCGCTGGCCGCTGTTCCACGACATTCTACGAGTGGGCGCGGTCGCCGCCCTGATCACCGTTCAGACGAATCTGACGATCGCGATCGCGACCGGATACGTCGGCCGCTTCGGACCCGCGGCGATCGCCGGCTACGGGATCGGCTCGCGCCTCGAGTACCTTCTGGTTCCTCTCGTATTCGGGTTTGGTGGGCCGCTCGTCGCCATCGTCGGAACCAACATCGGCGCGGGCCAGCGTGAGCGCGCGCTGCGCGCGGCCTGGATCGGTGCCGGGATCGCGGCGGGCCTCACCGAGATCATCGGGCTCGGTGCCGCTGCCGTCCCGCACGCGTGGCTCTCGCTGTTCGACACGGACCCCGCGATGCTCGACGCCGGCTCGCGCTATCTGCGGGCGGTCGGTCCGTTCTACGGCCTCTTCGGCCTCGGCATGGCGCTCTACTTCGCATCGCAGGGCGCCGGGCGGCTCTCGTGGCCATTGCTCGCGAACCTGACGCGCCTTGTGATCGCGGCCGGCGGAGGCTGGCTGGCCCTGCGATGGAGCGGCGATGTGACGCACGTCTTCGTCGCGCTCAGTGTGGCGCTGGCCGCGTTCGGGCTGATGAACGCCGGAGCTGTCGCGAGCGGCGCCTGGTTCGGCCCGATCGCCTGGCCGCGGCCGCGTTCTCGTTCGTGAAGGACCAAGGAAGGCCTCGCGACCGCGAAGGCGTTCGTGAGCGAAGGCGCGTACGTCTTCATCACGGGGCGGCGTGATCCCGAGCTGGCGGCGGCGGTGAAGGAGATCGGAGGAAATGTCAGCGGTGTCCGAGGCGACGCGTCGAACCTTGGCGATCTCGATCGCCTCTTCGTGCAGATCAAGCGCGAAAAGGGCAAGCTCGATATCGTCTTCGCCAACGCCGGTACGGCCGCCTTTGCCTCCCTGGGCAACATAACCGAGGAGCACTTCGACTCGATCTTCGACATCAATGTGAAGGGCCTCCTGTTCACGGTGCAGAAGGCACTTCCGCTGATGCCCGACGGTGCCTCGATCATCCTGAATGCGTCCATCGTTGCCAGTAAAGGCTCCCCGCAGTGGAGTGTCTACAGCGCCACGAAGGCCGCCGTGCGCTCGTTCGCGCGGACGTGGACGACGGACTTGAAGGATCGCCGCATTCGCGTCAACGCAGTGAGCCCCGGCTTCACCGACACCCCCGGACTCAATGACCTGCTGGGCTGAGAGACCGGCCAGCAACGCAAGAAGATGATTTCGAACAGTGTTCCCCTCGGCAGGTTCGGCACACCCGAGGAGATCGCCAAGGCCGTGGTGTTCCTCGCCTCCGACCACAGCAGCTACATCGCGGGAACTGAACTGTTCGTGGATGGCGGGGTCGCACAGGTGTAGACCCCGGCATTGCTTTCAAATCAGCCCGTAGGCTTTGAGCTGCCTGGCGGTGCTGGAGACCAAGACTTTGACGACCGTGATGGTCGGAACCGCAAGGAGCATCCCGACCAGTCCAAACAGGACGGCTCCTCCCAGGACCCCGATTACCACCACGAGCGGGTGAAGGTTGACGGCGCCCCCGAGGACGATGGGCTCATACACAACGTTTTTGAGCAGCTCGGCAAGGGCCACCGCCACGATAACCCAGATCACGAAGTTCTCGCTGCTCACCATCGGCAGCGGCGGACGGATGTCCTCCGCCAGCAGCGCATAGGCCAGCCCACTCAGCAATGCCGCCGCGAAGCCCATGTACGGAATCACGTTGGTCGCGCCCGTGAAGATCCCGATCGCGATCGCCCATTGGAGAGGAACGCCGATGAGGGTCAGTAACAACACCACGGTCAGGCCGAGCAAACAGCACTCGAGGAAGAGGCCGCGCACGTAGTCGCCCAGCGCACGGTCGAGATCCGCGAGTACGTTCAGCGCCGGCTCGAACAGCCGATTGGGGACGGCCCTCAGCAGGCCGCGCTTGATCTCGCCGGTATCCCGCAGCAGGAACAGAAACATCAGCGGCGCGATGATCCAGGTGGAGAGGATGTCGCCCAGCGCGGCGAGAGGGGTCTGCGCGGCCGGGGTGGGCGCGGAGGCCGCAAGCGAACGCGGAGCGCTTTTCGTGGCCGGCTCAGCGAGCGCTGCCCGAGCCCGCCGTTCGAGCGTTTCCACGTTTGCTCGTTCGTACTCGACCAGCCGATCGGATCCGGCCGGCGCGTCGTGGGCGCCGCGAGGCCGCGAGGCGACGAACTGGGCGCGCTCTTCTGGCGTCAGGGCGAGCAGCTGGCCGACACGATCCAACAAGGGGTCCAGGTCGTCATGCATCAATCGGTAGATCCGATTGCCTCGCGTCAGCGGCCGATCCAGCCCCATCAAGGCTTCGTAGCGATGGTTCAATGTGTAGAGCGCGCGGATCCTCAGCTCGAGCGCGTCCGCGTCGCTCGGCATGACGGCGCGTATCCGGTTCACGATGACGAGCGCCGCCAGCACGAACACGAGCAGCAGCAACACGATCGCCACGCCTCGCGGTACCCGGCTGCGCTCCAGGCGGGCGACGAGGGGGCGACAGATGTACGCCAGCAGACCACCGACCGTCGCGGGCACGATCAGGCTCCGGAGTCCCCACACAAGGTATGCCCCCAGAACCACTCCAGCCGCAGCGGCGAGAGACTTGAAGACCACTCCTGCCCGGCTCGAGGTGTCGGCGAGCGTCACTGATCGGTCTCCTGAGGCTTCTCTGACTCCTTGAGGTACTGAGCGTCGAGGAGCATCCGGAAGCGGATGGCCATGATGCCCGCCAACCTCATGAGAACTTTGTTCGCCAGCAGCGGGAAGTTGACGCTGAGCGCGTCCAGGTCGGATTTCCCGAGAGTCAGCAACGAGACCGGGCCACGCGCCCGGGCCGAGAACCAGCGAACCGACTCCGCTCCCATGGCCGCCGACTCCTCGAAGGAGGCGGGCGGCTCCAGCATGGCGAGGGGGACTTCCGTGCCGCTGCTGCCCTCCCTCACGACCTCGATCAGGCCTCGCCGCAGGACAAAGAACGTCGCGCCGGGCTTTCCTTCCTGGAAGATGTACTCGCCGTCGTGGTAGTCGCGCTCGTGGACGATGCGGGCGAGACGCCGCAGGTCCCGGCGACCAAGGTCTTCGAAGAGGGTCACCTGTTTGAGGAAGTCCACCAGGCTGCTGCCTTTCTCGGCCACCGCCGTTTCCGGCGTCGGTCCGAACAGCGCCCGTGCTGGAGCCGCAGACGCGTCCAACGACTCCGTGTCCGCGGGCCGCCGGAGCAAGAGTTTCTTGATCCCGGGGAGATCGAACTTCGTCTTCATGTCAGGGCCTCGCCTCCGTCACGGTCATGGGGCGACGTCCAGTCTCAGCCGGCCCATTGTGGCACACGGATCGTCCCGGTACCTGACGGCGAGGAGGAAGGAAGCCACACCTCCTTTTCGCAGGCGCGGCGCCAACCAGGTCCCTCCGCCACTCTAAAGACCGGAGGGTCCTATCCATGAACCTGAAACTAGCTGACAAGACTGCCCTCGTCTCGGGCTCCACCAAAGGTATCGGGTTTGCCATCGCCAGCGGGCTGGCCCGCGAAGGCGCACGAGTCATCGTGAACGGTCGTTCGGACAAAGCGGTCGTTGAGGCGAAGAAGCAGATTGATCAGACCGTGCCGGATGCCCGGATTGAGAGCTTCGCGGGCGATCTCTCGACGGCCTCGGCGACAGAGACGCTCCTCCAGCGGTTCCCGCGCGTGGACATTCTCGTGAACAACCTCGGCATTTTCGAGCCCAAGCCGTTCGAGGACATTCCCGATGAGGATTGGCGGCGGTTCTTCGAGGTCAACGTGCTCAGCGGCGTGCGTCTGAGCCGGGCGTATCTGGCCGGCATGAAGCAGCGGAACTGGGGGCGCATCGTCTTCATCAGCAGCGAGAGCGCGATCAACACCCCCGCCGAGATGATCCACTACGGCATGACGAAGACCGCGCAGCTTGCCGTGTCGCGCGGCCTTGCCCAATCGTGTGCCGGCACAGCCGTCACCGTGAATGCAGTGTTGCCCGGTCCGACACGTTCCTCCGGTGTGGAGGAGTTGGCGGGACAGCTCAGCGGCGGCAAATCGTTTGCGGAATTCGAAAAGGAGTTCTTTACGACCTTCCGTCCGTCTTCGCTCTTGAAGCGGTTCGCGATGACCGAAGAGGTGGCCAATCTGGTCACTTACGTGTGCAGCCCGCTCTCCGCCGCGACCAACGGTGCCGCCCTCCGGGTGGACGGCGGAGTGGTTCAGGCGTGCTTTTGATGCTGACCGCGCGATGAACGTCCCGCTCTTCGGCGCGACCGGCATGGTCGGGCAAGGTGTCCTGGCCCGATCTCTCCGGCTTCGTGGGCCAATAGCGTCCTTCAGGAATCTGTACGGCTCGGCTGCGCTCGCCGGCCGCCGCCGGCTAGGGCGGCGAGCCGCATGATCCCGGCCCGCAACGCCTCGGGCGATGACTTGTAGCCCGTCCAATCCGTCGCCCAGCTGCTTTCGACAATGGCACCGTCCGCGGTATCGACGATTTCCCAGCACCAGAGACTGGGCTCGCCCAGCAGCACTAGTCTGACAGTCAGTTGCTCGCCCTGATGGGTGTCCATGCGGCTCTCCCGCGAGAAATTCTGGCTCAGCTCCGCGCAGCCGGAGCGCGAAGGGCTCGGAATCTCGATCCGCGCATCGTCAAGCTCCTCTAATCGTGAACCGCACTCACGCTCTTCTAGATGCTGATGCAGGCGCGTTCGTCGCGGGCTCTCGATTTCAGCAGAGATCCGCCACGGTCCTCGGAGGGCCACCGGCCTGGAAGAACCAGCGTGCCCCTCTTGCCCGGCGCCAACCCCGGTCTGGGCCAAGGGCGGGCCGAGCGAACGCCCAAGCTAAGGAGGGCAAGTTACTGAGGGCGCGAGGGGCGACGCATACCCAAACATACCCAACGGCGTAGCCGGTGTGTCGTTTGATGCGGACGGGCGTGTGATCCCGTACGACCTGTATCGAACGACACGCACTACCGAGCGGTGCGGTTCCGGCACCTCAGGTAACCTCGTGAGTCTTCGAGCGCAGCCTCTTAGGCTGTCGTCCGGCAAGCTTGATGCACCTACGCCAGTCACCATCGACCGCCTTGGCCGTTTGCCGCCGCCGTCTGCCGTGCTCAGCGCGCGAAGGACGTGGTGACGATGTTGGAGCCGAGAGAATCGTCCCTCGCCGATCTGCTCGCCTGCATCGCGGCGTTTGGCCGCTCGATGCAGGAGGTGTTCGACCCGCAGCGCTTCCTGGCCGAGTTCTCGGCACGCGCGCAGCGCCTCGTCGCGCACGATCGCGTGATCATCACCTACCTCGGGGAGGATGGCCGTACCTTCACGATCTTCGCGGAACATTCGGGCAACGGACCCGCGTTGCACGAGGGCCGCTACACGACCGACTTCGATCCGAGCGGTAGATATATCGTCGACGACTCGGACCTCGCGCGGGTGTTCGCAGGTGGCGTCTTCCTCCTCGTCGACGCTGAGCATCATCCGGGCATGCCGCTGAACGCCACGCAGCAGGCACGGTTAATGGCCGTTGGTGTCCGGGCGGGGGTCGCGGTGCCAATGTACGCCAGCGGCCGTGTCATCGGAGGGTTCGGCGTGGCGAGCTTCCTGCCAGACATGTACGGCGCCGAGCACGCGGCGGCGTGTCGCGAGATCGCGGATGTCATCGGGCCCTTCGTTCAGAGTGTCGTGCTCTTTCTCCGAGAGCGACGGCGTCGGGCCCGGCTCAAGGCGGTGGCGGCGTTGGTGCCGATCCTCGGCGCCAGCCTCAAGGTCGGCGATCTTCTCGAGCGCCTCGGCGACGCGCTGCATCCCGTCGTCGCCTTCGACGCGATGGCGGTTCGCGTCGCGAATGCCGACGGCCGTGCGCTGGAGATGATTGGCGTCCCTGACACGGACGGAGAGCATCTCTACGCAGGAATGGCGGCGCCGAACGAGTTCTCCACGTCCGACCACCTCGCCCGCGGTGAGACCATGCTCATCCACGACGCCGAGCGTGAGCTCGATCCCAGCCGGCCCGGCGACGCGTGGATCCTCGCGACCGGCCGACGATCCGTGCTCATCGCCCCCCTTCTGTTCGGCCAGCACCTCGAGGGGTACGCGTACTTCGCGAAGCGGCAGCCGGGCTGGTACGACGACGCGGACGTCGAAGTCGTCGAGGCCATCGCCGCGGCGCTGGTCATCGCCGTCCAGCATCAGCGTCTCGCCGAGGAGCAGCAGCGGGCGGGTGCCGCCGAGGCGAGAGCGCGGCAACTGCAAGTGCGTGTGGAGTCGCTCCGGACCACGCTCGACGATCGCCATGACTTTTCTCGCATCATCGCCCATGCGCCGGCATTTCTCGCGGCGCTCGAGCAAGCAAGAAGAGTGGCGGCGACCGAGACGACCGTGCTCCTCACCGGTGAAAGCGGAACCGGGAAAGAAATCGTCGCCCGGGCCATTCATCACGCGAGCCCTCGTCGCGAGGGGCCGTTCGTCGCGATCAACTGCGCGGCGCTCCCGGAGACCCTCATAGAGTCGGAGCTGTTCGGCCACGAACGTGGCGCCTTCACCAGCGCCGACAAGCTGAAACGTGGGCGCTTCGAGCTGGCCAACAGCGGCACCCTGTTCCTGGACGAAGTGGCGGAGATGACGCCGGCGGCGCAGGTGAAGCTCATGCGCGTCCTGCAGGAGCGCCAGTTCGAGCGTGTGGGCGGGACGGCGACGCTCACGGCCGACGTTCGCCTCGTCGCCGCGACGAATCGCGATCTCGAACAGACGGTTGCCGATGGCCGGTTTCGCGACGATCTCTACTATCGCCTGGCCGTGTTCCGCGTTCATCTCCCGCCGCTGCGTGAGCGAGGGAGCGACGTGTTGCTGCTTGCCGAGCATTTCATGCGCGAGCTCGGCGCAAAGATGGGCAAGGGCGATATTCGTCTTGACGACGCCGCCCGCGACGCGCTGCTCACGTACCGCTGGCCCGGCAACATCCGGGAGCTTCAGAACGCCATCGAGCGTGCCCTGATCGTTTCCGACGGCATGCTCATCACCGCCGAGCACCTTGGGATCGGCGGGAGGCGTGAGGCATCCGGCGACTCGGAGCGTTCTGCGCCGCCGCCGTCCACCGCGGGTATCGCTCCATCGCAGCCGCCGAGGGTGGAGTCGCTGGCCGAGCTGGAAAAGCGCGCGATTGCCGACGCGCTCGCCGCCGCCAACGGCAACAAGTCACGCGCCGCCGCCGCGTTGGGTTTGACGCGCTTCCAGCTCTACGCACGCCTCAAGCGCTTCGGCCTGACCGAGTAACCACTGCGCGCGGCGCGAACCGCGCCACACCCGTCGATGGTGTGTTTCCGCACATTGGTATGTGCGTCTACACACGACCGATGTGTGCCCACCACACCGATCCGGTTCTCCAAATGCCATCTGCGCCCTGCGGCGGCGCTAACACACGGATTCTTCGACCCGGACCTCCGGACTCCACTTCGGCAAGGCTGATGCACTGAGGTTGAGCGGAGGAGCAGTAAGAGTGAGACGTCTCGCCTCGGTGAGCGTGATCATCATTGGGCTCGGCGTGATGGTTGCCCTACCGTTGGTCGTGCTCGAGCTCGTCGCGCCGCGAGTTCACCCTCTCGATCGCGTCGTGAGTGTCACCGACCCCAGCGAGCAGCACCACGCCTACACCTGCATTGCGGGCGCCCTCTCCACCTGCTTCGAGCCGTTCGATCAGGATCCGGACATGGTCCCGAAACCATGACGCGGTCAGGTCCTGCCGGGCGCGATCTCTTTCGCAACGATCCCTTTCACAGGAGGAAGCCGAGATGACGAAACGATCGATCGCCGTGTTGAGCATTGCCCTGGTGGCGGCGCTATTGGCTGGCTGTGCGAGCAACCCGGCCGCGAACGGCGCGGCCGCGTCGATACCGCCCGCGATCACCACGGACACGCCTACCACCGGCCGCTCGCCGTTGAGCGGAACGTGGTACGGATCAGCGTCTGAAGTCGGCTCGAGCGCGGGGTACTACAGTGCCGGCGAGAGCCTCCGGATCAACGACGATGGGACGTGGATTTTGACGGAACGCCGCGGCCGGGGAGCCGACGTCAAGTATTCAGGCACTTTGGCGGTGCACGGAAATACCGTGGTCTTCTCCGAGGCCAACTCACAACGCTCGATGTCCCTCACGCAGTCCGGCCGCAGGCTCTACGGCCTGGCGCACCTGAGTTCGGAGGGCCCAGTCATGCTCGAGTTCAGTCGTGTTGAGCCATAGCGTCGCGCTCCGAGTGACGAGGTTTACGAAGTGAGGACATCAGTCGACGCCGCACGGTGGAGCGGGCCAGGCGCGTGCATCGACGCTCGCCGCAGCTTGCACGCTGGCGCTGCGCGTCGACACTGAGGTGCGGAAGCTTGATCGGCGGGTGTTCGGAGACGCGTCGCGCGGGAAATCGGCTTATGACCCGGCGTAGCGGTTGCGGGATAGCGGCAGAGACGACGAAGGGGCTAGCGGAGGAAACCGCTAACCCCCTCGCCTCCTCAGTGGTTGCGTGGCCTGACAGCGCGTTCCACTTTGAATCAGCATCGAGTCCTTGCCCTCGCACCCATCGTCCCTGAATCCCCGGCGGCGCGATGCCGTCGAAAGATGTGGGAGGAAAGCGGAGCATCACCATGGACAAGCTAGTACGTCCGAAGAAGTTGGCATTCATGGCGCTCGCCGCACTGGCGATCGTGCTTGCGGTTCATGCGCCCAGCCAGGCGCGAGGAGGGGGCGGTCACGGCGGGGGCGGTCACGGCTTCGGGGGCGGTCACCCAGTGGGGGGCGGCATGCACCACGGCTTCGATGGGCACCACGGCTTCGATGGGCACCACGGCTTCGACGGGCGCCACGGCTTCGACGGGCGCCACGGCTTCGATGGACGCCACGGCTTCGATGGGCGCCACGAAGAGCGATTCGAGCGCTTCGACCGCTTCGATCGCTTCCACCGCTTCCACCGGTTCGGCTTTTTCGGCGATTTCGGATTCGTGGGGCCGGCTTTCGGCTTCGGGGTCTATCCCTTCTTCTGGGATCCCTTCTGGTTCCCGTCGCCGTACCCGGCCTACACCTATGCGCCACCGTTGATGATCCAGCCGGAGCCCCAAGTGTCCGCGCAGCAGCCGGCCTCATCGTATTGGTATTACTGCGTCGACGCCAAGGCGTACTACCCCTACACGCAGCAGTGCCCAGGTGGGTGGCTCAAGGTGGCTCCCACCCCTTAGCGGCATCGCCAGCTTGAACTTCCGCGAGAAAGGAATCCCATGCGCACGCTCGTGATCTTGGCGACTGTCCTGATCCTCGCCACCGCGGTCAACGCGGCGGCGGACGGACCCAAGCTCGAGACCGAAGAGCAAAAGACTCTCTATGCGCTCGGTCTGACCATCAACCGCAGCTTGAGCCCGTTAAATCTGAGCCCGTCGGAACTGGAACTGGTCGAGGCGGGTCTGGCCGATGGAAGTCTTCACAAAACGCCGAAGGTCGACCTCGAGACCTATGGCCCGAAGATCAAGCAGATCCAGGAGGCTCGCGCGGCCGCGGTGGCGGCCGCCGAGAAGAAGTCGGGCCAGGTCTTTGTCGACCAGGCGACCCGGGAGCCGGGCGCGACTAAAACCGCCTCCGGCCTGATCAGGATCCCGATCACGCCGGGGACTGGGGCGTCGCCCAAGGCCACCGATACGGTGACGGTCAAGTACGAAGGACGACTCATCGACGGCACGGTCTTCGACAGCTCCAGGCAACGTGGCGAGTCCGCGACGGTGCCGCTGAACGGGGTGATCAAGTGCTGGACCGAAGCCCTCGAGCTCGTCAAGGTGGGAGGCAAGAGCCGGCTCGTCTGCCCCGCCGATCTTGCGTACGGCGACCAGGGCTGGCCCCCGCTCATCAAGCCGGGCGCAACCCTCGTCTACGAGGTCGAGCTGCTGGGGATCTCCCAACCTTCGGCTCGGACCACATCACAATCTGCGCAAGCGTCCTCCTGGTACTACTGCAACGACGCCAAGGCCTACTACCCGTACGTGCGGGAATGTCGCTCGGGCTGGCTGCGGGTCGTCCCGCAGACGGCAGCACCTGGGCAATAGCGACGCCCTTGACGTTCTTGCTGATCCGCCCCGCCGTGAAGAGGGGAACGGTCATGGTGGGACCAATCGACCAAACGCGTGCCCCCCCGTCTGTTCGGCCTGGCGAATGTCGGGCCGGCGCTCGAGGAGGGCCGAGGGTAACCACACCGGCACCTCCGGCGGTAGCCGTTGCCCGTCGAGCCTACGGACCTGAGTGCGTCTCGGCCAATACTGAACCCGTTACTCCGGAGATGGAGCCGCGACGCCGGCGGTCGCGTCGGACATGAAGCTCCCGAGGCGTTTTCGGAGAAACAGTCGGGCCCGGTGCGTGCGACTCTTCGCATTGGCGACGGTGATGCCCAGCGACTCCGCCATCTCGACATTTGACAGACCTTCAACATCGCGAAGGATGACGGCGGTGCGATAGTCCAGCGGCAGCTCGTCGATCGCCGCGGTCAGCGCCATGCGCAGTTCGGTCTGGCGAGATGGGTCATCCACGCTCGGAGACCAGTCGGCGATCGGCGACGCGTGCTGGCCGTTCTCGTGGAACAACGGCAGCGCGTCATCGAGCGAGATTTCGCTATCTCGACCTGGCCGGTGGCGGAGCTTCTGGTAAGCCGTATTGGCGACGATCCGGTAGAACCAGGTGCCGAAGGCCGACTCACCCCTGAAGGTGTCGATCTTCCGGACCACGTTCCACAACGCGTCCTGCACGACCTCCTCGGCGTCCCGCGCGTTTCCCGCGATGCCGCTCGCGAGGCGATATGCGCGGTCGCCGTAGCTGGCGACGAGAAGCTCCGCCGCGGCCAGCTCCCGGCGCCGCAGGGCCTTCACGAGAAGATCATCGCGATCGATTTGCATCAGCTTCTTCATCTCTTCGCCCTCGCTATCGCCGATCAGAAGCAGGATATAGATCCGCATGGCGGCTGGCCTCGAGCGGCCTGCGGAGATCCGCAATGGCGAAGACCTCGCCGGCGAGACGCCTCTTTAGCGCTTCCGGTGCAATGGCCGTCATGCGGAGTCGCCGCAGGTAACGCCGGCGACGTAGGAACATACCGACGATGTAGGCTGCGAGCACGGCTGCGACGACGACGAGCCAGAGTCCCAGCTTCTCGACACGGGCCGCGATCACGGCCACCGCATCGCCGAACGCGTATCCGACCCCGATCCACGTTCCGGCCCAGAGCAGCACGCCCGCGACCTCATAGGCAGCGAACCGCACGCGTCCGACGCCGAAGACGCCGGCCAGCGGCGGCAGGACCAGCGTCAAACCGGGGACGAACTTCGCGACTAGCATCCCGCCGGCGCCGTAGCGGGCGAATACCTTTTCAGCGCGTCGCAGACAGACATCGGGCTCCAGCGACAGGCGGCCGAGAACCCTCAGGACCGGCGCGCCGCGCCGCCGCCCGAGCTCGTACCACGCGAAATCCACGATCAGGGCGACGGCCGCCATCGTGCTCAACATCAGTGGAATGTTGCCCCGCCCGTGTGCGGCGAGGGCGCCGAACCCCAACAGCGCCGGCACCGCCGGGAGAGGAATCCCGAACTGCTCGGCGACGAGCAAAGCGGGCAAGATGACGAAGGCGTACTGATTCAGCACTTGCAGGGTTTCGGCGGTCATGGTCGCTCCTCCTCCTCTGGTGAGGACTCGCTCTCCGGGCAGAGGCGGCAGATCCGAGGATCGAGGCTCGCGCTGAACGAGAAAAGCGCCGAGCGAGAGAGTCCGGAGAGCGCCGCGAGTTCGATGTCCGACAGCCGATCCACCGTGGCGGCGGCCTCCGCACCGATCACGGTCGGCCGCCTGACGACAGTGGTGGCGAGCGTCTGAGGTGCCGATCGGACGACGCGGTTACTGAGAGGGCCCGAACCGCTTCAGCTTCGTATAGAGCTGCATCCGGGTGATCCCGAGCGCGGCCGCTGCGGCCGTCTTGTTTCCCTTGGCTTTGGCGAGGGCACCGGCTATCGCGTGTCGTTCGAGATCATGAAGGGTCGCCTCCGCAGCATCCTGACTCGTGACGCGTGACGGCGCGGGGACACCAGGAAGGGACGCCTCGCCGGACGGGAGTCGCGGCAGGGTCAGCCCGAGCTGGGCAGCAGTGATGAGCCCGGCGTCCGAAACGATCAGCGCTCGCTCGATCGCGTTCTGGAGCTCCCTGATGTTGCCGGGCCAGGGGTACGTCATCAGCAGCTCCCGGGCATCGCGGCTCAGCCCCGGCTCCCCCTTGCCCATCCGCTCGCCCAGCCGCCGGACGAACTCCTGGGCGAGGAGCACCACGTCCTCACCGCGCTCGCGCAGCGGCGGCAGGTGAATGGGAAATACGCTGAGCCGGTAGTAGAGATCCTCGCGGAACTGGCCGCGCGCCATGGCCTCCATGAGGTCCCGGTTGGTGGCGACGATCAGGCGAAAGTCGGCCTTGAGCGTCGCGGTCCCGCCGACGCGCTGGAACTCGCGCTCCTGGAGGACACGGAGAAGCTTGGCCTGGACGCTCGCCGCGAGCTCGCCGACCTCGTCGAGAAACAGCGTGCCCCCGGCGGCGAGCTCGAAGCGGCCCGGCTTCTGCCTCTCCGCTCCGGTGAAGGCGCCCCGTTCATGGCCGAAGAGCTCCGATTCGATGAGCGTGTCTGGCAACGCCGCGCAGTTGATGGCGACGCAGGGGCCGTCGGAGCGACGGCTGGCATAGTGGATCGCCTGGGCCACCAGCTCCTTGCCCGTACCGCTCTCGCCGGTCAGGAGCACGGGGGTCTC
>QHSQ01000025.1 GCA_003221615.1 Candidatus Rokuibacteriota bacterium | reverse complement strand
TCGCGGTCGTCGCGCGGATCTTCCGCTTCACCAGCGCGTCGAGCATCCGCCAGAAGCCGACGCGCATGCCGTAATCGTGCCACGCCCAGTTGGGCACGTCCGGTACGGTCGTCACGCCCTGCGGGGCCGAGAGCACGCCGCGCGGCATCGGCTTCTCGATGTCCCACTCTTCGACGTTGACGATGGTCCACACGGCGATGCGCGCCCCTCGCGGAAGCTTCCAGGGTCGGCGACCGGCGATCGGTGAATAGTCGAAGCGTTCGTGGGGTAGTCTCACGGAGACCTCCTGATTGGTTATCGGCGCGCCTCGGCCGGCTGGGCCCCAGCCCCGCGACGGCCTGCAGCGCGCACTGCGCGAGGCGTATGCCGAGTGCGCCTATAGTACAATCGCGAGCCGTGACGCGCG
>QHSQ01000024.1 GCA_003221615.1 Candidatus Rokuibacteriota bacterium | reverse complement strand
GGCGTGTCCTACGGCGCCCTGCTCTTCCTGCTGGCCGGCGGCCTCTCGCTCATCTTCGGCATGATGCGCATCGTGAACATGACCCATGGCTCGTACTACCTGCTCGGCGGCTACGTCGCCCTCACGGTGATCTGGCGGACCGGCAGCTTCGCGCTCGCGGTCGTGCTGGGCGCGCTGACGATCTCGCTGGTCGGCATCGCCGAGTGGAACGCGTTCCTCAAGCGTCTGAGCGGCCAGGAGCTCGGCCAGGTGTTGACCACGATGGGGTTCGCGCTGATCTTCCAGGATCTGGCGCTGGTGCTCTGGGGCGGTGATCCCTACACGATCGCGGTCCCGGCCATGCTCTCCGGCTCGTTCGTCGTCGGCCAGCTGTACTTCCCCGTCTACCGCATCTTCATCATCGTAGTGGCGGTCGTCATCGCCCTGATCCTCTGGCTCACGCTCGAGTGGACCCGGATCGGCGCGATGATCCGGGCTACGGTGGACGACCCCGAGATGGCGCGCGGCGTCGGCATCAACGTCTATCTGATCTCGATGGTGGTCTTCGCCCTCGGCGCGACGTTGGCGGCGCTCGCCGGCGTGGTGGCAGGCGGCTTCGTCGGCGTCTATCCCGGCGCCGACTTCGAGATCCTGCCCTATGCCTTCGTCGTGGTGATCGTCGGCGGCATGGGAAGCCTGAAGGGCGCGTTGATCGGCAGCCTCATGGTCGGCCTCCTCGACAACTTCGGCAAGGCGCTCTTCCCCGAGCTCTCCTACTTCACGTTGTTCGCGCCGATGGCGGCGATTTTGGCCGTGAGGCCCACCGGCCTCTTCGGTCGCGCCTGATGCGCCTCGCGCTGCCGCCCGGCGCGCCGCGCATCGCGCTGGGCGTCGCCTTCGCGGTGCTGCTGGTGGCGCCGCCGTTCGTCTCGTCGTTCCTGCTCGCGTTGCTCACCCAGGCGGTGATCTACTCGGTGCTCGCCATGAGCCTCGACGTCATCCTGGGCTATATCGGGCTGGCCTCGCTGGGCCACGCGGCGTACCTCGGGCTCGGCGCGTACAGCGTCGGGATCCTGGCGACCCGGCACGGCGCCTCATTCTGGGTCACGCTGATCGTCGGCGTGCTCCTGGCGACGGCGGTCGCCTCGATCTTCGGCCTCCTGGCACTGCGCGCGACCGGCGTGTACTTCCTCATGATCACGCTGGCGCTCGGCATGGTGGTGTGGGGGCTGGCGCATCGATGGGTCACGATGACCCAGGGCGACAACGGCATCGCCGGCGTCCCGCGCCCCGACCTGGGGCTCCCCTGGTCCTTCACGCGGGGAATCCCGTTCTACTACCTGGCGCTCGCCGGATTCCTGCTCGCCCTGCTGGTGCTGCGGACCATCGTGCGCTCGCCGTTCGGCCAGACGCTCGTGGGGATCCGCGAGAGCGAGTCGCGCATGCGCACGCTCGGCTACCACGTGTGGCTGCACAAGTACATCGGGTTCGTGATCGCGGGCGCCGTCGGCGGCTTCGCCGGCGTGCTGTGGGCCTACTACAACGGCTTCGTGAGCCCGGCGGACCTCGAGCTCGCGACCTCGGTCGAGATCCTCCTGATGGTCGCGCTCGGCGGCCGTGGCACTCTGATCGGACCGGCGCTCGGCGCCGCGCTCATCGTGGGCTTGAAGAACCTCGTGTCGGTCTACACGCATCGCTGGCTCCTGATCCTGGGCGGCGTCTACATCGGTACGATCGTGTACGCGCCCGAGGGGATCGTGGGAGCGCTCCGACAGTGGACGAAAGGAGAACGGGCCATGGGCAAGAAGGTGATCGTCGTAATCTTGACGGTGGCGGTCTTGATCGGGCTGGCGGGCCCCGGGGCGGCGTGGGCCCAGAAGGGCTCGATCAAGATCGGGGTGATCACTCCCATGACGGGAGGCGCCGCGCAGATCGGCAAGGACATGACGAGCGGGATCTCGATGTGGCTCGACGACAACGGCCACACGATCGCCGGCCGCAAGGTCGAGGTGATCGTCGAGGACAGCCAGGGCCAGCCCAACGTCGCGCTGACCAAGCTGCAGAAGCTCGTGGAGAGTGACAAGGTCCACGTCCTGGTCGGCGAGGTCTTCGCCCACATCGGCTACGCGATGGCGCCGAAGGTCGACGAGTATCGCATCCCCATGCTCTATCCCGTCATCGCCGCCGACGATCTCACGCAGCGCAAGCCGGCGAAGTGGGTCGTCCGCACCGGCTGGGCCTCGAGCCAGCCCTCGCACCCCTTCGGGGAGTACGCCGCGAAGACCCTCGGCTACAAGCGCATCGTCACGATCGGGATCGACTACGCCTTCGGCTGGGAGGTCATCGGCGGCTTCCAGAAGACCTTCGAGGAGAACGGTGGCCAGATCGTCCAGAAGCTCTGGGCCCCGCTCAACACCACGGACTTCGCGCCCTATCTCTCCCAGATCCGCCGCGACGCCGACGCCGTGTTCGCGCTGATGGTCTCGATCTCGGCCGCGCGCTTTCCCAAGCAATACCAGGACGCCGGGCTCAAAGCGAAGCTGCCCCTCATCGGCGGCGGAACGACGTTCGACGAGTTCGTGCTGCCCTCGCTCGGCGACGAGGCGATCGGCGGTATGAGCCCCCTGATCTACAGCGCCGCGCTGGACACGCCGGTCAACAAGAAGTTCGTGACGGAATACCGCAAGAAGTACGGCAAGGTCCCGTCGTATTTCTCGGAGACCTGCTACACGAGCACGCGGTGGATCAACGAGGCCGCCAAGGCCATCAACGGCGACGTGGAGAATCGCGAGAAGTTCCTGGAGGCGCTGCGGAAGGTCGAGATCCCCGACGCGCCACGGGGCCCGGTGAAGCTCGACTCGCATGGCAACCCGGTCCAGAACATCTACATCCGCAAGGTCGAGAAGAAGGACGGCGAGCTCTGGAACACCGTCATTCACACCTACCCGACCGTCTCGCAGTTCTGGAAGTACAAGGCCGAGGATTTCCTGAAGCAGCCCGTGTACGACCGCAACTTCCCGGCGTGCAAGTTCTGCTGATGCCGGGCCGAGCCCGAGGCGCATGAGGGAGCCGGCCGCCGCGCTGAGCCTGAGCGGGCTCTCGAAGGAGTTCGGCGGGCTTCGCGCGGTCGACGGCGTGAGCCTGACCGTCGGTCCCGGCGAGCGCCGCGCGATCATCGGACCCAACGGCGCGGGCAAGACCACGCTGTTCGGCCTGATCAGCGGCGAGACGCGGCCGACCGACGGCCGGATCGCGCTCTTCGGCCGGGACGTCACGCGCTACGCGCCGCACCGGCGCGCGGGGCTCGGCCTGGCGCGCACCTACCAGATCACAAACCTCTTCCCGCGCCTTACGGCGCTCGAGAACTGTCTCTTGGCGGTCCAGGCGCTCACACCCGCCAAGTTCCATCTTCATCGCGCGCTACGCCGCTATCCCGCCTTCTTCGAGCGCGCGCGAGGCGTGCTCGAGGCGGTGGGCCTCGCCGACAAGGAAGGCGAGGCGGTGCGGAACCTCTCCCACGGCGAGCAGCGCCAGCTCGAGATCGCGCTGGCCCTGGCCGGCTCGCCCAGGCTCTTGCTGCTCGACGAGCCGACCGCCGGGCTCTCGCCGGCGGAATCTCACGCGATGACGGCGCTCCTGACGAAGCTCGACCCCGCCATCACGCTGCTGGTGATCGAGCACGACATGGACGTCGCTTTCGCGCTGACCGACCGCATCACGGTCCTTCACTACGGCAAGGTCGTCGCGGACGGGCTCTCCCACGAGGTCAAGGCGAACGCGCTGGTCCAAGAGATCTACCTGGGGGCGTCCTGATGCTCGAGGTGCGTGACATCCACACCTACTACGGTGAGAGCCACGTGCTGCAGGGCGTGTCCCTGAGCATGTCGCGCGGCCAGGTCGTCGGCATTCTCGGGCGCAACGGCATGGGCAAGACCACCCTGATTCGATCGATCATCGGCTTCACGAGACCCCGCCGGGGTAAGGTCGTCTTCAAGGACCGGGACATCACGGCCTGGCCGTCGAACCGGGCGGTGGCGCTCGGCCTGGGTCTGGTGCCGCAGGGGCGCCGCGTCTTCCCCTCGCTGACGGTGATGGAGAATCTCGCGGTCGCCGTCAAGAATGGCGGCGGCCCCTGGACGATCGAGCGGGTGCTCGGACTTTTCCCGCGCCTGCGTGAGCGCGGTGGGCACCGGGCGGGCAAGCTCTCCGGTGGCGAGCAACAGATGCTGGCGATCGCCCGCGCGCTGATGACCAACCCCGAGCTCCTGCTGATGGACGAACCGACCGAAGGCCTCGCGCCACTGCTGGTGCGCGAGGTCGGGCGGGTCATCGAGACTCTGAAGGCCGAGGGGCTATCCATCCTGCTCGTCGAACAAAATCTTCCGATGGCGCTACGGGTCTCGGACCACGTGCACGTGCTGTCGCGCGGACGGGTCGTGCACTCCAGCGCGCCGGATGCGCTGTGGAGGAACGAGGAGATCAAGGCCCGGTATCTCGGACTGTGAGGGGCAACAGATGAAACGTATCGCTGTCGTCGGCGTTGGGCTCCTCGGATCGGCGGTGGCCTCTCGCCTCCTGGCCGGAGGCTTCACCGTCACCGGCTACGACACCCGCCCGGATCAGATGGCAGGGCTCGCATCGCGCGGGCTCAAGACCGCGTCGAGCCTGAACGATGCCGCGGCGGGCGCGGAGGCGGTCTTCACGATCCTGCCCTCACTCGACTCGGTCGAGGCGGCCTTTCTCGGCGCCGGCGGGCTCCTGGGCATCGTGCCGCGCACGGCCACATTGATCCAGATGAGCACGGTCTCGCCGACCCTGACGCGTCGCCTGGCCGAAGCCGCCGCCACCGCCGGGATCGGGTTCCTCGATGCCCCGATGAGCGGGACCAGCGCGATGGTGGAGCGCGGCGACTGCACGATCTTCGCCGGCGGCGACGCGGCGGTCGTCGAGGCATGCCGGCCCGTCTTCGCCGCCATCGGAAAGAGCACGATCCACGTCGGGCCGGCCGGCAGCGCGTCACTGGCCAAGCTGGCGGCGAACCTCCTGGTGGCCCTCAATACCGCCGCGCTCGCTGAAGCCCTGGTGCTCGGGGCGAAGGGCGGGCTCGCCCCTCAGGTGCTGCTCGACATCCTGAAGGACAGCGCGGGCGGCTCCCGAATGGTCGACGTGCGCGGGCCGCTGATGGTCGCGCATCGCTTCGAGCCGCAGATGAAGCTCGAGCTCTTCCTCAAGGACTTGCGGCTCATGCTCGAGGAAGCTCAGCGCCTGGGCGTCGCGCTACCGTTGACGAGCCTCACCCAGCAGCTCTGTACGGCCACCGTCGCCGCCGGCCGCGGCGGCGAGGATCTGGCCGTCCTCATCACGACCTTCGAGAAGATGGCCGGCCTCGGACCGGCGTAGGCCCGTTCAGATCAGTCCGCCTTGACCAACGGCGGGGGCGCCCAGGTGCCGTCGGCCACCTCGGGCCGCGGCGAGTAGAGCCGCATGGTCGGCTGGAACGGCGCGTCCTTGGGCGCGGGCAGCCAGTTGGATTCCTTGTCCGCCCCGGGCGAGTCGGCCTGCACGTAGATGTCCAGCGAGCCGTCCGCATTGAGCGTGAGCTTGTCGCGGTCTCCAATGGCGAAGCGGTTGATCGGGTTGGGGACCGGGAACCCATCCTGGTCGTACATGGTGATCGACCAGAGGGCGTCGACCGGCGGTAGCTTGCCCTTGTCGAAGTGCAGGACGTACCTGTTCGCGCCGCTGAGCGGCTGTCCGACGCCGTCGACGAGGGCGGTGGGATAGACGGCGTCCTGGGGAAGGCTGGCGCCGAGCCCGCCGAGCGTGATGATCGCGCGCTGCTTGTAGGACGTTCCGTAGGTGCCGATGTTCTGGGTCACGACGTTCCAGCCGTTGACCAGCTTGCCGAGCCGCTTCATGGACTGCGCGAGGTCCTCGAGCGCGTCCTTGGCCGCGGCATTGATCGTCGTGACCGTCGCCGCGTCGAGCTTCTTGGCATCGAACGGTTTCTCCAGCTCGAGGCCAAATGCGCGGAGCCGGAGGAGCATCGGGTAGTCGTTGGCATGTGGCGGATACTTGCCCATCAACGCCCTGAGGCGCGCGAGCACCGTGACGCCGTCGAGGCGATTCACCTGCACCATCGGCGGTGTTTTGCCATCGACAGTCGGGTCGGTCGGCACGCTCTGTGGAGGCGCGTAAGCCTTGCCCCAGGCGCTCAGCGGGGTCAGCTTGTAGCCGTCTTGCACCTTGTGGACGTTCGCGTAATCGCCGGGCCCACTGGTTTGGGTACGGCCCAGGACCCAGAATCGCAACGTCGGCGCCTCGATCTTGTCGACGCCCCGAGGCAGCGGACCCCGCCAGCCGCGTCCCACGAGGGCGAAGTGGCCGGCCCTGGTCCCGGTCGTGCGCTGACCGACGACGGCGAACACGTCCGTCCACATGTCGAGCATCTCGAGCAGGTAGTAGCGCCCGCCGGTGTCCGGGACCGAGAGCACCATCGGCTCGCGGGCGACGTCGACCCAGGCGAGCGAGTACAGCGTGTCGAAGTTGAAGCGTACGACGTCCTTGTCCTCCGCCTTGGGATGGGCCCGCGCATGCGCGAACTGGTTGATCGGCGCGCGCATGGGTACGGCGCTCGCGTTCGGCACGTTGGTGACCTGCCGCATCGTCGTCTCCATGCTGACGATTGGATAGGCGTAGAAATAGGCGTCGCGCGCGAGCTGATACACCGCCTGCTCTCGGGGTCCCGGCTTCGCCGGCTGGGCCTGTCCAAAGCTCGAGAGGGAGAGAAGAGCTGTGATCGCCAGCACGCCCGCCAGCGATCGACAGACCGCGCGGGCCTCGGGATTGGTCATGTCAGTCACCTCGGGCACGTGATCCAACAGTCATATTGCGGGTGGGATACCAGGGGGATTCGATCCGGGCCGACGACTGGACCTTGGTGCAGGCCCTCGTGGCTCGCTTCTCAGACCGCCCGATCGGCTCCTAGGGCTCGGGAGACCCCAGCCGCCGACTCACGCACCAGCGAAGCCAGACGCGGCAAACGCTCGCTGGACAGCCGCACCGCGGGACCGGCGATGCCGATCGACGCGACGACACGCCGGGAGTGGTCGAAGAGCGGTGCCGCGACACACTTGAGCCCCAGCGCGAACTCCTCGCCGTCGAGCGCGTAGCGCGTGGCGCGGATCTTCAGGAGCTCGCGTCGAAAATCGCCGGGTTCGGTCAGGGTCGACGGGGTGTAGGGGCGCAGGCGCCGGCGCAGAAACCGCTCGAGCCAGTCCTCCGGCTCCCAGGCCACCAGCGCCTTCCCCAACGCCGTACAGTGGAGAGGTGCCCGACGCCCGATACGGGAGTACATCTGCAGGGGCTGGTCGCTTTCCATCTTGTCGATGTACACGACTTCCCACTCGTCCAGGAGGCCCAGGTGGACGGTTTCCTTGGTCGTCAGCATGAGGCTCCGGAGAAATGGCGCGGCGACCTCACGGATCGCTCCGCGGCCGGCAATCAGCGAGCCGACCTCGAAGGCCTTGAACCCCAGACAGTACCGCTCGGTGTCGGGGTTCTTGCGGACGTAGCCGCGTGAGGCCAGCGACGTGAGCAACCGGTGGACCGTGCTCTTGCCCAGGCCGAGCGCTTGGCTCAGCTCGGTGACCCCGATCTCCGGGCGCTCGACGCTGAAGGACTCGAGTACAGCGAGGGCGTTGTTGACCGACCGAAGCACGCGCGCCATCTCGTCCACCTCGCCACTGTTCCGCACTGCAGAACACCATTCCGCGGAGCGTTTGCTTCATAGCAGTCGCGCCGCCGGCCTGTCAAACCGAAATGGCAGGCCCTCGACCACCCCTCCACGTCCGATCGCTCACGGAGGATCATGATGATGGTCCGCACCGCGTGTCTCGTCTTCCTTCTGACTGTCCTGGCGGTCCCGAGCGCCCTGGCCGCGCCCACCGACGACTCGTTCATCGCCGGCTACGCCGCGGCCGTCCTCGAGCGCGAGCTCTCGCTGACCGCACCGTCGCTGCGCGTGCACAACGGCGTCATCACGCTCGCGGCGTCGGATCTCGCCGCCGCCGACCGGGCCCGCGTCGTCACGCAGCTCGAACGGATCCGCGGCGTGACGCGCGTCGTGGTGCTCGAGCCGGGTGTCCAGCCGCCGGCCCCGGCGGCGAGCGCCGCCCCCGAGCCGCCGCGCGTTCTGGCCGAGTGGCAGACCGGCGTGTTCCCGGGCGGCGTGCTCTTCAAGCCGCTGGTCGCCGATCCGCGCTGGCCGCATTTCGCGGCCGCCTGGCAGCGCTACCTCAACGATCGCCAGTTCTCCGACATCGCGGCGGTGAGCTTCGGCGAGAGCTTCGCCTTCTACCGGGACCGAATCGCCGGAGCATGGTGGGAGGTGGGCCTCCAAGCCGGTGTCTTCTCGGTGTTCGACATCGACGCGGAATCGTTCGACCTGGTCAACGCGGACTACCTCGTCGGGATCCCGCTCACGCTCCGCTACGAGGACTTCACCGCGATGGTCCGCGTGTTCCATCAGAGCAGCCACCTGGGTGACGAGTTTCTCCTGCGCACGCGCACCAATCGGATCAACCTCAGCTACGAGAGCATCGACCTGAAGCTCTCCTACGAATTCGGCGACGTGCTTCGCACATATGTCGGTGGCGGTTACCTGTTCGACCAGACGCCGTCGAGCCTCGATCCCCTGTCGGCTCAGTACGGGATCGAGCTCAGGAGCCCCTGGCCCTCGCGTGACTCGCGGTGGCGCCCCATCGCCGCGGTCGACGTCCAGCACCGTGAGGAAAACGGGTGGAGCGCCGATGTGTCGGCGCGCGCCGGCATCGAGATCGACGGCGTCCTCTTGACCAGGAAGCTCCAGATCCTGCTCGAGTACTTCACCGGCCACTCGCCCAACGGCCAGTTCTACAAGGACAAGGTGCAATACTTCGGCCTCGGCACGCACTTCCACTTCTGAGTCCGTCTCGGGGTAGGATCGACTGCCATGGCCGATCAGGATCTCCGGAGCTTCGTCGCGGCCTACGAGCGGGCGCACCCCGGCGAGGTGATCCGGGTCGGCGAGCCGGTCTCGATCGCGGAAGACCTGATGGCGCTCGTCCTCGAGTACGAGCGGCGCCGCCGCTACCCGATCTTGATGTTCGATCGCATCGCCGGCTACGACATACCCATCGTCTGCAACGTGGTCGCGAGCCGCCGCGCGCTGGCCTTCGCGCTCGGGGTCGACGAGCGCGGGCTCGCCGCGGAGTACGCGCGCCGCATCAAGGACCACGTGAAGCCGGTGGTGGTCCCGGATCCTCCGTTCCGTCACCGCACCTTGACCGGGCCCGCCATGGATCTGGCGAGCCTGCCGATCCCGCGATACTTCCCGGGCGACGCCGGCCGGTACCTCACCGCCGGAATGCTGGTCGCCCGCGATCCCGACACCGGCGTCGAGACCGAGGGCTACCATCGCTTCCAGCTCAAGGGCCGCGACCGCATGGGCGTGAGCCTTCATTCGCGGCGCCGCATGTTCGAGTACCAGCGGCGCGCGGAAGCCAAAGGCCAGGCGCTCCCCTGCGCGATCGTGCTCGGGCTGCACCCGCTGGTCTCGATGGGCTCGCTGGCCTATCCGCCGGCCGACGTCGGCAAGTTCGAGGTCGTCGGCGGGCTCCTCGGCGAGCCGCTCCAGGTCGCGCCCTGCGCCACAATCGACCTGCACGTGCCGGCCTCCGCCGAGATCGTCATCGAGGGCGAGATCCTGCCGGGCGTGCGCGAGCCCGAGGGCCCGTTCGGCGAGTTCACGGGCTATCTCTCGCGGCGCTCGACCGAGCACGTCTTCGTCGCACGGGCGATCGCGATGCGAGAGCGGCCCTGGTTTCAATCGATCGGCTCCGGGCGCGCGGGCGATCACATCACCACCCTCGGCCTGATCCGCGAGGCCGAGATCGCCAATGCGCTGGGGCGGGTCATCCCCAACGTTCGCGGCGTGCACGTGCCGCTGTCGGGGACCTCGTCGTTCACGGCCTACGTGTCGATCGCGCAGAGCCGACCGGGCGAGGCCAAGCACGTGATCCCGATCGTCCTCGGCGTCGATCACTACCTGAAGCTGGTGATCGTCGTCGACGACGACATCGACGTCTTCGACGAGTCCGAGGTGCTCTGGGCCGTCGCCACCCGCATGCAGGCCGACCGCGATCTGGTCGTCATCTCCGGAAGCCTGGGGGCGATGCTCGATCCGAGCGCCGACGATCGGGGCATCACCGCCAAGCTGGGCATCGACGCGACCCGGCCCTTCGGCCAGTCGTTCGCCGAGAAGCTCGTGATGTCGCCCGAGAAAATGACCTGGGCCCGTGAGCTCGTGGACCGCCTGGCCCCGCGCGAACAACGGAGGCCGTACCCGTGAAGCGTTACATCGATCTCTCGGTGACCGTCGACGACGCGACCCTCTCCCCGCCCTCGACGAACATGCGGCTCGAGATCACGCCGCACCGGCGCGGCCCGGGCTTCTGGCAGGTCTCGAGCGTGCACCAGAGCCTGCACACCGGCGCGCACATCGACTCGCCCCTGCACGTCTTCAAGGACGGCATCACCACCGCCGAGATCGCCCTCGACCAGGTGATGGGCGAGGCCGTGGTGGTCGACCTGTCGTTCGCCGGGGCGAATCACGCGATCACGATCGACGATCTGAAGCGCGGCGGCGCCGACGACGTGAAGCCGGGCGACATCGTGCTGCTGCGCACGGACTGGACGGACACGATGTATGGCCGGTGGCCCGACTACTTCACCCAGTCGCCCTACTTTCCGCCGGAGACGGCGGAATGGCTGGTGGCGCGCGGGCCGAAGAACATCGGCTTCGACTTCTTCGAGGAATACTGCGCGCGCCTGCCGGACTTCTCCTCGGAGGACTTCCCGATGCACCGGGTGATCCTCGGCGCAGGGGTCGTCATCATGGAAGGGCTGACCAATCTCGCCGCGCTCCCCCGCCGGCGTGTGGACTTCGCCGCGCCGTTCTACAAGATCGCGGGCACAGAGGGCGCCCCCGCGCGCTTCTTCGCCGTCGTCTGAGCGCGGGCCGGCCGAGGACCCTTCCGGCTCGTATTCGCCGACCCGGTCGGGGTTTACTGGGGCACGGTTCAGGTGTTTCCCCGATTGGTCGCCCTTTTCTCGTAGCGCATTCTCGACTGGGTGCGCGAGCGCCGTGCTCGGTTAACCCGTCGGCGATTCGCCGGCGCCTCAACGACGAGAGGGAGAGCGATGATGGTCAAGACCAGTGCTGTCGCCATCGAGTCCCTGCCGGAGCGGAAGCTCAGGGTTCAACAGGCCGCCCGTCCCGTCCCAGCGTCCAAGACCTGGGCGGTCGTGCTCGCCGGTGGCGAAGGATGCCGACTCAGACCGCTGGTGAGGCGGCTCTTTGGTGACGAGCGGCCCAAGCAGTACGTACCGCTGCTCGGCCCCTCGTCGTTGCTGCGCCAGACCCTCGACCGGGTGGGACGCATCGTGCCCGCGGAGCGCACGGTCGTCGTCAGCCAGTACGATCACGCGCAGTACATCGACCGAGAGCTGAGCGACGGCGCGGCGCCGCACGTGCTGCTGCAGCCGGAGGATCGCGGGACTGGAACGGCCATCGTCTACGCGGCCCACATGATCCGTCGGCTCGACCCCGACGCGACGGTCGCCGTATTCCCGTCCGATCACTACATCCGCGAGGAGGAGTCCTTCCTGGTGCACGTGGCCGAGGTGGTGCGCTTCGTCGAACGCCACCCGGAGCGGCTGATTTTGCTGGGCGCGCGCCCGACGTCGCCGGAGCGCGAATACGGTTGGGTCGCGCCCGGAACCATCGTCGGCGAGATCATCGACGGGCCCATTCGGCGCGTTCAGGGGTTTCTCGAGAAGCCGGAGACCGAGAGCGCTCAGCGCTGCATGAGCGCCGGCTGGCTCTGGAACACGTTCGCGTTCGTGACGACCCTCCCGACCTTGCTCGGTGCCGGGCACGAGTTCCTCCCGGACGTCGACGATCGCCTCAACCTGATCGGGGCCTTCTCGGGAAGCCGACACGAAGGCTGGGCGGTGCGCCAGGCCTACTCCCTGCTGCCCACGACCGACTTTTCCCGCCGCGTCCTCGAGCGCTGCCCGGGATGGCTCGGCGTCTCGCGACTGCCCGGGCTGACGTGGTCGGACCTGGGAACACCGCGGCGCGTGATCGGGATCGCGAACAGCCTGCCGGTGCGACCGATGTGGATGGGGGCAGGTCGCAAGACGGCCGATATTCTGGCCTCGGTGCTCCAGGGACGCGTCGTCGAATCCGCCAGACGGCCGTGAAGCGGGCCGACATGGGTCAGCGCCCGGCCTTCAACGTCGAGCTCGGCTCGGCCGCCCTGTGTCTGGAGCTCGACTGCAACACGGTGTTCGACGGATCGATGGGCGCGCCGTGCCCGCGCTGCGGGAGCGTGATGTCCCACCCGCTCGCGGCGTGGCTCGATCGTGGTGTGCGCGCCAGCGCCCGGCCGGTCTCGGAGAGTCCGGTCCGGGCGCTGACAGTGTCACCGGCTGTCTAGCGCCTCGCGCTAGGTCTTCAGGTTCTTGCCGAAGAAGTCGGTGCAGCGCTTCCAGGCGTCTTGCGCCGCGGCCGCGTTGTAGGACGGCCGATAGTCGGCGTGGAAGCCGTGGCCCGCGCCCGGATAGATGACGACCTCGACGTTCTTGTTGTGCTGCTTCAGTAGCTCTTCCATGCGCTTGGCGTCTTCCGGCTTGGGATTCTGATCGGTCTCGCCGTAGAGCCCGAGGAACGGGCAGTGGATGTCCTTGGCGAGGTCGAACCCGGTCACCGGTCCGGAGGCGCCCTGATAGGGACGCGCCGGCGGGCCGTACCACGCGACCGCCGCCTTGATATCGTGATTCGTGGCCGCCTCCTGGTACACCGTGGACCCACCCCAGCACCAGCCCGTCACCCCCACGCTGGCCGCCTTGACGTTCGGTCGCTTCTTGGCCCAGTCCACGGCTGCCTTGAGATCGCCCAGGGTCTGCTCGCGCTTCTGGGCCAGGACGATCTTCAGGATGTCCTGAACGTTGGGGAGCTGCGCCACCCCGCCCTCGCGCTTGAACAGCTCGGGCGCCACGGCACAGTAGCCGGCCTTGGCGAACCGCCGCGTGCAGTCGCGGATGTATTCGTGGACCCCCCAGATCTCCGAGATCACGAGCACGATCGGGGTGTCCTTCCCCGACGCCGGGCGTGCCTCGTAGACGGGCATCTCGTATGTCCCGATCTTGACTACCTGATCGCCCGCGACGAGCCCGTCGGTGTCGGTCTTGATCGCCTGGGCCAGCACCTTGTCGACGGCCACGGCGTATCCGGCGAAAGTGGTGGTAGCGATCATCTGGCGGCGAGTGAGCATGTATTACCTCCTGGGTTTAAGGGGGTGATAAGGGCTTCGGGGCGGAACCCCGGCGGATGATACTATGTAACTGCGCCACATCGGCGCGGGTTTCAGCGCCTTTTCCCCGGTTCGGGGGAGGACCAATGGATCTGCTCGAGGTCAAGAGCCGTATAGCTGAAGCCCTGGTGGAATCCATCTTCCGCCGCGCTCGCTATCAGATCAAACCCTTCCGCAACAACACCTCCCCGCTCCGGTTCGGCCGCGAGGATTTTTCCCCCGACTTCAGGGTGACTTCCGAGGCGGAGGGCGAGAACGGCGGCGGCGAGTTCCTCGTCGAGGTGAAATACCGGCCGTCAGCCTACCAGTTCGTGTCGGTCGAGAACCAGCGCGGCGAGCGCTCGATCTTCCACATGGCGCGCCGCCAGTGGCCGAACCTCTACTTCATCCTGGTGACCGACCGGCCCGAAGCCGGGCGCTCGTGCTTCCAGGCCATCGCCTTCGGGTCGATGAAGCCCGGGGAGGCTTTCCGCACCGTGGACCTGGTCGAGCTGAAGGAGCTCCGCATCTTCCAGCACAACATCGAGGACCACGAGGAGCTGATTCGGAGGATCTTCTCCCTGCTGACCGGCGCCCAGCCCTAGAGGCCCCGGTCAGAGCGCCTTCGCCACCAGCCACACCCCGAGCACCGCCAGGAACACCAGCACCGCCCGGTTGAAGGAGCGCTGGTCGAGCCTGTCCTGAAGCCTGAGGCCCAGCGCGAAGCCCGCCAGGCCCACCGCGGCCAGCCCGAGCGAGCCCAGCGCGAGATGCCAGGTCAGCAGCCCGTACCAGACGAGCGTCACGAGCTGGACCGTCTTCACGACGAGAAACGTGAATGCGATGGAGCGGACGAACTCTTTCTTGTCCATGCCGAGGGCCACGAAGTAGAGCGCGATCGCGGTGCCCGGCGCGTTCGTGACGCCTCCCATGATCCCGGCGGCGAGCCCGATGGGCGCCGCGAGCCTCAGCTCCCAGCGGACCGGCACGCGGGGCGAAAATCTGAACACATTCAGCAGCACGTAGCCCAGGACGAACCCGCCGAGGGCCAGGGTGACCGCGCGCGGCGAGAGCATGACGAGGAGCTTCGTGCCGACGACCGTCCCGATCATCGTGAAGAGCAGCAGCGGCGCCAGGCGGCGGGGTGCATCGCCGCTGGGGCCGCTGCGGCGAAGCTGCAGGCTGTCCATCACGAGATTCGGGATGACCAGCAGCGCCACGGCGCTCTTCACGTCGACCGCGAGAGCCAGGAGCGGCGTGCCGAGGGTCGGGAATCCGAAGCCGATCGCGCCCTTGACGAAGGCGGCGAGCAATACCGCGGCGATCGAAGCGAGGACTATCGCGAGAGCGACTCGTGCAGGACTTCGGCCGGATGCTTGGCGCGGCGGCCCGCGAGATGCTGGATCTGCTGACGGCAGGAGATACCCGGCGCGACGATCTCCGTCTCCGCGGTGGCGGCCTTCACCGCGGGCGCGAGCCGACGATTGCCGAGCGCGATCGAGATGTCGTAGTGCTCGCGCTCGAAGCCGAACGAGCCGGCCATGCCGCAGCAGCCCGAGTCGACCTCCTCGACCTCGAATCCCGCCCAGCGAAGCGCCGCGACCGTGGGCGCCGTGCCGACGAGCGCCTTCTGGTGGCAGTGACCGTGGAGCAGCGCCTTGCGCCCCTTGGCGCCGAAGGACAGGGCCAGCCCGCGGCTACGCTCGCGGACCAGGAGCTCCTCGAACAGGAACGACTGCTTCGCCACCGCCCGAGCGTCCTCGGTACGGACCAGGTCGACGGTCTCGTCGCGCAAGGTCAGGAGACACGAAGGCTCGAGGCCGACGATCGGGACGCCGCGACGCGCGTACGGCGCGAGCCGCTCCACGTTCCATGCGGCGTGGTCGCGCGCCTCGGCGAGCATGCCCTTGGAGATGAGCGGCCGACCGCAGCACTTCCGGTCGACGAGCACCACACGATAGCCCGCCGCCTCGAGCACGCCGACCGCAGCCCGGGCGATCTCCGGCACGTTGTAGGTCGTGAACGTGTCGTTGAAGAGCACGACCTCGCCCCGCGGCGCCGCCGTCGGCGGCGTGCGGCGCGCGAACCAGTCGGTAAACGTCTGAGCCGCCAGTGACGGCAGCGGGCGGCGACGGTCGATCCCGGCGATCCTCTCGAGCGCCCAGCGGCTCGGCGCGAGGCTCGAGAGCCAGTTGACGAGCGCTGGTACACGAGAGCCAAGCGCGTTCACTCGCGAAATACGGCCAAACAGACGGTTACGGAGCGGCAGCCCGTTCGCACGGTAGTAGTGATGGAGAAACTCGTACTTGAGCTTCGCCATGTCCACGTTCGATGGGCACTCCGCCTTGCACCCCTTGCACTCCAGGCAGAGGTCCATCACCTCGTAGAGCCGCCGTCCCGTGAACTCCTGCGGCGGCAGGCGCCCGGAGAGCACCGCGCGCAGCGCGTTGGCGCGCCCGCGGGTCGAGTGCTCCTCGTCCTTCGTCGCCATGTACGACGGGCACATCGTGCCCTCGAGCGTCTTGCGGCAGGCCCCGACGCCGTTGCACATCTCGATCGACGCGGCGAAGCCCCCCTGCTCGGAGAAGTCAAGCAAGGTCTTCGGCTCCCACGTCGTGTACTGGGTGCCGTAGCGCAGGTGATCGGTGACACCGGCGGGGGCGACGATGTTACCCGGGTTCATCCGGTTGTCCGGATCGAAGGCGCGCTTGAGCTCGCGGAAGGCCTGCATGATCCGCGGCCCGTACATCCGCTCCAGGTAGGGGCTGCGCGCCCGGCCGTCGCCGTGCTCGCTCGAGATCGTCCCGTTGAACCGCACCACCAGGTCGGTGATCTCGTCCGCGATCGCCCGCACCTGCTCGAGGCCGCGCGGGGTCTTCAGATCGATGACCGGGCGGATGTGCAGGCAGCCGACCGAGCAGTGCCCGTAGTAGGCGCCGACGGTGTCGTGCTTGGCGAAGATCTCGCGGAA
>QHSQ01000023.1 GCA_003221615.1 Candidatus Rokuibacteriota bacterium | reverse complement strand
TTCGTGCTGATCGTGGGAATCGCGGTCCTCATCGCATTTCCCCAGGTGCCGGTCGCCGGCCTCGTCGTCGTGCTCCTCGGCGCGCTGATGCTGGTCCCGCCATTGATCGCGTACAAGACCACGGAGCTCGGCGTGACCAACAAGCGCATGATCGTCAAGGTCGGCTTCATCCGGCGCCGCACGCTCGAGCTCCTCCTGCGGCAAGTCGAGGCGCTCTCGGTCGACCAGAGCCTGAGCGGCCGGCTCCTGGACTACGGCTCGATCACGCTCACGGGCACCGGCGGCGTGCGGGAGATCTTCCACCGGGTGCGCGAGCCTCTGGAGCTGCGCCGCCGCATCCAGGGCCAGGTCGCGTAGCGGGCTGTTGAAAAGGGCCCATCTGCTGTTGCTGCTGTTGCTGTGTGCCGACGTCGGCGACGTTGGTGACGATACGATCGGGTGGGCGCGCCGGGATCTCGCGAAACACCGGGAGATCGATGTGGCTGATCTCTTCGCGGAGCGTCGAGACGATCTTCCCCGGCACGACTTCGGTGACGACCTCGGCCTTCAAGCTCTCCTTGGCGATCCCGCGGTAGATCCCCTTGTTCGGCGGCACGTCGTCGTAATGGCGTCCGTGACCCACGACGACGTAGCGCTCGTCCACGGGGCGGTTGTGGGTCGGATCGAAGGGCACCCAGCCGGCCGTCGGTGAGTGGAACTCGACCCATGCGTGGCTCTGCGAAGGCTCGCGCTTCTTGCGCTCGACGTGCAGGTAGCCGCTGACGTAGCGGCAGGGAATCTCGCGCAGCCGGAGCAGGCCGAGCATCAGGTGGGCGAAATCCTGGCACACGCCGCCGCCGATCTTGAGGAAATCCTCGGTCGTCGAGTCATAGGCGGTGACGTTCTTCCGGTACTCGAAGCGCTCGCGGATGTAGGTGCCGAGCGCGACCACCTGCTCGCCGATCGGCGCCGTCGAGGTCAGGCCGATCGCACGATGCGCCGCGCGTAACGTCGGCGTGAGCTTCACCGGACCGCCGAACGCGAGGAAGTCGCGCAAGGCGTACGACGGCGCGTCGGCGGCGGGCCGCTCGGTGAGCGAGCCGATGGCCACGCTTGGTAGGCGGGTCTCGACGAGCGAGCGCGTCGACACCTCGATCCGGTCGTGGAATTTCGTGATCGTGAAGTGATGGGTGAGGTTGTCGTTCCAGTCGCGATAGCGGTGCACACTGGTCGGCGGACCGACCGCCAGCTCGAACGACGCAACCGCCTGCTGCGGGGTCGTCTTCGGCTGCACGCGAAGCTCGAGGAACGACTCGCTGATGAACGTGTCGTACTCGAACGCGAAGCGGTGCTCCACCTGGAGATGCATCAGGTCACGAAGTACTGGGTCGCGATCGCGTCGTGGGTTTTGGCGAGCTCGCCGACCACGCGGTCGAGCAACCCGACGAAATCCCCCCGGCGCATCTGAGCCTCGTCGTCGTAGCGGAGGTCGGCGTGGAGCCGGCCGATGATGCGCGCCGGCGTGGTGAGCTCGGCGGGCCCGGAGATCGCCGCCAGGTAGTCGCGGACGGCCGCGGCGCCGTAGCGCAGCGAGCGCGGCGAATCCGCGTCGAACAGCAGGAAGCCGATCACCAGATTGGGCTCGAGTCGGGCGCCGTAGACCCGCCGGTAGTTTTCCAGCGACGACAGACCGCGCAGGAGCATCCGCCACTGCGTGTAGTAGAGCGGTGCGTCGCCCCGCGCCTCGGCGGCCAGCAGCGCCGGCAGCCGGGTGCGCAGCACGAGAGCCGAGCGATAGCTGCGCTCGAGCGACTCGCCGAGCTTGAGAAAGCGCCAGCCCTCGTCGTGGGTCGAGGTGTGCTCGATCGCGCCCACGACCGTGAAGATCCCCTTGTGGATCGCTCCGAGCGCGTCGCGGAACGCGGGGAGATCCGGCATGCCCTTGCGCTCGTACGCCTCCACCGAGCGGAACACCTCGTTGAGCGCCAGGAAGACCTCGAGGGTCAGTGCTTCGCGAACGGACCGCGCGTTCTCCCGCGCCTTCCGGATCGAGAAGTTGATCGAGTAGGCGTTGGCCTGGTCGGTGAAGAACGTGGAGAGGTAGGGCACCGACAGCGGCGCGAACGGGGTGATCTCGCGCGTGAGCTGCGCCGAGGGGAAGATCTCGAGCATGTCCTTCCACGCGGTCTGGGCCAGATCTTCCGCGAGCCCCTGGGTCTCGGTCGAGAAGTCTTCAGTCACGAGCAGAAGCCGGGTGATGTTTTCTGCTCGCTCCAGGTACCGCCCCATCCAATACAGCGAGTCGGCAACGCGAGAGAGCATCAGGCGTTTTTATCGGCGAGGACCCAGGTGTCCTTGCTGCCACCGCCCTGGGAGGAGTTGACCACGTACGAGCCCGGCCTCAGCGCCACGCGCGTCAGGCCGCCGGGAAGGACCCGGACCGAGGCGCCGTAGAGGATGAACGGCCGCAGATCGATGCGGCGGCCCTCGAACTTTCCGTCGCTGTAGGTCGGGTGCGCCGACAGCTCGACGAGCGGCTGGGCGATGTAGTTGCCGGGATTCTTCTTCACCTGCGCGAGATAGGTCTCGATCTCCTTCTTGGCCGCGAACGGCCCCATCAGCATGCCGTACCCGCCGGAGTCGCCGGTGGTCTTGATCACGAGCTCGCGCGCGTGGTCCTGGATGTACGCGAGGTCCGGCGCGTTGGCGCCGAGATAGGTCGGCACCTGGGCCAGGAGCGCGTCCTCGCCGAGGTAGTAGCGAATCAGCTCCGGCATGAACGCGTAGACCGACTTGTCGTCGGCGACGCCGGCGCCGGGGGCGTTGGCGAGCCCCACGTTGCCCTCGCGATAGACGTTCATGAGCCCCGGGACGCCCAGGAGGCTGTCGCGCCGGAACGTCAGCGGATCGATGAAGTCGTCGTCGACCCGGCGATAGATCACGTCGACCTTCTGCTTGCCCTGCGTCGTGCGCATGAAGACGTAGTTGTCCTCGACGATCAGGTCGCGGCCCTCGACGAGCACCACGCCCATCTCACGAGCCAGGAACGAGTGCTCGAAGTACGCGGAGTTCGCCATGCCCGGCGTGAGGATCACCACGACCGGCTTCTCGCTGAAGCGCGGCGCGGCGTGCAGCAGGGTATCGAGCAACAGGGTGGGGTAGTCCTTGATCGGCCTGACCGGGTAGTACTTGAAGAACTCCGGGAATACGCGATTCAGGGTGTTGCGGTTCTCGAGCACGTAGGACACGCCGGAAGGGCAGCGGCAGTTGTCCTCGAGCACGAGGTACTCGCCGGCTCCGTTCCGGATGATGTCGGTGCCGACCACGTGCGTGAAGATCTGGCGCGGCGGAATGACGTTCAGGAGCTCGCGCTTGTACTCCTTGCGCGACAGGACGATCTCCGGCGGGATGATACGGTCCTTGAGGCACTTCTGGCCCTGATAGACGTCGAGGATGAAGAGGTTCAGCGCCGTGACCCGCTGGACCAACCCCGCCTGCAGCCGCTCCCACTCGCGCGAGGGAATCACGCGGGGCACGAAGTCGAACGGGAAGATCCGCTCCGTGCCCTCCTTCTGGCCGTACACCGTGAACGTGATGCCCTGATCCATCAGCGAGAGCTTCTGCAGGCGCTCGCGCCGCTCGATCTCGCCCTGGGTGAACGATTCCAGAATCGAGACGAGGGGCTGGTAGTGCTGGCGCGCGGTCCCGTTCTTGTCGAAGGCTTCGTCGAAAGCCTTCTTTTCAGGCACCCATTTCACGCCGCCCAGAATAGGCGATCCAGAGTTGGCTGTCGACCGTAGTCATGATAGTGAGAGGCGGGGATGACGATCGGCGCGGATCTCGTCAGGCAGATGGCTGCCGGTGACCGGGAGGCCTTCGCCGTCTTCTACGACCGCTATGCGCCCGTGGTGTTCCCGCTGATCCTCCGGATCGTCCGCGAGCGCGCCGACGCGAGCGACGTCCTCCAGGAGGTGTTCTGGGAGGCCTGGCGGGACGCCCCGGGCTACGACTCGACGCGGGGCAGCCCCGAAGCCTGGATGGTCACGCGCGCGCGCACGCGCGCCATCGATCGCATCCGATCGACGCGCCGGCGGAGCGAGACGTTCGTGGCGCCCCTGGACGAGTCCATGGCCGCGGCTCCCCGCGAGTCGGCGCCGGACGCCGCCGAGCGCGCCGCCGACCGCGGGACGATCATGACCGCGCTCGATCGCCTGCCCGACGCACAGCGGGAGGTCATCGAGCTCGCCTACTACGCCGGGCTCACCCAGACGGAGATCGCCCAGCGCATCAAGCAGCCGCTCGGCACCGTGAAGACCCGGATCCGACTCGGCCTCGAGCGTCTCCGCGAGGTGGTGAAGGCGAGCTCATGAATCACGAACCGTACGACACGCTCGCGGCGACGTACGCGGTCGGCGCGCTGGACGGCCAGGACCGCGTAGAATTCGAGCGCCATCTGGCCGGCGGGTGCGACATCTGCGAGGCCACCTTGCGCGAGTCGGCGGAGACCCTGGCGGCTCTGGCGCGCGCGCGGCCCCCGATGATCCCGCCGCCGGCGGTGAGGGAAGAGCTGCTACGTCGCATCGGGACGGCGCCTGCGCGGCGAGGCGCCTTGCGCCCGCGCCCGCTCGTCTGGGCGGTAGGGACGATCGTGGCCACGCTCGCCGTCGCGGCGTTCACCGGCGCGTACGTCGCGGCGCGATACGAGGCGCGGCTGGGTCAGATGGCCCGCGAGACGGCGGCGCTGCACGCGCGGGTTCAGCGTGAGGAGGCCGCGCTTCGCGAGCAGCTCGCCGTCTACCGGAGCGCTGCCGATCTGCTGCGCGATCCCCAGGCGCAGGTCGTCACCCTGCGCGGTCTCGGGCCGAGCCCCGAGGCGACGGGGCGAGTCATCTGGCATCCCGCCAACGGGGGGTACGTGTTCGTGGCGAATCTGCCATCGGCGCCGCCGGGGAAGGCCTACGAGCTGTGGACGATCGGCGATGCGGCTCCACAGCCCGCCGGTCTCTTCCAGGTCGATGCCTCCGGCCGTGGGGCGCATCGCATCGCGCCGGTAGCGGGCGGCCAGCAGGTGAAAATCTTCGCGGTCACCCTCGAGGTCGAGGCCGGTGTGCAGAAGCCGGAGGGCCCGATGGTGCTGGCGTCGGCGAAGTAGGGCGGCCCGACACTCGAAGAAGCGCTTGACCATCATGTGCTCCGGGGCAATCATGACGGTGTGTGTCGCAAGATTTGCGTCTTCGCTCTCGTTGTCGCCCTCCTTGGATTGGTGCCGGCCGCGTACGCCGACCCACCCGATCCGACGTGGCTCGCCGGCTACTGGGATGACGACGACTTCGACAACGTCGTCATTCTCATCGTCAAGACGTGCGCCGTCGAAGCCCCACTCCTCATCGATTCGGGGCCTCTGTGGACGGTCGTCGTCGGCGTCGACCTCCTGCCGCTTCGGTTGGTCCAGGTTTCAACTCGCGCCGCCGCATTCCCCCGCGCCCCTCCCGTAGAGCCTCTCTCCGTCTCCTGATCCTCAACTAGCGCCTGGCGGCAGCTCGTTCGGAACGCCTCGACGGTGTTCCGCACTCGCATGCTTCCGGCCGGCTACGACCGAGGTCAACGCTGAGCGCCCATGGGAGATCACCATGACCGGTGCGCGTCTATGCTCATGATCGACTACGTCTTCTACGGCCTCGTAGTCCTTTCGGCCGCCTACTGGCTCGCGGCACTTGTCTCGGTCGCGCGATACCGGCGGGCTCGGCCCTCGGCCCCGCATCACGCATCACCCGTCACGATCCTCAAGCCGTTGCGGGGCGACGACGGCGAGCTGTACGAGAATCTCCGCAGCTTCTGCCTCCAGGACTATCAGACTTTCGAGATCGTCTTCGGAGTCCGCCACTTCCACGATCCCGCGGTGGCGGTCGTCGAGCGCCTCAAACGCGAATTCCCTGGGCTCGAGCTGAAGCTCGCCGCCGATAGCCGCACGATCGGCACGAATCTGAAGGTCAGCAACCTGGCCAATCTCGTCCGTCACGCCAAGCACGACACACTCATCGTGGCCGACAGCGACATGCGCGTGGGCCCCGGCTACATCCGTGCCGTGGTCGGGCCCCTCGAGGACCGGCGCGTGGGACTCGTGACGTGTCTATATCGTGGCGTCGCACCGCGCGGCGTGGCCTCACGACTCGGGGCGATGTTCATCAACGAGTGGTTCTTGCCAGCCGCGCTCGTCGGCACCCACCTCGAACGTCTGCGCCACGGATTTGGTGCGACCATCGCGTGCCGACGCGACACCCTGCGCGCCGTCGGTGGATTCGAAGCCCTCGCCGATCAGCTCGCCGACGACTACATGCTGGGATGGCTCGTGAGCGCCCTCGGTCTTCGTGTGGTTCTCGTTCCGTACGTCGTCGACAACGTCGTGACCGAGCGAAGCGTACGGGGTCTCTTCACGCACGAGCTGCGGTGGGCGAGGACGTTCCGGACCTTGCGGCCGGTGCCGTATTTCTGCTCGCTGCTGACCTACGGTTTTCCGCTCTCGCTCATCTGGCTTGCCGCCAGCGGGGCGAGCGGTCCCGCCAGGATGGCCACCGCTCTGCACCTCGGTCTGCGGGTCGTCGGGCGTTTGGGGATCTACCGCATGCTCGGACAACCGGCGCCGTGGTCCGGCACGTGGCTGGTCCCGATCCGCGACCTCATGTCGTTCGTCCTCGGAGTCCTGAGCTTCTTTGGTCGCACGGTTCGCTGGAACGACGAGCCGTTCCACGTTCATCGCGACGGTCGGCTCGAGCGCCGGCCGGACTTCCCCGAGCGGGCCCGATTCGCAGAATCGGCCGAGGTGCCGTCCCTCGCGTCCGACTGGGAGGAATCGGCATGACGAGCGCCCACGGCCGATACCTTCGCACGCTCTTCTTGCACCCGCCCTCGTACGAGGGCTTCGACGGCGGCGCGGGCTCGCGCTATCAGGCGCGGCGCGAGATCCGGTCGTTCTGGTATCCGACCTGGCTCGCGCAGCCGGCCGCGCTGGTGCCGGGCTCACGCCTGGTCGACGCGCCGCCCGCCGACCTCACGCTCGAGGACATCCGGCCGCTCGCGGCGGAGTACGAGCTGGCGGTGCTGCACACCAGCACGCCATCGTTCGCCCATGACGTCCGCGTGGCGGAAGCGCTGAAGGAGAAGAATCCGGAGCTGCGAATCGGATTCGTCGGCGCGCACGTCGCGGTCAACCCCGAGCGCGCGCTCTCCGCGTCGAACGCGATCGACTTCGTGGCGCGAAACGAGTTCGACTTCACGATCGCGGACGTCGCGCGGGGCGGGCGCCTCGAGACGGTCCTCGGCCTCAGCTACCGATCACCGGGTGGGATCCGGCACACGCCGGACCGTCCCGTGCTCGAGGACATGGATACGCTGCCGTTCGTCGTGGACGTCTACAAGCGTGACCTCGCCATCGAGCGCTACGCGATCGGATATCTCCTCCATCCGTACGTGTCCCTCTACACCGGACGGGGATGCCGCTCGAAGTGCACCTTCTGCCTGTGGCCGCAAACCGTGGGCGGCCATCGGTACCGCACGCGCAGTATCGAGCACGTGACCGCGGAGATCGCCCGGGCGATCCGCTACTTCCCGCAGGTCCGCGAATACTTCTTCGACGACGACACGCTCACCGACGACTTGCCCAGGGTCGAGGCGCTCGCTCGCCGCCTGGGTAAGCTGGGCGTGACCTGGTCGTGCAATGCCAAAGCGAACGTCCCGTACGACACGCTGAAGGTGCTGAAGGACAACGGACTGCGCCTGCTGCTCGTCGGCTACGAGTCGGGAAACCAGAAGATCTTGAACAACGTGCGCAAGGGCATCCGGCTCGATACGGCTCGCCGCTTCACCCGCGACGCGAAGGAGCTCGGGATCAAGATCCACGGGACGTTCATCCTGGGGCTGCCCGGAGAGACCCACGACACGATCCAGGAGACCATCCGATTCGCCGGTGACATCGATCCCCACACGATCCAAGTGTCCATCGCGGCGCCGTACCCGGGGACGGAGCTGTTTCGTCAGGCGACGGCCAACGGATGGCTCTCGGGGGAGGCGCTGGTCGACGAGCGCGGCGCGCAGGTGAGCGCCCTGTCGTATCCCCACCTCCTCAGTACCGAGATCTCGCGAAGCACCGAGGAGTTCTATCGGCGCTTCTATTTCCGGCCGCGGAAGATCGTCGCGATCGCGAAAGAGATGGTCGCGGACCGTCGCGTCATGCAGCGGCGCCTGCGCGAGGGGCGGGAGTTCCTGCGATTCTTGACGGCCCATCGAGGCGAGGAGGCACGGCGTCCCGCCGATGGGCTCACCCGGCGGCCGGCGCGCCTTCAAGTCATCGTTCCCGTTCCGCGAGAGCCGGCCACGATCGTATCCGTGCCGGCGGCGGTCCGCGCGGCGACCAACCTTGCCGGGCTCGAGGACGTCGAGCGCATCGTCTTCTGGACCGAAGCGGGAGCGCTGCCGAAGTCCTGGCGCCGGTACCTGACAGCGCTGTCCCGACCCTGGACGCACGTGGCGGCGGCCGGCGGATCGGCATCCCTCGCCCAGGCACTCGAACCCGGATCGCCGGTGCTGGTGGTCGCGCCGGACACCGTGCCCGAGCCACAGGGGCTGCGCGACCTGCTCACCCGACCGATCGGGGAGCAGCCCCCGACCGCCTGGATCTGGCGCGGAGTTCCCGTGGCAGCGTACTACTCCGAGCCGTTGATGCTTCTCGCGCACGTGGAGCGAGAGTCAGAGGTATTTCCGCATCTGAAGCTCCTGGACGCCGGAACGCCTCGCATCGAGGTGGCGGCGGAGCGCTGGAACGACGCCAGTGGCGTGGCCGGCGCGCGAGTCGCGGAGCGCCGGCTCCTCGGCTCGCTGCGAAGGCCGAGCGACGGCTATCTCGCCCGCTTCGATCGGGTGCTGTCCGTCGCGCTGTCGCGAGCTCTGGTGCGAACGGCCATCACGCCGAACGTCATCACGGCGCTGAGCCTTCTCGTCGGGCTCGCCGGCGCGGTGCTGCTCGCGAACACCACGGTGTGGATGGCCGAGCTCGGCTCTCTCTTGCTCTGGGCCAGCGCGATTTTCGACGGCTGCGACGGCGAGGTGGCTCGGCTCAGGCTCCTCACGTCGGCCTTCGGCGCGCGCTTCGACATGGCCACCGACGACGCCATCCATCTGGCGACCTTCGGCGCCGTCGTCATCCATGTGCACCGCGGGCGGCCCGATCTGAGTCTCACCGGACCGGCCGTCTCGTTCCTCTTGGGCATCATGGTCAGCATGGTGTCGGTGTGGTGGCTGATCAATCGCCTCCCACCCGAGCGGCGGCTCGGATTCAAGCGTGTCTACGAACGCCTGGCGAGCCGGGACTACATCTATCTCGTCATGGTTCTCACCGCGGTGTCGCGCCTGGAATGGTTCCTGTGGGCGGTGGCCGCGGGTGCCAACCTCTACTGGCTCAGCCTGTGGAGCTGGGCTCGTGCCACCCGTGCGCGATGACGCGTCGCTCGAAGGTCCTGGCGTCGCTCGGGGCGCTTGGCTTGGTCGTGCTGTTGTGGCGAATCGACCTGAACGCGGTGAAGGTATCGTTGCTCCATGTCGGATGGGGTATGGCGCTCGTGCTGAGCCAGGAGGTCGTCGCGCACGCGCTCAACGGCTGCGCGTGGCGCTTCGCGTTCACGCCGGAGTCCGCCCGGCGCGTCTCGCTCGGCGAGCTGATCCGACTCCGGGTGGCCGGTGACGCGATCAACTACCTGACCCCTACCGCGACCATCGGCGGAGAAGTCGCACGGACGATGTTGTTGAGTGACGCGTGCGGCGGCGAAGCCCGTGCGGTATCGGTCGTCACCGCCAAGGCGACTCAGACCCTGGCGCAGGCGTTCTTCATCACCGCCGGGCTCATCTTCATCGCGAAGGAATGGGTCGGGCTCGCCACGGCCCGCTGGACGCTCGCCGGGGCCGGCGTCGGGCTCGCGGCGGTGATGCTCGTGGCCCGGCGCCTGAACGCTCGGGGCGGTGGCACGGCGGCCGCATGGCGACGCGTCGTCGGAATCGGGCTCGTCGGCTTCGTCCGGAGTCATCCCGAACGGGTCGCGCTGTCCACGCTCTTGTTCGCCCTGGCCTACGCATGGGGAGCCCTCGAGGCCTACTGGATCTGCCGCTTCTTGCTCCATCCGGTGTCGCCCGTGGTGGCGTTCGCGATCGAAGTGCTCTCGATCACCATCGACGGGCTCCTCTTCGTCGTGCCCGCGAAGATTGGCACTCAGGAGGGCGGCAAGGTCGTCGCGTTCGCCGCCCTCGGGCTTCCCACTAGCCTCGGCTTCGCCTTCGGCGTCGTCCGCCACGTCCGGGAGCTGGTCTGGGCGGCCGTAGGGATCTTGCTCTACGGCGTGGCGATCCGTCGCGGTCTCTCGTCGTCGCCGACGGCGCTGATCGGCGACGCCGGCACGCCGACGGCGCGTCGAGCATGAATCGCGTCGGCCGCGCTCTCCGGCGTCTCGTCGGATCGTGCAGCCGACATCCGCGGCTGACCATCGTTCTCGCCATCGGTCTCGCCGCTTTTAGTCTCTGGGCGGCATGGGCGCGACTCGGCTTCGAGACATCGCAGCTTCACCTGCTCCCTCGCGGCCAACCATACGTGGCTCGCTATCGAGACTACTCCAAGGACTTCGGCGAGCTCGACGAGATCGTCATCGCCGTTCGCGGCCAGTCCCTGCCGGAGTCACAGGCGTTCGCGGCACGCCTCGCCGCCGACCTCCGGGCGGGCCCGATCGCCTTCAACCATCTCGCGTATCGCGTGAGCGACGAGGGCCTGGGTGGACGGGCGCTGCTCTATCTCTCGTCGGCGGAGCTCCGGGAGCTCCGCGAGCAGATCTTCGATCATCAGGCATTCATGGAGTCGTTCGCCGCCTCCCCCGGGCTCGTGAGCCTGCTCGAGGGCACGAATCGGCAGTTCGCCGAGGCCCTGGTCGGGCGCTTCTTCGACCTCGGGCTTCAGGACAGCGCGACGATGGCCGGTCTTCGCTTCATGACCACGCTGGTGACGCAGCTGCGCGCCGCCATCACTCGATCGGTCACGGAGACGCCGTGGTCGGCGATGCTGCCGATCGCGGAGATGGATACGGACGCCGGGTATTTCCTGTCCGAGGACAAGCGGCTCCTGTTTGTCCTCGCCGACCCGGTGGGCGGCAGCGGCGGCTTCACGAACGATCGCGCGGCCATCCAGGAGATCCGAGCGCGGATCGCGGGCCTGCGCGCCGCGTTCCCCGGAGTCGAGGCGGGCGTCACCGGAGGGCCCGCGCTCTCGAACGACGAGATGCTGACCGCCTTCGAGGACAGTCGGCTCGCGACGGCCCTCGCGTTCGCCCTCACTCTGGGCTTGTTGCTGGTGGCCTTTCGACGGCTCCGCGAGCCGCTGGTCATGCTGGGAGTCCTGGCGCTGAGCCTGGTGTGGTCGCTTGGACTGATCGCGTTGACCGTCGGGCACCTGACCGTCTTTTCGGTGATGTTCATCTCGATCGTCATCGGGCTCGGCATCGACTACGGCATTTACGTGCTCTTTCGCTGGGACGAGGAGCTGGCGCGTGGCGCCGCCCCGGTCGCGGCACTGGAGGTGATGGCCGTGCGCACGGGGCCGGGGATCCTGCTGGGCGCGCTGACGGCCGCCGCGACCTTCTACGCGCTGATCGCCACCGATTTTCACGGTGTGCAGGAGCTTGGCTTCATCGCGGGCTCGGCGCTCATCGCGTCGTTCGTGGCCATGCTCACCGTGTTTCCGGCCTTGTTGGTGTTGCTGGCCCGCCGGCGGGCGGCCGAACCACCGAGGTGCGACGACCAGGTCATCGCGCGAGGCGGTGGCGGTGTACCGTCCGTCGAGTTCCTCACGCGACATCCGGCGGCCGTTCTGGTGGGGGCCGGAGTGCTGACCGCGTGCTCGCTCTGGTCCGTGCGGACGCTCGGCTTCGACTACAACCTCCTTCACCTGCAGGCCAACGACGCCGAATCGGTGGTGTGGGAGCGCCGGATCATCGAGAGCCAGAGCCGCTCGAGCTTCGCCGGGCTGGACAGCGCCACGTCGCTGCCCGAGCTCGAGCAAAAGCACACCGCCTTCAAACGGCTCTCGACGGTATCCAGCGTCGACAGCGCCCTGTTGCTGGTTCCCGATGATCAACCGGAGAAGTTGAAGATCGTTCACGACATCGGGCCGCTCGTGGCGCCGCTGCGGCTCGGTCCGGTGCCCCGGCTCAGCGTCCGTGGACTCACCGACGCGCTCGAACAGCTCGAGCATCGCCTCGAGGTCGCCTCGACCGAGGCGGGCCGGGACGGACCGGGCTCCCCGCTGGGCGAGCTGCGCGCGCAGCTCGCCGACGTCCGCGGCGCGTTACGGACGGCCGATCCCGTCGAGACCCAGGTCCGGCTCGAGCTCTACCAGACACACCTCGCGCGTGACTTCGGCGAGAAGCTGCGGCTCCTCCAGAAAAATCTCGAGCCGCGGCTCATGACGCTGGCGGAGGTCCCGACCGAGCTCCGCCGGAAGTTCGTCAGCGCGAGCGGCCGACTGCTCATTCGGATCAATCCGAAGGTCGACGTGTGGGACCGCGAGGGCTCGACCCGGTTCGTCGAGGAGCTCCGCTCGGTGGCCACCGACGTCACCGGCACGCCGGTCATCAGCTACGAATCCATCCGCCGGATGGAAGACGCCTATCGCCGAGGGACGCTGTACGCGCTCGTGCTCGTGAGCCTGATCAGCGGCGTGATGATCCGGCGGCTTCGCGAGACGGCGCTCGCGCTGACGCCGCTCGTGCTGGGTCCGCTGTGGGCACTCGGCGTCATGAACCTCTTTGGTTTCCAGCTGAACCTGGCCAACGTGTGGGGCGTCCCGCTGATCATCGGCGCGTCGGCCGAGTACGGTCTGAACATCGTCACGCGCGTCATGGAAGCCGGAGCGTACGGCGGTCCGTCGCTGCCACGAAGCACGGTCATGGCGGTCGCCTTCAACGGCCTCAGCACGATCACCGGGTTCGGGAGCCTCCTGGTCGCGCACCACCGAGGCATCTGGAGTCTGGGGTTGCTCCTGACGTGTGGCAGCGTCGCCAGCCTGGTCGCGGCGCTCGTGGTCTTGCCCGTGCTCGTTCGTCTTCTTGGACGGAGCCCCGTACCCGCCGAGCTGCCTAGCGTCCCCGCCGGCGCAACGCGTGGAGGACCGCGATGATCGTCATCGAGTCCTTGATCTGGTCGCGCTCGACCATCCTCACGACTTCGTCGAACGGGAAGGCGCGCACCTCGATGAACTCCGTCGGATCGGCCGGGCGCTGGACCGGTCGTAGCCCTTCGGCCACGTAGATATTCGCGGTCTCTTCGACCACGCTCTTCGACGTGTGGCAGGCGCAGAGCTTCACGAGCCGGTCCGCCTCGTAGCCCGCTTCCTCCGCCAGCTCGCGCTGCACGGCCGCCGCCTCGCTCTCACCGGGCTGCATGCCTCCCGTCGGCATCTCCCAGTAGAAGCCGCCGGCGACGTAGCGGTACTGGCCGACCATCACGACCGTATCGGTGTCGAGAAACGGCAGTACCCCGACGCAGCCGCCGCACTCGACGACGCCGTAGATCGAGGTCTCGCCGTCCGGCATCGCCACCTGGTCTTCACGCACGCGGATCCAGCCATTCTCGTAGACCGGCCGGGTGCTGAGCCTTCGCCACGGTATACGTGCAAGCTGCCGACGATCCGTCACGACGCGATGACCTCCCGCCGCCGAGCGGCAGCTGGACTGTAGCACGCGCGGTCGGCGCGAGGAACGGAGGTATACTCGTCGCCATGCCGCTTCCCAAGCCCGTCGACGTGCTATGGGCCGAGCTTCAGGCGGTGCGCGCCGAAATTCTCGAGGAGGCCGAAGGGCTTTCACAGGGTCAAGCCGACTGGCGGCCGAGCGAGAAGGACTGGTCGGTCGGCGAGGTGATGCATCACCTGACCCTCGCGGAGGTCGCGACGGGGAAGCTGACCACAAAGCTCACGCGCGCGGCGGAGGCCGCGGGCGCCTCCGGCGGCTTTCCCGCGGACCTCACGGCCTTCAAGCCGTTTCCGGCGCCGCCGCCCGGTGCGGCGGACGCTCCCGAGGTCGTCTGGCCCGAGCGGGGCACGCCGATCGGCGAGCTGCTCTCGACGATGCGGGCCACGCGCGAGCGAAGCCGACAGTCGATCGAGAAGCTCGGGTCGCTCGACCCGCGTCCGCTGAAATTCAAGCACTTCCGGTTCGGCGAGCTCGATCTCTCCCAGTGGTGGCAGCTCCAGGCCCACCACGACGGCATCCACCTCGTGCAGATCCGCGAGATCAAGGGCGCGCCGGGATTTCCACGCGCGTGACGGCCGGGCGGGCATGAAGGTCATCCTGAGAAATCCTCGTCGCGAGGTCGACGTGGCCGGCAATCGGCGCGTGAAGGACATCCTGCGCGAGCTGGACATCATTCCCGAGACCGTGCTGGTGATCTGCGGAGACGATCTCGTCACCGCGGACCAGGTCGTGCGCGACGGCGACACCATCGAGCTGCGCCCGGTGATGTCGGGCGGCAGCGTGAGCTCGCGATGAAGTGCCGAAAGTGCGGTGACGCGGCCGTCATCGAGCTACGGCGTCACAACGCGGCTTTCTGCGCGCCGGACTTCCTCGAGTTCTTCCGTAATCAGGTCCGCGAGGCGATCCGCAAGCACCGGATGTTCACGCGGGACGAGACCGTGCTGGTGGCGGTGTCGGGCGGCAAGGACTCCCTGGCGCTATGGGACGTGCTGATCGACGAGGGCTATCGGACGACCGGGCTCTACCTCGACCTCGGGATCTTCGAGTACTCCGTCGAGTCGAAGGCGAAGTGCGAGAAGTTCGCCGCGGCACGTGGCGTCCCGCTGATCGTCAGCGCCGTGAGCGACGAGATCGGCGCGCCCGTTCCGGTGATCAAGGACGTCACGCGGCGGCCGCCCTGCTCCGGGTGCGGCCTCTCCAAGCGCTACCTGATGAACCGGGTGGCGCTCGAGCACGAGATGCCGGTCGTCGCGACCGGCCACAACCTGGACGACGAGGCGGCGACGCTGTTCGGCTCGGTCATGCACTGGCAGACCGACGCGTTGCCGCGCCAGTCGCCGGCGCTGCCCTCGACCCATCCCAAGCTGGTGCGCCGGGTGAAGCCGCTCTACCGGCTCTCGGAGCGCGAGACGGCCGCCTTCGCCTTCCTGAGGAAGATCGACTATATCGTCGAGGAATGCCCATTCGCGAAGGGCGCGACCTCGATCGCCCACAAGGAGATCCTGAGCCGGATGGAGGATGCCTCGCCGGGCGCGAAGCACAACTTCCTCTTCGGCTTTCTCGATCGAGCGCGGCCGGCCTTCGAGCGCGCCGAGTCGGTGGCCCTCAACGAGTGCGCGCGTTGCGGCCAGGTGACCACCGGCACGATCTGCGCGTTCTGCAAGCTGGCCGATCAGGTCAAGCGTCGGGTGGTGTCGTAGAGGAGAAGACCATGCCAAGCATCGAGCGAAACGGCGCGTCGATCTATTACGAAGAGCAGGGCCGCGGGTTCCCGATCCTCACGTTCGCGCCGGCGGGGCTGCAGTCGGTGATCGACGTCTGGAACCGTCCCGCCGCTCCCGTGAACCCCATCACCGAGTTCGCCGCCGGCTTCCGGGTGATCGTGATGGATCAGCGCAACGCCGGTGGTCGGTCTCGCGCTCCCATCACCGCGCAGGACGGCTGGCACACTTACCGGGACGACCACATCGCCGTGCTCGATCATCTGGGCATCGACCGGTGCCATCTCTACGGCCAGTGCATCGGTGGCTCCTTCATCATGAGCATGCTGAAGGCGCAGCCCCAGCGGATCGCGAGCGCGGTGCTCGCGCAGCCCATCGGCCGGGTCGGCGCGATGGCGCCCGGCCGCGCCGCTCGATTCAACGCGTGGGCCGAGACCCTCACGGATCATCCTGAGGCCACGGAGAAGGTGCTGGATGCGCTCCACCAGAACCTCTACGGTCCCGGCTTCGTCTACAGTGTGGACCGCGCGTTCGTGTCGAGCTGCCAGACGCCGTGCCTGGTGCTGGCGGGCAACGATGAGGCGCATCCGTTGCCGATCTCCGAGGAAGTCGCGAAGCTCTTGCCCAAGTGCGAGTTCATCCGCGAGTGGAAGCAGGGCCAGGCGCTGGCCGAGGCGAAACCGCGCATCAAAGAATTCCTGACGGGGCATACCCCGCGATGAGCGCGAAAGTCGAGACGACTTTTCGCGGCGACACCGCCCAGCTCGAGCGCCGGATCTCGATGCGGGAGAAGCTCACACCGGCCTACTTCGAGCTGGAGCGCGAGAGGATCTTCCGCCGAGCGTGGCTGCCGATCGGCCACGCCTCGAACGTACCCGAGCCCGGCAGCTACTTCGTCCGCGAGATGCCCGTCCTCAAGACGTCGCTGCTGGTCGTTCGCGGCCAGGACGGCAAGGTCCGCGCCTTCCACAACGCGTGCACCCATCGGGGCAACAAGCTCGTCCGCGGCGGTGATGGCTGCCGCAAGAGCTTCAGCTGCGGATTCCACGGCTGGACGTTCTCGTGCGAAGGCGACCTGCGTCTCATCACCGATGAGCACCAGTTCAGAGATCTCGACAAGAGCGCGCTCGGGCTGCGGCCGATCCACACCCAGGTGTGGGAAGACCTCATCTTCGTCAACGGTGCCGACGAGCCGCACGAGTCGCTCAGGGAGTGGCTCGGCGAGATGTTCGACGAATACGGAGGCTACTTCGACCCGCACGCGCGGGTCGCGAGCCTTCGCATCAACGTGAACAGCAACTGGAACCTCGCCGTGAACTCGTTCACCGAGGGCTACCACACGCTCTACCTGCATCGAAACTCCGTGCCCGACTACCAGGGCGGGCGGATCAACCCGGATCGCCACCGGCCGTTCATGCAGCTCTTCAAGCGACATCACCGCTACTCGGCCCCGGCCAACCCCGACCACCGGCTCACGGCGGCGGAGGCGCTCGCCGTCAAGTACGGCAAGCGGATCATCCCCTCGTTCGGCGGCGAGATGCCGGCGCTGCCACCGGGCGTGAATCCCTCGCGCTACGAGCACTGGGCCTTCGACGTCGTGCAGTTCTACCCGAACGCGGTGTTTCTCTTCGGCAACAACTGGCACATCGAGATCTTCTTCGGCCCCATCGACGTGGACCACACCGAGGTCGTCCAGGATCTCTACTACTACCGGCCGAAGACCGCGGGCGAGCGTCTGAGCCACCAGTTCTTCCTGAGCCGCGGGCGCCAGGTGTTCCTGGAGGACATGAACACGCTCGAGGCCCAGCACGCGGTGCTGTCGTCGGGCGTCCTCAGCCATCTGCAGCTCTCGCAGCAGGAGATGAGCCTGATGCACCACTACAAGGTCTCGCGGGAGATGCTCGATGAGTGACGCGCGCTTGCCCGAGGCGTTCGCAGACCTCCGTCACCTCGGCGAGTGGATCGTGCCGACCGAGGAAGGGCGCCATCGCAGGAAGATCGCGGCCGATATCGAGACGGCCCGGAGCTTCTACCGGACGGTGTTCCCGCGGATGGAGGCGATCATCCAGCACCTCAACGGCGTGGCGTGGGAATCGATGGGCCCGGCCGACCGGAACCTGTTCCTGCTCGCGAGCATGTGCATGGAGGTGAGCCACCCCGTCGAGCTCGGCTGGCAGACCACCGACATCGCCGACGCCTTTCCGACCAGCCGCGTGCAGTTCCTGTCCGAATCCGCCGGCTACTAGCGAGCGACCGCCCCGATCAGCGCGGGGCGTGCTCGAGCCACCACGGGTCCTTCGCCTCCGGGATGGTCTGCACGAGCACGTTCTGGATCTCGTTGCCGACCTTCTCGGCCCGGGTGATGTAGATGTTGGCGAGGACGTTCTGGCTCTGGGGGTCGAACCTGAACGGCCCCAGGGTCGAGTCGAACTGCACCTTGCGGAGCGCCAGGAGGAATCCGGCCGTGTCCTCCACGTTGCCGTTGACCGTCTCGAGCGCGCGCGCGATCACGTCGCCCCCGATGTGCCCCATCTGGACGAGGGGATCCATGTAGCCGAGCTTCTGCTTCGTCGCCTCTACGAACCGTCGATTGGCGGGGAAGTCGAGGGCGGGAATGTAGGTGGCGATCTGGTACGCGCCCAGCGCCGCCTCGCCCATTCCGCCGAGACCGCTCTTGCCGTCGAGCGTGGCCCCCCAGTTGGCGAGCGTGACTTTGTCCTTCAACCCGTACTCCGCGTAGGTCTTCACGAAGCGGATCGCGTCGATCCCGGAGTAGACGATGTAGACCACGTCCGCGTCGCTCCCGGCCCGGCCGATCTGGGTCACGTACGTCCCGAAGTCGGCCGTGCCGAGCGGCGCGAAGACTTCGGCGATGACCTTGCCGCCGGCCGACTCGAAGCCTTTCTTGAACATCTCGGCGTGCTCCCGGCCGTAGGCGTAGTCGCTTCCCGAGAAGATCGCCTTCTTCTTGCCGAGCTTGTCGTAGAGCCACTTGCCCATGTAGTAGGACCCGGTGCCGCCGGGCTGGAACGTGCGGAAGATGTAGGGGCTTCGCTGATCGCGCGTCAGCCCACCGGAGTTCGCCATCGTGATCACCAGCGGAACCTTCGCGTCGTGGACGGCGCCCCGCACCGCGTAGGCGACGGCGCTGCTCACGATGCCGGTGAGGACGGCCACGCGCTCCTGCTCGATGAGCTTGCGCACCTTCGTCAGCCCGACGTCGGGCTTCGCCTCGTCGTCCTCCACGATCAGCTGTACCTCACGCCCGGCGATGCGGTTGCCGCGCTGATCGAACGCGAGTCGCATCCCGACGAGCTGCAGCTCGCCGAGGACCGCGAACGGTCCCTTGAACGGGTACATGACGCCGACCTTGATCGGCGTCTTCGCGGCGGGGGTCTGCGTCCAGCCGGTCGCGATCCACGCCGCGGCGAGACCGGTCGCGATCACCGAGGCTACCAAGCGCTTGCGCATACGTCCTCCGTGGAGACTCGTCCGTGGCCGCGCTGATCGGTCGGCGCGCGCGGGGCGGGTCGAGGACCCGCCCCGGGCGCCGGCCGTGATGCCGTTACGCCGTGGAAGACTCGCGAGCCGGCACCGCCACGACCGGACAATCTTCCAGCACGCCACGCTGGTCGGCCTCGGCGAGCACGGCCTGGATCGTTCGCACGAGCTGGCGCGCCGCATCCACGCTCAGCTCGACGGCCACGCGGGCGCCCGGCCCCATGGCCTCGTTGACGAAATCGATGTTGAGCGCGTGCTCGAGCGGAAGATCGTATGGATGGTCGTACGAGACGTTGGCTTCGCGAACGTCGAACCACTCCGGGCCGCTCTTGCCGCGGCCCAGGATCTTCACCTGCTGGGCGATCATCGTGCACATGCGCTGGGCTCTCCGGGTCCGCTCAGCGCAGCGTCCGGTCGGTGAACGCAAAGAGCTTCTTCCAGCCGTCCATCGCTTGCTCCTGCCGGTAGGCCGCGCGGTCGTAGTAGAAGAAGCCGTGACCCGCGCCGTCGTAGCGATGGAACTCGTACTGCTTGCTGTGCTTCTTGAGCTCCGCCTCGTGCTGATTGACCTGCTCGGGCGTCGGCGACTTGTCCTCGTTGCCGAAGAGCCCGAGGATCGGGGCCGAGAGGTCCTTGGTGTACTCGATGGGCGCGACCGGCTGGCTCGGGGTCAGCTCTTCCTTGGACATGACCACGCGGCCGCCCCAGCACTCGATGACTGCGTCGAAGCCCTTCAGCTTGCAGCCGGCGAGGAAAGCCTGCCGCCCGCCGGAGCACGTGCCGAAGACGCCGATCTTCCGAGAGACGTATGGCAGTGAGCGAAGCAACGAGTTCGCGCCTTCGAGATCGCCGAGCACGCGGGTATCCGGCGCGCCGCCGGCCGCGCGCACCTTGGCCCCGACGTCCTCGGGCGTGCCGTGGCCGTCGCGGAAATAGAGGTTCGGCGAGATCGACACGAAGCCGTGGTGGGCGAACTTGCGCGTGCACTCGCGGTACCACTCGTCCCAGCCCGGCGCGTGGTGGATGACGACCATACCGGGGAACGGGCCGGAGCCGAGGGGCCGCGCCACGTAAGCGTTGATAGTGTCCCCGTTGTGCCCTCTCATCGACACGGTTTCGGCGATCATGCCTTCGTACTGATCGGTCTGGTACGCGTGAGCCATGTGAGCCTTCCCTCCGTGTGAGGTGTTGTCGGACGCCTAGCCGCGGGCGGCCGGGACCGGCGTCTCGATGTTGTAGAGGCGCGCGCAATTCTCCCACAGGATCTTGCGGCGGACCTCGTCACCGAACGGCAGCTCGAAGAACTGCTCCATCGCCTCGGGAAACGCGCCGTCGGAATGCGGATAGTCGGTCGACACGACGAAATAGTCGGCGCCCATCTTGTTGACGACGTCGACGGCCGGCTCCTCATCCACGTCGAGCGCGATGTAGCACTGGCGCTTGAAGTACTCGCTCGGCAGCAGCGAGAGCTGATGCTCGCAGCCCGGGCCGAATTTCTCCCACTGATCGTCGAGGCGCCACAGCCACCAGTAGAGCCATCCGGCGGTGCCTTCGAGGAAGGCGCACCGCAGACGGGGATGGCGCTCGAGGATCCCGCCGGTCGTCATGCTGGCGATCGCCCCCATCAGCTCGACCGGATTGCGAATCGCGTGGGCGATCGGGTGGAAGTTGGCATGGCCGACGTAGCGCCGCCCGGCGTCGTCCTTCAGGGACGTGTTGCCGGTCGGATGAAATCCGATCGGCACGTCGAGCTCCTCCAGCGCGCTCCACAGGGGCTCGCAGGCCTCGTCGTGCAGGTGCTGGCCGTTGACCGGGTTCGGGGTGCCGATGATCCCGACGGCGCCGAGCTCCTTGACGCATCGGCGGGCCTCTTCGATCGCCGACGGGATGTCGTGCATCGCGATCTGCGCGGCGAACTTGAGCCGCGCCGGCCGGCTCTGGCAATAGTCGTGCGCCCAGTTGTTGTAGGCGCGCGCCAGCGCCGCCGCGTAGCCGGGCGCGAGGTCGTCGTGCATCAAGATCTGGCGCCCGCGCGTGCCGTACATGACCGCGACGTCGACGCCTTCGATGTCCATCGCGGTCAACGTCGATTCCGGATCGAACCCACGCCCGCGCGCGACCTGGAAGTGAGGATGCCGCGCGCGGCTCCGCCGCCGGAGCTCGCGGCTCGACGCGGTGGCGCCGGTCGCATTCGCGTGCGCGGGAATCGCGAGCCCTTGCACTTCCATTCCCATGATGGCGTCGGCGTTGCCCTTGTCCTCGGAGCTCTCGCTCAGCTTTCGCTGCTGCCCTCCGAAGAACCGCGGCAGGTTCGCCCGGTGCTGCCCTTCGAGGTAGCGCGCCCAGAGATCGTCGGGCTCCATCATGTGAAGGTCGCTGTCCAGGATGAGATAGCCGTCACGAGCCATATCGCACCTCCCCAGGGCGCCGATTATCTCCAGAAGGGCCGGCGAGATAAAGGGCTCGACGACAGGTCTCCCATCGGCTCGCTTTAGAGTGTTCACCCGATTGTTCGCCCCTCGGACGGAACGCACAGTTTAAACAAGCCAGATGCTAGACGCCGCTGATCGCTGAATCGGGGGTACTCGTCATGACCCATCTGCTGCGCGCCCCGCGCGTGCTCGTAGTCGTGTCCGCCCTCGTGTTGCTCTCCACGCCTGTCCTCGTGGCGATGCAAGTGGCCTCGGGCGTAGGCACCGCCTACGCCAAGGGGCCCGGGGGTGGGGGAAGTGGCGGCAGTGGCACTAGCGGGGGGACCAGCGGCGGAGCTGCCGCCGGCGTCAGTGGCGGGGCTGGTTCCGGCGGCGCCGGGGCTGCAGCCGGGGCCGGCGTCGGCGGTGTCGGCGTCAGCGGCTCCGGTGGTGCCGCCGCGGGGGTCGGTGCCGGCGGCGGCAGTGTCAGCGGTTCGGCGGGCCCCCCCGGCCCGAGTGGCAGCCCGAGCGCGGACGGCTCGAGCCCAGGGGGTGGGAGTGCCGGGGGTGCGAGCGCCGCCGGGGGTAGTCCCGGGATCGCCCGTGACAAGCTCTTCGACCTTACGGAGCCGGAGCGGGCCGCTCAGGCCGCGGCCAGGGGTGCCGCGGAGGCCGCTCGGCTTGCGGCGCTGGCCGCGGAAGCGGCGCGGCGGGCCGGCGAGGGGCAGCCTGCGGGCCAATCCTCTCCACGGGCGGACGCGCTCCGCGCGGCCGCGGAGGCCTCCAGGGAGGCCGCGCGTTCAGCGGCCGCGGCTTCCCGTGAAGCATCGCGCGCGACCGAGGCGGCGGCTCGGGCGGCGAATTCCGTGTCGCCCGACGCCGCCGTCGTCGTCCGGAAGGAAGCGATGCGCGCGCGCGACGCCGCCGAACGCGCCTGGGAGGCGGTCGACGAAGCGAAAGATCGCCCGGCTCAGATCTCGTCGGGTCCGACCGTGGTGCTGGCGTCGTCCCCCGGCATGTTCCAGGGCTTCCGCCGAAGCATGCAGGCGGAGGCGAGCTTCGCGCGGGGCAGCGCGCTTCTCGAGGAACGGAAGTACAAGGAAGCCCGCGACAGCTTCGCCGAGGCGACGGTCCTCTATCCGGAGCACGATCAGGCGAGGGCATTGCTGGGGTGGTCCGAGTATTTCCTCGGCGATTACCGTGGCGCTGCCCTCACGTTCAAGACCGCACTCCGGCGTCAACCGACGTGGGAGGGCCTC
>QHSQ01000022.1 GCA_003221615.1 Candidatus Rokuibacteriota bacterium | reverse complement strand
CCGCATCCTCGACGCCTACGAGCCCGCCGCTAACCGCATCGCGGCCACCGTCGCAGTCGGCTTCGTGCAGGAGCGGGAGCGTATCATCCGCGAGCAGCAGGAAGCCATTCGAGAGCTGTCGACTCCGGTTCTCCAGGTGCGCGAGCGCTTGCTCATCCTGCCGATCATCGGCGTCATCGATCCGCAGCGCGCCCGCCAGCTGACCGAGCAGCTGCTCCGCGGCATCCGGACGAACCGGGCGAAGGTCGTCGTGCTGGATATCACGGGTGTGCCGTACATCGACTCGCCCGTGGCCAATCACCTGGTACAGACCGTCGAGGCCGCGCGGCTCCTCGGGGCGACCGTCATCGTCACCGGCCTGTCGCCCGAGATCGCCCAGACCCTTGTTAATATTGGGGTGGATCTGGGGAAGATGAACACGGTCGGCGATCTCCAGGGTGGCATCGAGGAGGCTGAGCGGTTGCTCGGCTACAAGGTCGTCCTGATGCAGGAGCCGGTTGCGCACTCCGCCTGAGAGGAGACGAGCCCATGCAGGTTCCGATCCTCAAGCAGGGTGCCTACCTGATCGCGACGGTGCAGTCTGCGCTGACCGACGAGGATCTCAAGCAGCTGCGCGACACCCTGGTGCTGCAGGTGAGCAAGGTGCGCGCCCGGGGAGTCATCGTGGACGTCACCGCGCTGGACGTCATCGACTCGTTCGCGACCCGCACGTTGCGGGACGTGGCGTACATGATCCGGCTGCGCGGCGCCGAGACCGTCATCGTCGGCATCCAGCCGGAGGTGGCCTTCTCGATGGTCAAGCTGGGGCTCACCCTGGAAGGCGTCGCGACCTCGCTGGACCTCGAAGAGGGCCTCGCGTATCTCGGCCGCAAGGGAAAGAACCACGATCAGGAGGTTCGCGCTCATCGCTGATGAGGTGCGCGTCTCCATAGACTGTGACTCCGACGTCGTGGCGGCCCGCCAGAAGGGGCGCGAGCTGGCGTCGCAGTGCGGGTTTCCGTCGACCGACCTGGCCGTCGTCGCCACCGCGATCTCGGAGCTGGCGCGGAACATCGTCCGCTACGCGATTCGTGGCGAGATCATCCTGCGCCTGGTGCAGAACGACGGGAAAAAGGGGATCGAGGTCGTCGCCAACGATGACGGCCCCGGCATTCCCGATGTCGGCCTGGCCATGCAGGACGGCTATTCCACTTCCGGAGGGCTCGGCCTCGGGCTTCCCGGTACGCGGCGGCTGATGGACGACTTCGAGATCACCTCCGACTTCGGCAAGGGTACGACCGTCACGATCCGGCGATGGAGGCGTTGATCAGTCCCTCGATCGAGTGGGCCGTCGCCGACCTGGTCCAGCCGGGTCAGAGCGAGTCCGGCGACCGCTCCGTGGTCCTCCCGACGGGCGAAGGCGGGCTCGTCGCGGTCGTCGACGGTCTGGGCCATGGCGCCGAAGCCGCCAGCGCCGCCAAGGTGGCGGTGCGGGCGCTCGAGCGCGGAGCGAACCGGCCGGTCATTCAGCTCTTCAGGGACTGTCACAGCAGCCTGATCGGAACCCGTGGCGCGGTGATCAGCGCCGCCGCCTTCAACGCCCGCGACGAGAGCATGACGTGGCTCGGCGTCGGCGACGTGGAAGGCCGGCTGCTCCGCGCCCCGACCTCGGCGGGCCCCCGGATGGAGTCCCTCCTCTTGCGCGGGGGAGTCGTCGGCGTGCATCTGCCGACCTTGGTGTCGGCGGTCGTTCCGATCCACCGGGGCGACACGCTGATCTTCGCGACCGACGGCGTGCGCAGCGACTTCCTCGACGCGCCGCTGCCCCAGCTCGAGCCGCAGGCGCTCGCCGACCACATCCTGGCGCGCTGGGGCACGCAGACCGATGATGCCCTTGTCCTCGTCGTCCGCTATCTCGGGCCGGCGTGAATCCCGAGCTCAGAGTGCTGGCGAAGCGGTACGCCCAGGCGCTTCAGGAATACGTCGCGGGCCGCGGCGAGGCTGCTCTGCAAGAGGCCTGCGATCTGGGTCGGCAGGCCCTCGGCGACGGCGTCGGCGTGCACGACATGGCGGCGATCCAGCATCGCGCGCTGCTCCGCTCGCTCATGCGAGTACGAACCCGCGAAGAAAGCTCGAGCACGCTCCGCGCGGCCAGTCGGTTCATCGTCGAGAGCCTGCTGCCGTTCGAGATGTCGCATCGAAAGAGCCAGGAGGTGAACGCCGCCCTGCGCGAGTCCGAGGAGCGCTATCGGAGCGTGGTCGACACCGCGCGCGACATCATCTATACGCTCTCGGCTGACGGCAAGATCATGTCGATGAACCCGGTCTTCGAGACGGTCACCGGCTGGTCCCGCACGGAGTGGATCGGCAAGGATTACCTGCCGCTGGTGGATCCCGACGACCGACCGCGCGCCGCCGAGATCTTCCAGGCCGTGCTGAAGGGCCAGGTGCCGCCGATCTTCGAGCTGGGCGTGCGCGCCAAATCCGGCTTCACGATCCCCAGCGAGTTCGTCGCCACGCCGCTGACCCGCGGCTCGCGCATCGTCGGGGTCCTCGGGATCGCGCGCGACATCACCGATCGGAAGAGCGCCGAGCGGGCGCTGCGCCACCTGAACGAGGCGCTGGAAGAAGAGGTCAAGCGCATCGCTCACGCGCTCCACGACGAGGCCGGGCAGCTGCTCGCCTCCGTGCACATCGGGCTGGCCGATGTCGCGCGCGACATGCCGCCGCCGACCGCCAAGCGCCTGGAAGACATCCGGGGCCTCCTGGACAAGATCGAGGAGCAGCTGCGCCATCTGTCGCACGAGCTCCGTCCCACGATCCTCGACGACCTCGGCCTCGGGCCCGCGCTCGAGTTCCTGGCCGACGGCGTGTCCAAGCGCACGGGCCTCTCGATCACGGTCGAGGGATCGCCGGGCAAGCGGCTGCCGGCGCCGACCGAGACCGCGCTGTACCGCATCGTCCAGGAGGCGCTGACGAACGTGACCAAGCACGCCCAGGCGACGCGGGTCTACATCAAGTTCATGCGCAACCGCCGGTTCCTGCGCGGCGTCATCCGTGACGACGGCATGGGGTTCGATGTGCCGGCCGTCCTGACGCGACGGGGCTCGCGCGGGCTCGGGCTCACGGGAATCCGCGAGCGGCTGCACGCGGTCGGCGGCACCCTGGACATCATCGCCACCCCGCGTGGCGGAACTCAATTGATTCTCACCGTACCGGTGGAGGCGGACAATGCCGAATCGGATTCTCCTCGCTGACGACCACGCGATCGTCCGGCAGGGGCTCAAGGCCCTGCTGGAGCGCGAGGGCTTCGCGGTCGTCGCGGAGGCCGGCGACGGCCAGGAGGCGCTGCGCGAGGCCCGCGAGCGCTGCCCCGATGTCGCGGTCCTGGACTTCTCGATGCCGCTCCTGAACGGGCTCGACGCCGCGCGCGAGATCCTCAAGGTCTGCCCGCGCGCGCGGGCGATTCTCTTGACGATGCACACCGACGACCACTACGTCCTGGAAGCCGTGCGAGCCGGCATCAAGGGCTATGTCGTCAAGACCCAGGCGTCGGCCGATCTGGTGCGCGCGATCAACGAGGTGCTGCGCGGCATGATGTACCTGAGCCCCGGCATCTCGCACGCGGTCGTCGAGGCCTACCTGGCCAAGTCGGAGATGCCGCCCGATCCTTTGACCTCGCGCGAGCGCGAGGTGCTGCAGCTGGTCGCCGAGGGAAAGTCGACGAAGGAGATCGCCCGGCTGCTGGGCATCAGCTTCAAGACCGCGGAATCACACCGGACGCGGATCATGAAGAAGACCGACATCCACGAGACCGCCGGGCTCGTTCGCTACGCGGTTCGTCGCGGCCTGATCCAGCCGTGATCCGTCCGCCTGTCTGAGGCGCCAGTGCACCGGGGAATTACCGGCCCCCATTTGAGGCGGTTGCCGGATTGGTGTGCGCGCCGCTGACACTACACTTCCGACTATGGCAACGCGCGTACTGCTGGCGGACGACCACACGATCGTGAGGCAGGGCCTGCGGGTCCTGCTGCAGCGCGAGGGGTTCGAGGTCGTCGGCGAGGCGGCCAACGGCGCCGAGGCGGTGCGTCTGGCCACCGAGACCATGCCGGACGTCGTCGTGCTCGACTACGGCATGCCGCTCATGAACGGCCTCGCCGCCGCCCGCGAGATCATGGTCTCGTGCCCGCGTGCGAAGCTGATCCTCTTGACCATGCACGCCGACGATCGCTACGTGCTCGAGGCGGTGCGCCTGGGCGTGAAGGGCTACGTGGTCAAGAGCCAGGCGCCGACGGATCTGGTACGGGCGATCCACGAGGTGCTCAACGGCATGATGTACTTGAGCCCGCGCGTCTCACGCACGGTCGTCCAGGCCTATCTGGCGAAGTCGGAGCTCCCGCCCGATCCGCTCACGCCGCGTGAACGCGAGGTGCTGCAGCTGGTCGCGGCCGGCAAGACCACGAAGGAAGTCGCCGAGCTGCTCGGGATCAGCGTGAAGACGGCCGAGTCGCACCGCACGCACATCATGCAGAAGCTCGACACGTCGAACACCGCCGGCGTCGTCCGGTACGCGATCCGTCAGGGCCTGATCCAGGTCTAGACGCTCCGCCCGCTCCGCTTCTTCGTTTCGTCACACGTTCGTCACCACCCGGTCGTGGGACCCGATGGAAATGCTGAGCGGCCTCTCCGGGTATTTCCGAATGCGCATTCGGGGGTTCGGCGAATTGAGAATCCGCGTCGCGAACCGTACCGTCAAGGTCATGGATCGTGAGATCGCCCGCGCAGCACGCTGGCCGCGGAAGAGCGCGAAGGGTCACGAAATCACAGCGCGCTCACGAAATCAGGAAAGGGGACGAGTCATCATGATCGTGCACAAGCCCATCGTCGCCTTGGTCGTCGTCTTGTCGCTGATGCTCACCGGAATCGCCACGGCGGAGGAGATGGCGAAGAAGCCGCCGGCCCCCGCCGCCACCGCGGCGCCCGGCACCGGTGCTCCCGTCTCCGCCGAGTACAAGATCGGCATCGACGACGTGCTCGACATCGCGGTCTGGAACAACACGACGATGAGCCGTACTGTGCCGGTCCGCCCCGACGGGAAGATCTCGCTGCCGCTCCTGAACGAGGTGCAGGCGGCGGGGCTGACGCCGTCCCAGCTGCGGGCCAACCTCATGGCCAAGATCACCGAGTACATGCCGAACCCCGAAGTCTCCGTCATCGTGCGCGAGGTGCACAGCAACAAGATCTCGGTGCTCGGTGAGGTGCGCAAGGCCGGCCGCTACGAGATCACGCAGCGGGCGACGGTGCTGGACGCGGTGGCCCTCGCCGGCGGCTTCAACGACTTCGCCCGGCGCACGAAGGTCGTGATCATGCGGCACGACGGGAACGCGGTCAAGCGGATCCCGGTCAACTACAACAAGATCGTCGCCGAGGAAGACGACAACATCCTGCTCCAGCCCGGCGACATCGTGGTCGTGCCGTGAACCTGGCGGCGCTCTCGGCGATCTGGGCTCGACGCAAGTATCTGGCTCTCGGCGTGCTGGCCGCGACCCTGGCGGCCGCTCTGACCATCGCGGTGGCCATCCCCGGGATCTACCGTTCCACCGCGACCGTGCTCGTCGCGCGCCCGGAAATGACGACGCCGTCGGTACGGTCGCCGCTGACCGGTGAGCTCGAGGCTCGACTGAACCGGATCGGTGAGGAGATCTTGAGCCGGTCGCGGCTCGAGGCGCTCCTGGATCGCTTCGACATCTATGGACCCAACGCCAAGGCGGACCTCGAGGCGAGCGTCACGCGCTTGCGCCGCGACATCCGTGTGGATACGAAGGCCGTCGATCTCGGGACGCAGGGCCGCGGCTCGACCGTCGCGTTCGCAGTGAGCTTCCGCGGTCGCGATCCGGAAACCGTGGCGCAGGTCGCCAACGAGCTGGCGGCCTACTACGTGGCGGAGAACTCCACGATTCGCGAGCGGCGCGCCGCCGAGGCCGTCCAGGACATCAAGCGCGAGGTCGACGACGCGCAGAAGCGGCTCGACGAGCAGGATAAGCGCACGAACGACTTCAAGCGGCGCAACATGGGTCAGCTTCCCGAGCAGGTGGCGGCAAACCTGGCGATGCTCGAGCGGCTCAACGCCCAGCTCGCGCTCAACAATCACAACCAGGTCATCGCCATGGAGCGGCGCACCGCGCTTCGCCGTCGCCCGGGCGAGGAGATGGCGGCCGCGTCGTCGCCCGAAGAGGCGTTGACGATACGCCTGAACCAGCTCAACACCGACCTGGTGAAGCTCCAGCGGCAGTACAGCGACAAGTACCCCGACGTCATCAATACCAAGTACGAGATCGAGACGACCAAGCGCCAGCTCGCCGAGCTCGGTCCGAGCCCGGCCAAGGCCGGCGCCGCCGCGCCAAAGCCGTCCCGCGACCTCGGTGACACGGAGATCACCGCGCTCAAGGCCGAGGACGAAAGGCTGCGGCGCATGATCGCCGCGTACCAGAGCCGCGTGGAGATGGCGCCCGAGCGGGAGCAGGAGCTGCAGCAGCTGTCACGCGACTATCGCGCGACCCGGGAGATGTACGACGCGGTCCTGAAGCGGTACCACGACGCGCAGGCCGCCGTCGACGTCGAGCGCCGTCGCGCGGGCGAAGAGTTCCAGATCCTCGAGAAGGCGGTCCCGGCGCGCGAGCCGTCGGCGCCCAACCGCGCCAAGCTGGTCCTGCTCGGCGTGGTCCTGGCCTGCGCGGTGACCGGCGCGGCCGTGATGCTGGCCGAGCAGCTCGACACCTCGTTCCACGGCGTCGACGACCTCCGCTCGTTCAGCAAGCTCCCGGTGCTCGTCACGATCCCCGAGATCACGACCCGGGCCGACCGCACGCGGCGGCGGTGGCGCATGCGGCTGGCCGCGTGCGCCGGCGTCGTCGGCGTGTTCCTGATCGTCGGGATCGCCTACGTGGGTGCGCACAACGACCTCCTGGTCTCGTTGCTGACGCGGACCGGATCCTGAAGGGGCCATCACCATGTACTTGAAGTTCTTCGGACTCCTCGAGAAGCCGTTCAACGCCACGCCCGATCCGAGGTTCCTCTACCTGAGCCCGGGTCATCGCGAGGCGCTCGCCCAGCTCCACTACGGAACCCAGGAGCGCAAGGGCTTCATCGTGCTGACCGGGAAGGTGGGAACGGGCAAGACAACGTTGCTGCACGCCCTTCGCCAGCGGCTCAACGGCAACACGGCGGTCTCCTTCATCTTCAACTCGAAGCTGCCGTTCGACGACATGCTCGAGTACGCGCTGGCCGATCTCGGGATCGCGAAGCGTGAGGAGTCGCGGGCGCAGCGCCTCATGGCCTTCAACGACTTCCTCATCGAGCGCGAGCGCGCCCGCCAGAACACGGTCCTCATCATCGACGAGGCGCAGAACCTGTCCGCCGAGACGATGGAGCAGGTGCGCCTGCTCTCCAACTTCGAGACGGCCACGACCAAGCTCCTGCAGATCCTCCTGGTCGGACAGCCCGAGCTCAAGGCCAAGCTCGACCTGCCCGAGCTCCGGCAGCTCAAGCAACGGATCGGGCTGCGCTGTCAGATCCCGCCGCTGACCCTCGAGGAAGCGCATCAGTACATCCGCAACCGGCTGCGTATCGCCGGCGCGCGCGACCTCGGCATCTTCTCGGACGCGGCGATCGAGCGGATGACCGAGTACTCCGGCGGGATTCCGCGAGTCCTCAACATCCTCGGCGACCACTGCCTGCTCTTCGGGTACGCCGATCAGACGCGGCGGATCGAGCGCTCATCGGTCAACGAGGCGATCGAGTACATGGAGCAAGGCATGCCGACGCAACGCCGCGTCCTGTCCCTCGGCAGCCGGCTGGATCCGCGGCGCCGGTCGCACTGGTTCGCCAGGACGTCCATGTTCGCGCTCGCCGTGGCCGCGGTGGGCTTCGTCCTCCACTACGACGCAGGTGTGGTGAATCTCTTCGAGTCCCTCCGACGGGCGGTGATGCCATGAGCAAGTTCTTCAAGGCGCTCGAGCAGGCTGAGCGCGACAACGTCGAGCAGGTTTCCCAGGCGCCGGTCGAGGTGGTGAGCCACCGTCCTTCGGTCATGACGCCGCCGGTCGTCACGCCGCCGCCGCCGCGCGCGCCGAGTCCGGTCGACGAGCCGCCCGCGCCTCCTGCGGAGTCGCCGCGGCCCGTCTTCGAGGCGCCACGGCCCGTCTTCAAGGCGCCGCGGCCCGTCGTCCGGTCGCCGCGAGTCGCGTCGGCGCTGCTCGACGAGCACCTGGTGAGCCTGCAGGCGCCGTCGACGGCCGCGGCCGAGCAGTACCGCGTGCTCCGTCACCTGGTGGAGACCCTGCGGAAGCGGACGAACCTTCAAGTGTTGGCCGTCACGAGCCCCGGCGTCGGCGACGGCAAGAGCGTGACCGCCATCAATCTGGCCGGCGCGCTGGCGCAATCCGAGGAGGCCCGCGTGCTCCTGGTGGACATGGATCTTCGGCGCCCGGCGATCGCGCGCTATCTCGCGCTCGGCGAGAGCCGGCCCACCCTGGCCGACGCGCTCGGCACGCCGGGCCTCGCCCTGAAGGACGCGGTCGTTCAGGTGCCGAGCTTCAACCTCTCGGTGCTCCGCGCGCCGGTGTCGGCCGCCGCGCCGTACGAGCTGCTCCGGTCACCGAAGCTCGAAGCGCTGCTGGCCGAGGCGCGGCAGGAATACGACTACGTCGTCATCGATACGCCGCCGTTCGTTCCCGTTCCCGACTGTCGGGTGATCGCGAAGAGCGTCGACGGGTTCGTGGTGGTGGTCGCCTCCAACCGAACGCAGCGCGGCCTCCTCGCGGAGACGCTGAAGGCCATGGATCCCGACAAGGCGGTGGGCTTCGTGTTCAACGCCCATCCCACGCTTCCCACGTCGTACTACGACTACGGCAACGGCCACAGCCACGGCAAGACACGCTCGGGGCGTCGCAAGGGAGAACGCTCGTGAAGGTTGTCGCCATTGGCGGCGGGACCGGGCTTCCAGTTGTGCTCACGGCGTTGCGCCGCCACCTCGCGGCCCGCGACCGAATCACGGCGGTCGTGACCGCGGCCGACGACGGGGGGAGCTCGGGGGCCCTGCGCAAGGAATACGGCGTCATCCCACCGGGGGACATCCGTAACTGTCTCCTGGCGCTCGCGCGCGTCGCGCCGGAGGTCTCGGCGGCCCTGCAGTACCGGTTCGACGGCGGCGTCGCTCAGCATCCGGTCGGGAATCTGCTGTTGGCGGCGCTCGACATGGTCGCGACCGACGGGCTGACGGCGATCCGTCTCGCCGCGGAGCTGCTGGGCGTGGACGATCTCGTCCTGCCCTCGACCACCGAGCGGGTGCATCTGGTGGCGGAGCTCGCCGACGGTCGCTCGGTCTACGGCGAGTCGGCGATCCCGCGAAGCGGCGCGCCGATCAAGCGCGTGCGCATCGATCCGGCCACCGCGGTGGCGGCGCCGATCGTGCTGGAGGCCCTGCGCGAGGCCGACGCGATAATCCTCGGACCCGGCAGCCTCTACACGAGCCTGCTCGCCACCCTGGTCGTTCCGGGCGTGGCCGAGGCGGTGACCAGCTCGTCGGCCGTCCGGATCTTCGTATGCAACGCGATGACCGAGCCCGGCGAGACCGAGGGCTACGGAATCGCCGAGCACCTGCAGGCGCTCGCCGAGCACGGATTGCCGCTCGACACGCTCCACTACGTGGTCGCGCCCACGACGCCGATCCCATCGAAGGTTCTCGGACGCTACGCCTCCCAGGGCGCCGAGCCGGTCGACGCCGATTTCTCGCTTCCCGATCCGTCGCCGGTGACCATCCGCGCCGACCTCCTGGAGCTCGGGCCGGTGGTGCGACACAACCCCGACAAACTCGGGCCGATCCTGTGCGACCTGGCGGCGCGCCGTCGCGACACCGTCCGGATGGCGCGGGTACCAGCCCAGGTGTGAATCCCATGGCAGTCGCCTATCATCTGCTTCCCGAGTTGCGGTTCACGGACAGCGCGCTCTACGCGTGCCTGATCGTCCTGGTGCTCCTCCTCGGATCGCGCGTCTACGGCGGCGGCCGGCACCTTCGCGGGGCCGGCGAGCGCTTGTTGATCGTCGGGACGAGCCCGCTGGCGCGTCTGGTCATCGAGGAGATCGCGCGGCGCCCGCATCGATACGCCCTGGTCGGCGTGGTCGAGGACGGGTCCGATCTCGATCGCCTCGTCGCGGCGCGGCGGCCGGATCGCATCGTCGTCGCCTTCGCCGACCGGCGCGGGCGCCTGCCGCTCTCCCGTCTCGTCGAGTCGAGGGCGAAGGGCATTCGGGTCGAGGACGTCGTGGAGACGTACGAGAACCTCACCGGCAAGCTCGCCCTCGAGCTCATGCCGCCGAGCCGCGTCATCTTCTCGCCCGAGTTCGGGAGCTCGCGCGTGCAGCCCCGGTTCGCGCGCGCGCTGAGCCTCCTGGTGGCAGTCACCGGGCTGATCGTGCTGGCCCCCGTGATGGCCTTGATCGCGCTCGCGATCAAGCTCGACTCGCGCGGGCCCGTCTTCTTCGTTCAGCAGCGCGCCGGACTTTACCGGGTGCCGTTCAACCTGATCAAGTTCCGCACGATGCGCCCGGCCGCGGGCCGGCACTCGGAGTGGGAGCGTGACAACTCAAATCGGATCACGCGCTGCGGGCGCTGGCTTCGGCGCTTCCGGCTCGACGAGCTGCCCCAGCTGATCAACATGCTCCGGGGCGACATGAACCTCGTGGGCCCGCGGCCCCATCCGATGACGAACCTCGAGCTGCTCGTCCTGACCGCGCGCAACCTGAGCGAGGTCTCCGGCGACGCGATCCCGTACTACTCGCTCCGCTGCTCGGTCCGGCCGGGCATCACCGGCTGGGCGCAGGTGCGCTACCGGTACGCGAACTCGCTCGAGCAAGAAGTGGAAAAGATCCGCTACGACTTCTACTACCTCCAACATCTGTCGGTCTGGCTCGACATCCGGATTCTCTTCGAGACCGTTCGGATCGTTTTGTCGGGGCACCGGCCCGTCGAGGCCGAGCTTCCGGAGCCTCAGGAGACCGTCGAAGCCCATCGGGAGAGCGCGTGATGCATGAACCGGCTGTGACCGCGGCCGAGCTCACCCGCCGGATCGCCGAACGCTCCGCCCGCGTCGGCATCATCGGTCAGGGATATGTCGGCCTTCCGCTCGCCGTGGAGTTCGCGCGAGTCGGCTTCACCGTGACCGGCTTCGACACGAGCCTCGACCACGTCACGACCCTCAACGCCGGCCGGTCGCACACGCCGGACGTGCCGGACGAGACCCTGCGGGCGCGACTGGACGCCGGCCGTTACCAGGCGACGACCGATCTCTCGGCCCTCGCCGAGTGCGACGCGGTGATCATCTGCGTGCCGACGCCCCTCCGGAAGTCGAAGGATCCGGACATCTCCTTCGTCACGGCCGCCGCGCAGGAAGCGGCGGCGCACTTCAGGCCGGCGCAGCTCGTGATCCTCGAGTCGACCACGTACCCCGGGACGACACAGGAGCTCCTGGCCCCGATGTTCGAGGCGCGCGGCGCCCGGCCGGGCGTCGACTGCTTCCTGGCGTTCTCGCCCGAGCGGATCGACCCGGCGAACCCGACCTTCGCGGTGAAGGACATTCCGAAGGTCGTCGGCGGCCTCACGCCCGAGTGCGCGAGCCTGACGGCGCTGCTCTACCGTCAGATCGTCGGCCGGGTCGTCACGGTGTCCAGTCCGCGCGTCGCCGAGCTCGCGAAGCTCTACGAGAACGTCTTCCGCAACGTCAACATCGCGCTCGCGAACGAGCTCGCGGTGATGTGCCGCCAGCTCGGCGTGAGCACGCGCGAGGTGATCGACGCGGCCGCCACCAAGCCCTTCGGCTTCATGCCCTTCTATCCAGGGCCGGGAATCGGCGGCCACTGCATCGGCGTCGATCCGGCGTACCTGGCGTGGCGGATGCGCCTGAACGGGTACGAGGCCCGCTTCATCCACCTGGCCGACGAGATCAATCGGGCGATGCCGCAATACGTGGTCGACCTCGTGACCGAGTCGCTGAACGGCCGCCGGCGCTGCCTCAACGGCGCCCACATCCTGGCGCTCGGTATCGCGTACAAGCGCGGGGTCGGGGACACCCGTGAGTCACCGGCCCTCGAGGTCATCGCGCGGCTGATGGATCGCGGGGCGAAGGTCGACTACGCCGATCCGTACGTTCCCGAGATCGCCTTCGAGGGCCGCGCCCTGAAGGCCGTCGAGGCCAGCGACGAGCGGCTCGCCGAGGCCGACTGCGTGGTGATCCTCACCGACCATCCCGACTTCGACTACGCCAGGATCGTCGCGGTCTCGACCCTGGTCGTGGACTCACGCGGCGCGACCTACCGGCTCTCGGCGCCCGCGGACAAGGTCGTGGCGCTCTGATGGCGACGCGCTCCGCCCTCGAGCCCCGGCCCCGGTCGACGTCGCCCACGGAGCGGGTCCGGCTCCTCACGTTCACGACGCTCTTCGCGATCGGCGGCACCGAGCGCCACGTGGTGAGCCTGGCCGACGGGCTGGACTACTCGAGATTCGAGCTCGAGTTCGGCTGCCACCGCCGCTCGGGCGAGTTCCTGGAGCAGATCGAGGCGCGCGGCCTGAGCGTCAGCGAGTATGCGGTCGCGCGCCTCTACGGACCGCACGCGCTCGCGCAGCAGCTCCGCTTCGCGCGGCATCTGCGGCGCCGGCGGATCCAGATCATGCACAGCTACAACTTCTATCCGAACGTCTTCGCGATTCCGGCCGCCCGCCTGGCGCGGACGCCGGTCGTGCTGGCGTCGATCCGGGACACGGGCGCGCAGCTGACCCCGCGCCAGCGGCGCGTGCAGCGCCTCGCATGCCGGCTCGCCGATCACATCCTGGTGAACGCCGAGGCCGTCAGGCAGTGGCTGACCGCCGAGGGCTACGACCCCGCGAGGATCAGCGTGATCCGCAACGGTCTGGACCTGTCGCGGTTCACGCCCGGCGCCCACGATACGGCGCTGCGCCGGGAGCTCGGGGTTCCCGACCGGGCGCCGCTGGTCGCGATGCTGTCGCGCCTGAGCCGCCTGAAGGGCGTGGAGGACTTCCTGGACGCGGCGGCCACGGTCGCCCAGCGATTCGGGGAGGCGCACTTCCTCGTCATCGGCGACAACATCGATCCCGACGGAAGCCGGTACCGGAGCGAGCTCGAGAGCCGGGCCGCCCGTCTCGGCCTGCAGAAGCGCGTCATCTTCACCGGGTTCCGGCTCGACGTGCCCCGCCTGTTGTCGGCGGTCTCGGTGTCGGTGCTCCCGTCGCTCAGCGAAGGTCTCTCCAACACGATCCTCGAGTCGATGGCGGCGGGCGCGCCGGTCGTCGCGACGCGAGTGGGCGGAAGCCCCGAGGCGCTCGAGGACGGCGTCGACGGGCTCCTGGTCCCGCCGCGGGATTCGGCCGCGCTGAGCCGCGCGATCGGCTGGGTGCTCGAGCACCCCGAGGCGGCCCGCGATCTGGGCCGGCGCGCCCGCGCGCGGGTCGCCGAAGAGTTCTCGCTCGCCCGCATGATCCGCGAGACCGAGTGTCTCTACGCGCGGCTCCTGGAGAGCCCGGCGCGCCGGAAAGCCATCGCGAGATTCGCCTGATGACCCCCGAATTCATCCAGGTCGAGAAGATCGAGAGCCCGGAGGCGTTCGAGCGGCTCGCGGGCGAGTGGACCGAGCTCATATCGACGAGCCCGTCCGACCGTCTGTTCCTCACCTGGGAATGGCTCTTCACGTGGTGGAAGCACCTGTCCGGCGCGCGGCGGCTGACGATCCTGACGGTGCGATCGCATGGCGAGCTGATCGCGCTGGCGCCGCTCGCGCTGCGCCCGCGGCGGCTCGAGAAGTTCCTGTCGGTGGGCGCGCTGGAATTCCTGGGCACCGGCAGCGTCGGGTCGGACTATCTCGATCTGATCATCCGGCCGGGTCACACGACCCCGGCGATTCGAGCGCTGACGACCGCGGTCGTCGGCGCCGGAGCCGCCGTCGGACTCGCCCAGGTGCCGGCCGACGCGCCGAATGCCCTGAGCCTCGCCGACGAGCTCGGGAAGCGTGAGTGGACCGTGCGCTCGACGAGGACCGACGTGTGTCCCTTCATCGACCTCACCGGACACTCCTGGGATTCGTACCTGGACGATCTCGGGCCCGCGCACCGCTACAACTTCCGGCGCCGGCTGAGGAACCTCGAGCGGCTGGGGCGCGTGCGGTTCGCGCGCGTCGAGGCCGAGGCGGATCGCGGCCCGGCCCTTCGCGAGCTGGTGGCGCTGCACCAGATGCGCTGGCAGCCCCGCGGGGGCTCGAACGCGTTCGACCGCCCGGCGCTCATCGACTTCCACGAGGAGCTGAGCCGCCTCGCCCTCGCGCGCGGATGGCTCCGGCTCTACACCCTGCGGCTCGACGACGTCGCGATCGCGGCGGTCTACGGCTTTCGCTATCGGGACACGTTCTACTTCTATCAGTCGGGCTTCGATCCGCGCCAGGCGCGGGCGAGCGTCGGCCTGATCGCGGTCGGCCTCTCCATCAAGGCGGCGGTGGAAGAGGGCGCCACCGAATACGACTTCCTGCACGGCGACGAGGCCTACAAGTTTCACTGGGCCCGGCGTACCCGCGAAATCGGACGGCTGGAGCTCTATCCGCCGCACATGCGGGGCCGGCTCTACCGCCGCGCGATCGAGGCGAACCGGGCCGCGCGCCGGACGGCCCGCCGCGTGCTCCCCGACGCGGTCGCGCAGCGCATCGCCGTCGGACTCGGGATGGGGGCTCGATGACCGGGGTGCGGCGCGCCTATCTCAAGACGGGACTGGCGCTCGTGCTGGGGGCGACCCGCACCGATCGGCTCATCCAGCTCATGTCGGGCACGCGCCGGCTGCCGCTGGTCGTCGGCTATCACCGTGTCGTCGACGACGGCCGGTCCCTCCGGGCGTCGATCATCGCGCCGATGCTCGTGAGCCGCCGGATGTTCGAGCGCCAGCTCGACTGGATGGGCCGGCGCTTCCGGTTCGTCTCGCTCGACCAGCTGGGCGCGCAGCTCGAGTCGGGCGGGGCGTTCCGGACGCCCACCGCCACCATCACGTTCGACGACGGCTATCGCGACATGTACGAGCACGCGTATCCCGTCCTCAAGCGCAAGGGGATCCCCGCCGCCGTCTTCGTCGTGACGGACTGGATCGATCGCGCGACGCCGCTCTACCACGATCGCCTCTACCTCCTGCTCACCCGCGACTGGTCGGCCGCGCGCGAGGTGCTGGTCGAGCTCGGCGTGATGACGGCGGAGCGGGCCTTGACGTCGCGCACGTTCAGCGAGCCGTTCGGCGCCCTGCGCTTCCTCCTCACGACCCTGTGCCAGGAGGAGCTCGCCCGGGTGCTCGCGGCGCTCGAGGAGCGGCTGTCGATCGACACCGACCGGCTCGACGGCCTCAAGCCGCTGACCTGGGCGATGCTCGCCGAGATGCAGCGCGGCGGCATCACCGTGGGCTCGCACACGCGGACCCACGCGCTTCTCACGCGCGAGAGCCCGTCGCGGATGCTCGAGGAAACCATCGGCGCGCGTCAGGCGCTCGAGGAGCGCCTCGGGGTGCCGATCGATCACTTCGCGTATCCCGACGGCGCGTTCAATACCGAGACGGTCGAGGCGGTGGCGCGGGCGGGCTATCGCTTCGCGTACACGACCTGCCACCATCGTGATCGCCGCCATCCGCTGCTGACGATTCCGCGCTGCGTCCTGTGGGAGAACTCGTGCCTCGATCCGGGCGGGCGCTTCTCGGCCGCGGTCGCGAGCTGTGTCACGAGCGGCATCTTCCATTTCGCGTCGGGCTGTCGTCATCGCCATGCCGTGACGCGAGAGAGCGACGTCTCGTTGGTGCGGCGATGAGCGATCCGGGATTCTCCATCGGCGCGGCGCCCGATCCCCAGTGGTGGCGGCGCGAGCCCGACGAGGCCGCCGCGGTCGCCGACCAGACGCAAGGCGAGCTGCTTTCCACGGACGCCGCGGGCTCGTCGCTGCCGTTCTGGGCGCTGATGGGCTTCACGTTCGTGCTCCTGATCGCGCCGCAGAACATCATCCCGGCGCTGCGGCCGCTTCGCCTCGGGATGCTCGCCGCGGGAACCGGCCTCCTCGCGATGCTGGTCGATCGGCTCGGGCGCGGCTTGCCGATCACCGTGGTCACGCGCGAGATCAAGGTCGCCGGATGCCTGCTCGCGTGGGCGGTGGTCACGATCCCCCTGTCGTACTGGCCGGGCGGATCGGTCAACCTGCTCCTCGACCAGTATCTGAAGACCCTGGCGATCTTCCTGCTGATCGCGAACGCGGTGAGCTCGGTCCGCCGCCTCCGGCAGGTCGCGTGGGCGCTGACGCTCATGACCGCGCCGATCGCGGTGAAGGGCATGCAGAACTTTCTCTCTGGCGTGTACGTCCACGACGGGGTGGGCGAAGCCGTCAAGCGCATCGTCGGCTACGAGGCGCCGCTCACCCAGAACCCGAATGATCTGGCGCTCTTGCTCAACCTGATCCTTCCGCTGACCGCGGCGCTGTTCCTGATCACGCCATCGCCCGCCCTGCGGGCCACCCTCTTCGGCATCGCCGTGCTCCAGGTGGTCGGCATCGTCGTGACGTTCTCGCGCGCCGGGTTCCTGACGTTCGCCACCACGCTCGCCGTCACGGTGCTGACGACCTCGCGGCGCCTCAACCGCCGGTGGGCCTGGGGTTTGCTGATTCTCGTCATGGTGTTCACCCCGCTCTTGCCGGACGACTACGTGAGCCACCTGTTCACGATCGCCGACGTCAACACCGACCCGACGGGATCGGCCCAGGGGCGATGGGATCAGCAAGTCGCGGCGGTCGGCTACGTGCTCAACCATCCGATCGTGGGTGCCGGGATCGGTCAGAACATCCTGGCGCTCAACGAGGTCCTCGGCCCGGCGTGGCTCATGGTTCACAGCGTCTACCTCGAGTACGCGATCGATCTGGGCCTGCCGGGGCTGATCCTGTACTTGCTGCTGTTCGTGGGGAGTGTGCGCAGCGCGAGCCGCGTCGCGCGGCTGCCGTGGGATCGTCCCGGCGCCCGCGACCTGAGCATTCTCGCCAACGGCATTCGCACGAGCCTGCTGGCCTTCGCAACGGCGGCGTTCTTCTCGCCGGTGGCCTATCACTTCCACTTCTATTATTTCG
>QHSQ01000379.1 GCA_003221615.1 Candidatus Rokuibacteriota bacterium | reverse complement strand
CCAATCGTGCTCGAGGCGATCTGATTCCTTCGGTGCGGGCAGCGCCGATCTGGTTCGGAACTCCGGATCCTGGTAGTAGCGGATCTTCCGGGCGTAGATCGCAGGATGCCCGGCCACGAATACCAGGGCCGAATCATCGGGGAGGCGCATCACCTCGTCGGGCGTCAGTAGTGGCCGAGAGGTTTCCTGCTCGCTCGCCATCACGTGCATCAGCACAGGATTGAGCCGGCTGCCCGTGTAGGTGCGCGTCTCCTTGTGGACCGTCATCGTGCCAACCATGTCGGAGATGAGCTTCGCGGTCTCGACCTTGTTGGCAGCGAAGGCTACACGCACATGGCAGTTCGAGATGATCGCCTCATATCGTCCGTAGGCATGGGCAAGCTGGGTGAGATCCTGCACGATCAGATACGCCCGGATGCCATAGCCAGGCAGATACGCGAGCGCGGTCTGGAGTACGTCCATTCGTCCGAGCGTCGGGAACTCGTCGAGCATCAAAAGGACCGGATTCCGGTGTCGGTGGCCGCCCCGGCCTTCCGCGAAATCCATTGTCTCGGTGAGTCGGCTCACGATCTGCTGGAGCAGCAGCCGCAGAAGGGGGCGAGTCCGGTAGATGTCCGAGGGAGGGATCGTGAGGTAGAGACTCACCCGGCGGTCGTGGTGCATGACGTCCCTGACGGCGAAGTCCGACGTGGCCGTGTTCCTGGCCACCACCGGATCACGGTAGAGGTTCAGGAACTTCACGGCTGACGAGACAACGCTCGAGCGCTCGTTGTCGGACTTGTTCAGGAGGGCCCGAGCGGCGCCCGATACTGCGGGATGAGTGCGCGTCGCGTGCCCCACGCCATCCACCCACCCGTACTGGCGCTCGGGGTCGTGCACCGTCTTGAGCATCGTCGTGAGGGTGCTCTCGATCGTGCGCGTGGGGTCGGCAAGAAGCGTCAGACACCCGTGGAGGTTCTTCTGTCGCTCGGCGTAGAGGACGTGGAGAATCGTGCCCACGAGGAGGTCGTGTGCGGTCAGATCCCAGTGGTCCCGACTGCCCTGCCCGTCCGGGTCGATGAGCATGTCGGCGATGAGTTGCGCGTCCCGGACGTCGTTCGGCCACGCGCGTACCTCCAACAGCGGGTTGTAGCGGGCCGAGGAGCCGTCAGCAGCGGTGGGGTGGAACTTGAGGCACACGCTCCCGAGGCGGTCGCGTCGCCAGCCGGCGGTCAGGGCCCAGTTCTCGCCTTTGATGTCGTTCACAACCACGCTCGACGGCCAGCTCAGGAGCGTCGGGAGCACCAGCCCAACGCCTTTCCCCGAGCGAGACGGGGCGAACGCGAGGACATGCTGGGGACCGTCGTGACGGAGATAGAGAGTCTCCTGCTTCTCGGCCCAGGCACCCACGTACACGCCGTTTGTGCCGCCGACGAGGCCAGCGGTGGTCAGATCGGCGCGCGTCGCCCAGCGGGCGGAGCCGTGAGTGTCCGTCGGGCCCATAAGCCGCCGAGCCCGCCGCACCGCGACTACGATCGCGACGAACACGGCCGCGTGACTCGGGACAGACACCAGCCACGCGCCTTGGCGCCAGACCTCTGCGGTGCCTGAAGCGTCGCCGAAGCGCCACCACCAGATGAAGAAGTTGAAGGGCGCGTAGAGAGGGCCGACGCGCAATGTCAGGAGCGCCCCCGCGAGAACGAAGAGCATCACCGCAGTGCTCCGCCAGGTCGGTATCATCAGACCGCCGACCCCGAGGGTAGCGACCAGAATGGCAGCGGGACCGAGCAGCTCGCGGTACGGCGATCCAGCGGTGACCAGCGGAGCCCCGAGCGTCGGGTGGAAGTGGAGGCGGTAGGCCGTGAGCTGGGTAGTCGCCCAGATGCTGAGGAGTACGATTCCCGCGACCGCCCCGACAGCGCCGAGGTAGATCCCGGCCGCCGTGTTGCCCCCTGCAACGGGAAGTCGGTAGAGTGTCGGCCCGCTCATCGTGTCTGGCCCCGATCCCGTTCGCGCTCGTCGTCGCCCAGCCGCCAGACGAGGACCCTTCGCTTCCGGTCGTCCTCGTGCTCGTGACCTTGCACCCTGACTTCTCGCCCTTGCACGGCGCCAAGATCATCCGTGCGAAACGCAGTCAGCTCGCGACCTGTGTCCAGGACGGCATACCGATGACCGGCGCGGTCCCGGCCATACCCAACGAGACGTCCTCGGTAGATCGCGCCGACGAGCGGCTCGGCGACATTGACCTGCCGGCCCTCGCTGCGCGACATCGCCGTAAGCGTTGGAAGCCGCGCGGGCTCGGGCACCCGCGCGGGCCGTGACCCGTCCCTGCCACCCGCACCCTGACCCGGCTCGAGCGCCTGAACGCGGGTCTCCACCATGACTCGCACCCCTTTCTCGATCGCCTCTCCGCGGAGAGTGACGACGTCTCCGATGCGGAGCTGGCCGCGGCCGCGCGCCCGCTGGACGGCCGCCGGCTGCGGGATGTAATGGAGGCGGTCCCGGCTCTCCACCAGCAAGTAGCGCTGGTCCCGGAGCTCGTCCGCCAATCCGGTGCCGATGACGCGCCCCGTGATCACGGTTCCCGCCTCGATCCGCGTCACTGTCACGGGCAGCCTGGGGTCCGACAGCCGGGCCTGGTGACGGGCGCGCGCCTTGATGATGTCGCCGCTGAGCTGGGCCTGGCGGAGCGCGGTCTCGAGCTGCGGCGAAAGCCGCCACGTGCGGGTCCAGACCTTCTCGGCCAAGCCAAGGTCTTCGAGCATCTGGAGGCGGCGCAGCTCCTGCTGTCTGAATGCCCGCGCTGCGGGCGCCTTTGGAGTTGGTCCATCGATCGTCACGAGGCCTCGGGTTCCCCCGTGACGGATGAGCGCCCGGTCGATTTCGGTGAACCTGAGCCGCTCCACGGTCCGCCCGCGCGACTGGACGATCTCGCGCTCCGAGCGATACCCGAGCACCTGGGTCGCCAGGTCCTGGCTGCGCCGCCGGATCCCCTGCTTCAGGTAGTCCGGATGGATCTGGAGGGCCTGGCCGCGTGCGTCTCGACCGCGCACCAGAAGGTGCACGTGCGGGTTGTCCGTGTTGTAGTGGTCGATGGCCACCCACTCGAGGTGCGTTCCCAGATCTCGCTCCATGTGCGACACGAGGGCCCGCGCGTGCGCCTTGAGATCAAGGCGATCGGCATGCTCCGGCGAAACGATGAACTTCCAGAGGCGTGCGTCGCCGGCCCGCTGCCAGCCTCTCAGGGTGGCGGTGAGGTCGATGCCCTCGCGCTCGGCGCTGAAGCCGCGCCCCTTCCCGCCCTCGCGCTGGGCACCTTCCCGCGCCAGGTACGTGCCGTGCGCGGCCCATGAAGCGCTCCGGCCGTTCCGAGAGTAGGAGGCCTTCACGGTGCTGCGCTGCCAGCGAGCGTCCACCCCAGTCAGGAACGCACGGCCGCGGCCTCGTCCGCCCCCAAGTCGGCCGGCGCGCCAGCGATTGCGGCGCGCACGGCGTGGCAACGGAGGGCGACGTCGGCGATGGCGCGAGCCCAGTCGCGCGGCGAGCTCGAGGTGGTCGCTCGCGAGTGCCATCATCGGCTCGCCTCGGAGCCGGCGCCGCTCCACGTCCATACCGGCCACGCCACTGCGCGCACCTGCGATCGCGAGAAGGGCCCGAGGTACCGACTGTCCCAGCTGTTCGGCACGCGCGTGCTCACGAGCCAAAACTGGTCGGCGCCGACCACGTGCCGTCCCCAGACCGCGTGTGGCAACGACAGGCCGAGGCTGTCTACCTCGGCAGACGAACTGCCGGGAAGGGGCTGACCGTTGACGATTATCGCCTCCGGCCCGGGCTCCACCACGTCGCCGGTGAGGGCGACGACGGGCTTGATGACCGGTTGCACGCCACCTACGCATGGGCCGGCCCCGAGGTAGCCTCGAGCACGCCCGAGTGCAGCGGCCTCGACACTCACGCAGGCCGCCACCAAGGCACCTCGAGTGGGGGTTCCCGGGATGGCGCGATACAGGCCGCGCGGCGCGCTCGCGGAGAGATTGACGTGCAGTCCGAGGCCAAGGACCGCGGCAGCGAGAGCGCCCGCGAGCAACACGCCGACCAGGGCTCGTTCGCATGTCCGGCGGCACCCGCGGCGACACCGAACCTGCGCCGCGACGGAGCCAAGACCACGAAGTACTCCACCAGGGGCGTGCTTCATGACTTCATCCGAAGTGATGGGGACTTCGGTCGCATGTGAGGTGAAGCTTTATCTTGCTGTACCATCTCCCTCTTCCTCCCGCCTCGCTCTCCCCGGATCCGATCACTAGCTCGTCGTCGGTCCGCCGGCGGGCCCGTTCTGGGTCTTCATGGGCGCGCCGTGTCGTCGTACGGCCCCGGGAACACGAGGTCCTGGATCACCATGACGTTGAACGCATAGCCGGGACGGATCTCGATCGTGGGGGCAACGTTCATACCGCGGCGGATCAGCTCGCTCGAGGTCTGGCCCAGCTCCTGCCCCACGGCGCCACCGAGAACGTTCCCGGCGCTCGGCCCGGCGAAGCCCCGACCGAAGTCCGGAATCTGGCTCAGTTGCACACCCGCGCTGATGATCGAAAGGAGGAGCGCGTTACCGAAGACCCGGATCAGATGATGGTTCACCTGATCCTTGAAGCCGGCGGCTCCAGTCGTGTCCGTGCCGGGCATCCCATCCTTCAGGCTCAGACTCGTAGCGTTCGGGAAGATCACCCGCTTCCACGTGATGAGGACGCGCTCCTGCCCGTAGACCACCTGGTGGTCGTAGAGGCCGAGCAGGCGAGCACCCTGCGGAATCAGGAGATGCCGACCGGACTCGGTATCGAAGACGGGCTCGCGCACCTGAGCGATCAGCTGCCCCGGGAGGTCCGAGCTGATCCCCGTCAAGAGCACCGCAGGAATGATGGTTCCGGCCTTCACCTCGTAAGGACTCACGGGTTCGCGGAGAGTCGCGGGGAGAACGTCCGGGCGCTCTGTATGCGGCGCGGCTGGACGCGCCGCCGGCGGCAGGCTGGCGGCGGCCGCCTGGGCCGCTGCCAGCGCCGCGGCCGGCACTATCGACCCGGCGGTCGCGGGTCTGGTCTCGACAGCGGTCGTAGATCGCTCGGGGCCACTAGCCCGGGACGCCACGGACCGCGCCTCGAAGGCCACCGCCGCGATGGGCGCCGCCATGGCGGCGCGCCGCGCGCGATCCCGTCTTTGGGCCTCGAGCTCTGCGTCACTCAGTGTCCTGCCAGGCGCCGGTGTCGATGGAAGGAGCGCAGGCGCAGGCCCCGTCGGTGGCGTGCCGGTGGTCGCGAGCGGACCGCTCGGCTCACGGTCCGGCACCTTGTCGAACCAACGCTCGCCGGCAGGCGGGAGCTGCGAGGCCCGGGCCGAGTTGCTGTCCTGCGCGAGCCGCGAGCTCTGGGCCCGCAGGGCAACGAGCCCGGCGACGACCACGACGACGAGGACTGCGCCGACGACATAGAGCACGCGGCGATTGAGCCGCACCACCGGCACGCGCGGCGGCGTCAACCGGGCAGGGCCGCGCAGCTCGGGGTCGTCGCGCTGCGACGTCACTGCCCGTCCGCCTTCCGCTGGATCGTCACGCGATCCTGGTGGCGGCCCACGCCGACGATCAGGACCGCAGTGTCGAAGAGGCGGTCCACCACGTAGTACGGGAGTCGAACCCGGTAGTTCACGAGCGCCGACTCGCCGCGGCTCTGCACCAGCAGGGCCGGCGCCTCGCTTGCCTGGAGCGCAGTCGGCATCTGGATGTAAACGTGCTGTCCATCGTCGAAGACGCGGACCGGTCGCCACGGTAGCCCCTGCCCCCCGACGATCTCGTAACCGAACGAGAGGCGATCCGCCGCGAGGCGCGGCCCTCGCGCCACGGTCGCGTCCGAAGCCCGCTGCGCGAGCGTCGCCTTCGCGCGGAACGTCCCGTTCGCCTGCTCGACGAGATCGAGCGGGTAGTAGAACTTCACGCGCCTGACGTACCCCGGGTCGCCGTTGGCCTTGGAGACGAGCCCGAGATAGTACGTCCTCCGGTTCGTCGTGACGATGGCGTTGGTCACGATGCCGTACTCCGTGGGCTTGACCATGACGTGCGGAGTGAGGGTCTCTCGGGCGCCGCTGAAGGCCGGATGCACCAGCCAGCGGCTCGAGTCGCCGATGGACACGTTCTGGATCTCCTCGCCGGCGTCGAGCTCGACGTCGCAAACTCGGAGGGGCTCGCAGGTGACGATGGCTTCTGTGAGCCCGTAGGGGTATTGGATGAACTCGCTCGTCCGGATGATCGGCGCCGACTGGCCCCCTTTCCAGGCGCGGATCGCCGCCTGAACCTCCGGGTCGTCCTGAGGGACGAGCTCTGCGCTCGCCGTGTTTGGCTGGGGCTCGGACTTCTCTGGTAGCGGCGTTGCCCGGACGAGATTCGCGTCGAGCGGAGCCGGCGATGTCGTCTGGGTGGCGCAGCCGGCGAGCAAGGCGAGGGCGGCCCACAGGGCCGCCCGAGCCGCGGCGCTGCGAACAATCCGGCTCAGAGTTGCTTGGTCCATCGGATCTCCGTCACGAATAGCCCGAAGGGGTTTGCCTGGATGGCGTCGGCCGCTGTGGGCGGCACCGTCTCCACTGCCAGCACTGCCTCCCATGTGCTCTTGCCGAGCAGCGTGCCGTCGAGGCCGCGCTGCTCCTCGCTCCACCGCACCTGCCACGATCGCTCTGAGAGCTGGAGCAGGCTGGTGACGGCCGGAAGGACGGTGTACGTCTTCGCGATCTCGAAGGGGTTGTTCGCCCTGTAGTGATCATCGAGGAACGTCCGCGCGGAGCCCCGGGCGTACGCATAGATCTGATCGAGGCTCCGCTTCATGGCCGCGCGATCGGTCATCACCGCGCGAGTGCCGCGAACGAACGCCGCGAGCTGGTAGCGAACGATCCGTTCGTCCGTAGGGCGCCCCGCAGCGTCCGCGGGCTTGACCGCGGTCGCCGCGCCGAGGGCGTCGACCTCGACGACGTACGGTACCGTCTTGTGCTGCAGGCTCAGCGCCACGAGACCGCTGGCCAGCACTCCGACAAGCGCCAGCTCCGCGACCGCCGCGAGCTGCCACCAGCGGCGCGCTCTGGCCAGATCGAGGTATCGATCGTTCCACTCTCGTCGAGCCTCGACGTACGGGTTCGAGTCTTTCATCACGCGCTTCACTCGAAGCGCGTTGCATTCCAAATGCGGTGCCACGGCTCGAAGCGAGAGCTAAGTGCGGACCAATTCAACCGGCGGGAGGCGGCGACGTGAGGATTCGGAGGGCGGCGAACGCGGCAACGTGCAACGGGCAGTTGCGACTTGCAGCGAGCGGGCGCTCAGATCAAGGCCATTCCCGATCGATTCTGCGCGCTTCGCTGGTAGGGGCGCGTGCCCGGCCGGGCGAGCAGCCCGGCCGGGGCATTCAACTGAACGGGTTCTAGATCTGACCGCGCTCGGCGAGTGACACCCAAGCTCCGGTGCCATTGCCGATGATGATGTGGTCGTGCACACGGAGATCTAGGAGTGTCGCGGCGTCGGCGAGTTGCCGGGTCAGGCGCAAATCTTCTCGCGACGGGCTCGGATCGCCGCTCGGATGGTTGTGAACGAGGATCACACTGGCGGCGCCTTCCCGGAGGGCAGGTCCTAGAACCTCGCGCGGATGCACGAGCGTCGCAGACTGCGTCCCGAGTGAGACCAGCGTGTGCAGGAGATAGCGATTCTGGGAATTCAGGAAGATCGCCCAGAAGTGCTCCTTGTCGTCATCGTGGTCCCGCAAAAAGTCGCGAGCGAGCTCCGCTACTGCCGCGGGGCTGTCCAAGGTCCGAGGAGAAGGCGCGCCGGGCTCCCGGACCACTGTCCACGTTGCGAGCTTGAGGCGATACCGTCGCGTAGTCATGACCGCGCGGACGCGTCCAGTGCAACGGCATGTGCCTCTTCCGGCAGCGGCCGGGCGTCCGGCTGCAGCCCGTGCAGGTAATCGACAGCCTTCTGGGCGTGCGCAGCGGCGGCGAAGATAGCGCGCTTGTCTTCCTTCAGCACTGAGATCCAGTGCGCCAGGTAGGAGGCATGATCCTCGCGCGGCTCGGGGGTGATGCCGAGGTCTGCGCATAGGAAGGCGGATCCCAGCTCGGCGACCAGTTCTTCCCGTGCATAGCCGGTATCGGCGAAACGCTTGGCGCCGAATTCCCGCTTCAGGCGGCTTTCGTGGGCCGTCCAGTGGGTGAGCTCGTGCGCCTTGGTCGCGCTGTAGCTCTCGGCATCGCGGAAGGCCTCGGGCTGCGGCATCTGGATGATGTCGAGCCGCGGGCTGTAATACGCGCTGTCCCCGCCATGGCAGATCGTGGCGCCGGTCGCGGCGATGAAGGTTTCAGCCGACGCGATCAGCACGACTTTGTCGTGGGCCGGCTCCGGCTTCGGCAGGTATCGGGCCGGCAGGTTCTCAATCTGCGCGGTATTAAACACAGTGTAAGCCTTGAGGAACGGGATCGCGCGCTCGATCTCGGTCCCGGCACCGTCGGTCTCCTTGCGGACGATGCGGTCGGAGTAGACGACGGTGGAACCATGCTCGCCCTGCCGGACATGCGCGCCGAGCTCCATAGCCTGGCGGTAGGTCATCCACAGTGGGGAGATGTAGCCGCGGTCGATGGCCTCGGCCCATAGGATCAGCACGTTGATCCCGCGGTACGGAATGCCGTTGTGCCGGCTAGGAACGGTGATGCGGGTATTGCCCGAGGTCCACGGCTTGAGCCAGGAACGGACGCCGCGCTCAAGATCGGCCACGACGCGCTCGGTCACGCGTGTGTAAAGATCACTGCGCTGGTTGGAGGTGGTGGTGGTTTTCATTTGCTGTCTCCTTTCGAAGTCGGGATCACTTCGCGAAGACAGCGAGCCGTCACGGAGCTCGTCCGGCGACTACACGGGAGCCACGCCGGCGCTTTATCAGGCGGGGCGAATGGAGCGGGCCGGAGCCGGACGCGCGGAGTGGGCTTTCAGGCGAGCCGCGGAGTGATCACGCGCAGAAAGGAGACATCCGAACGCTTCTGAAAACCGCCACCACCGGCGCCAGTGCTCGCTCGCGGTGTGCGGGGCCGCACGTCCGTCAGCAGGAAGGGCTGAGGCGGGCTCGGATGATTCGCTTTGATCCGACGATCCGGCACGCACCGCGATGCCCGGAATCCGAGCCAAGGACGGAGATCGCCGTTCGCTGGCTCGGCGTCGCAGATCATCGACTACCGGCCCGTACCGGCCCGGCCATGCACTGGTGGCGGTCGTCGGTTTGGGCGGCTGAGGAGCTTCCCCAGTTATCTCTTGCCGGTCGACAGTATTTGAACCCGTGTTTCATGTCCGCCACGCGCTTTCGCAATGGTCGACGGAAGTTAGGTAGTGTTGACTAAACGTCGGGAACTCCGGGCCTAAAATTCGCTCGTAGTTTGCGCCCCCAGCGCTGTGGGTGTTCCCATGGTCGCTCCCCCAGCTCGCGGTAAAAGAGCTTCACGTCTTCAGCGGCTCCAGCAGCTGGACCAGGTTCCCCTCCGGGTCCTTCAGGGTCGCGATCCGCAGGTTGCCGTAGTCCGTCGGATCCTCGACGAACTCGACCCCGGCGGCTTTCAGTCGTTTCCAGTCCGTCCCGACGTCGTCGGTCGCAAGGCCTACCATGTGCCGCGCCGGGTCGGCGTTGCGCCCGTGCACCTGACTGTGCGTCCCCAGCGCGAGCGCCGGCGTCCCTAGCTCGCCGAGGACGACGAACCCCGGGCTCTCGAATCCCACCTTGAGG
>QHSQ01000592.1 GCA_003221615.1 Candidatus Rokuibacteriota bacterium | reverse complement strand
GAGTCACCCCCGTCGGAGGCACCATGAGGCACCTGGGCTCGGTGGGAAGGACCTTCGTTCTCTTCGGCGTCGCGACGATGGTTGTTCCGCAGAAGGCCCGCGCGGAGTGGCAGCCGTCGAAACCGATCGAGTTCGTCATTCCGGCAGGGACCGGCGGCGGCGCCGACCAGATGGCGCGCCTGATCAGCGGCGTGGTGGAGAAGCACAAGCTCTCGCCGCAGCCGCTGATCGCGATCAACAAGTCGGGCGGCGCCGGCGCGGAGGGCTTCCTCTACGTCAAGGAGAAGAAGGGCGACGCGCACACCATCATCATCACGCTCTCCAACCTCTTCACCACGCCGCTCGCCCAGGGCACGCCGTTCAATTGGAAGGACCTGACGCCGATCGCGCGGATGGCCCTCGATCGCTTCATCCTCTGGGTCAATGCGGACACGCCGTACAAGACCGCGAAGGACTACCTCGCGGCGGTCAAGGCGCAGTCGAACGGCGACAACCGCATGAAGATGGGCGGCACCGGCTCGAAGCAGGAGGACCAGATCGTCACCGTCCAGCTCGAGCAGGCGCTGGGCGTGAAGTTCACCTACGTGCCCTTCAAGGGCGGCGGCGAGGTCTGCGTCAACCTGGTCGGCAAGCACATCGATTCCACCGTGAACAACCCGATCGAGTGCGTGAGCCACTGGAAGGCCGGCCGTGTGCGGCCGCTCGCCGTCTTCGACACGACGCGCCTCTCGGTCGGCGAGTGGAAGGACATCCCGACGGTCAAGGAGGCGCTCGGCGTCGACGTGAAGTACCTCATGCTCCGCGGGATCTTCGGCACGCCGAACATGCCAAAGGATTCCCACCGCGAAGGAGGCGCTCGGCGCCGACATCCAGTACCAGATGCTCCGCGGCATCTTCGGCCCGCCCAACGTGCCCAAGGAGGCGGTCGACTGGTACGTCGCTCTGATGAAGAAGGTCTACGAGACGCCGGAGTTCAAGAAGTACCTGGAGGACGGCGCGCTGAATCCGGCCTTCGCCACGGGCGCCGACCGCGCCGTTCGTGACGCTGGAGCAGTTTCGACCCGTTCTCAAGGTGCTGTGGCCGGCGGTGGCCCTGGTCGTTCTCACCCAGTGGATCGGCCTCTACGTCGCCGCGGCGCTCTACACCGGCTTTTACATGCGCTGGATCGGGCGCCACACCTGGCTCGCCGTGCTCGCGGTCGCCATCCTCTTTCCGCTCGCCACGTTCTTCGTCTTCGAGAAGTGGTTCCTGGTACCCATGCCCAAGGGTCCGCTCGAGGCGTGGCTCGGCCAATAGCGATGGGGATCGAAAACCTCCTCCTCGGATTCCACGTCGCGATCACGCCCTATAATCTGTTCGTCGCCGTCGTCGGCATCACGCTCGGAACCATCATCGGTGTCCTACCCGGGCTCGGGGGCGCTAACGGCGTCGCGATTCTGCTCCCGCTCACCTTCACGATGCCGCCGACCTCCGCGATCATCCTGTTGACGTCGCTCTACTGGGGCGCGCTCTTCGGCGGCGCCATCACGTCCATCCTGTTCAACATCCCGGGCGAGCCCTGGTCGGTCGCGACCACCTTCGACGGCTATCCGATGGCGCGCAACGGGCAGGGGGGCCAGGCGCTCACGGCGGCCTTCACCTCGTCGTTCGTCGGCGCGCTCTTCTCGATCATCCTGATCACCTTCTTCGCGCCGCTGCTGGCGGAGATCGCCCTCAAGTTCGGGCCGCCCGAGTTCTTCGCGATCCAGCTCCTGACCTTCTCGAGCTTCGTCGGGCTGGGCGGCGGCAACCCGCTGAAGTCGCTGGTTTCGATCTTGCTCGGCTTCGTGCTCGCCGCCGTGGGGCTCGACATCGTCACCGGCCAGCTCCGGATGACCTTCGGCTTCGTCGACCTTATGAAGGGGTTCGACTTCATCGTCGCCGTCATCGGTCTCTTCGGGATCGGCGAGATCCTCCTGTCCGTGGAGGAGGGGCTCTCGTTCCGCAGCGTCCCGACGGGCATGAATTTGAGAGTCGTGCTCGACACCTGGAAGATCCTGCCCCGTTACGCGCGCACGTTCGTGCGCGGCTCCTTCATCGGCTTCTGGATGGGCTTCAAGCCGGGCGGAGCCACCCCCGCGTCGTTCATGAGCTACGCGTTCGCGAAGCGATTCTCGAAGCATCCGGAGCGCTTCGGCAAGGGCGAGCTCGAGGGCGTCGTCGCCCCCGAGACGGCGGCCCACGCCGCGGGCGTGGCGGCGATCCTACCGATGATCACACTCGGCATTCCGGGATCACCGACGGCGGCGGTAATGCTGGGCGGCCTCATCATCTGGGGTCTC
>QHSQ01000021.1 GCA_003221615.1 Candidatus Rokuibacteriota bacterium | reverse complement strand
TTTCTGTGTTTTTCCCCATCGGGGTGGCTCCTCCGCCACCGGGTCACCGTACCCATGCCCCTCACCCGAGAACGGGAGCAAGTTCTGTACCTGCTTGTCGTCGTGCTCCCCGCTCTCGAAACGAGTGGCGGGAATAGAGGGTTCCACGTATAAAGACGATGATGCCCGCGCCGATGTTCGGTCGCGTCGCTGCCGTTCTGGCTCCGCTCGTGACGTTCCTTGTGACGTTCCTGGTCGCGCAACAGCTTCCGATGCTCACCCGGGCGCTCGGCCAAAGCGTGCCGCCGACCCAGGTCGTCCGCCGCGAGCTCCGGATCGGCGCTCCCGGCGTGCCCTCCGCGCTCGATCCTGGCGCGGCCCTCGAGGGCACGAGCCCACTCATCGCCCGCCAGGTCTTCGACACGCTCGTGGTCTGGCGCGAGGGAAGCACCGAGGTCGAGCCGGCGCTGGCCACCCGATGGAACGTCTCGCGCGACGGCCTCGTCTGGTCGTTTTCCCTGCGCGAAGGTGTCAAATTCCACGACGGGAGCCCGCTCACAGCGCTCGAGGTTGCCGCGAGCTTCGAGCGTCAGCTGCGTCCCGAGACCCAGGGCGCGAACAAGACGTGGCCGGCCCTGCTGCGCGGCGCGCCTGGTGTCGTGAGAGCGGTCCGCGCGCTCAATGCGCGGACGGTCGAGATCGTCCTGGTCCAGCCCTACGCGCCGCTGCTGACGGTGCTCGCGCATCCCGGGCTCGCCATCGCGAAGCCCTCCCAGGCGGCGGACGCGCCCGGACGTCTCATCGGCACGGGACCTTATCGCGTGGTCGACGCCTCGGTGGGGCGTCTTGCGCTCGAGGCGATGCCCGGTTACTGGGCGGGCATCCCGAAGTCCGAGCGCCTCGTGTTCCTCGACGTGAGCGCAGATGACCAGGCCGAGTCCGAGCTCGACTCGCGGTCGCTCGACATCTGGTTTCCGGCTGGGCCGCCGCGACGCGCGGAGGGCGCGCTCTCGACTCCCGGGCTTCGTATCGGCTATCTCGCCTTCCAGACCGAGAAGGAACCCTTTTCGCGACGGACCCTCCGCCAGGCGGTCGCGGCCGCGCTGGACCCGGCGATTCTCGGCCAGACCCTCGAGCGGGCGGCCGTTCCACTCCAGTCGTTCCTTCCTCCCGGGGTCTGGGGACGTCGGGAAGGCTCGCCGATCCTCGGCGGCAGTCGAACCACGGTGAAGGCGCTCATCAAGGAGAGCAAGTGGCCGAAGGAGACGAAGCCGACCTTGCTCGTCCCGGCGGAGACGGCACCGCTCAACCTGCCCAAGCTGGCCGAAACCATCCAGCTCCTGCTGGGCTCAGACGACCTGCCGTTCAATATTCAGGCAGAGCCGGAGGCGACCGCACGCTCGCTCATGCAGGCCGGTGCCTTCGACATGGCGCTGGCGGAGGCGACGGTCGCCGGGGGCGATCCCCACCTCCTCCTGTACCCGCTCTCGGCCAGCGAAGCGGCGACCAAGGGCCCGCGCGCGCTGAACTTCTCCTTTTATCGAAATCAGCGGCTGGACGACGTGCTGATCCGGGCGAGTCAGCTTTCCTTCCGCTCCGAGCGCCAGCGTCTCTACCAGCGCGGGCAGGCCATGCTGGCCGAGGAGCTGCCGTGGCTGCCGATCTACGTGCGCCTGCAATGGGCTGTGGCGCGCTCCGACGTCAGGGGCCTCCGCCTCCACCCGACCGGCATCCACCGCCTCGACACGGTGAGCCTCGAGATTCCGCCTTCCGTCGCCCCGGCTCCCGGCGCGACTCGCTGACGAGGCGAGACGGTCTCCGCGCAATGCCGTCGATCGCCGACACCACGGTCGAGATGGTCGAATGGGTCTTCCCGGAGCACGCGGGCGGACCGGGACAGATTCACGGCGGACGGATGATGGAATGGATCACCAAGGCCGGCACCCTGGCCGCCTCGCGCGTGGCGCGCGGCACCGTGGTCCTCGGCGCGATGGACGACATCGACTTCCTCCATCCGGTGAAGGTGGGCCAGATCGCCATCTTGAGAGCCCGCGTCGAGGACGTCGGGACGAGCTCCCTCGAGGTCGGGGTGCGGGTGTTCGCCGAGGACGTGCTGACCGGGGAGCGCCGGGTCACCCTGAACTCGCACCTGGTCTTCGTGAAGGTCGACGAGAGTGTGCGTCCGCGCCCGGTCGAGGCTAAGATCCGTCCCCGGGACGAGACCGAGTCGGCGCTGGTCGAGGGCGCCCAGGCGCGGCGCACGCACCGGTTGGCCCGCTTCGCCAGGCGGGCCTCACGCCTGTCCGAGAGCGCCGAGACCGATCTCGACGCCAGCGACGTGGATGTCCGGTGGCGGTTCGAGTCGGTTCGGAGCGTCCTGCCCGAGGATGCGCTGTTCGGAAACACCATGTTCGTGGGCAAGATGCTCATGGCGCTCGACGAGGCGGGCGGGATCCTCTCGATGCGATACTGCAAGGGGCTCGTGATGACGGCGTGCGTGGACGCGATGGACTTCTACTCGCCGATCTTCACGCACGAGGTCGTCACGTTCAAGACGGCGCTCAATCACGTCGGCACCTCGTCGCTCGAGGTCGGCGTGAAGGTGCTGGCAGAAGTCCCGTGGTCCGGCGAGGTCCGGCACGCGTGCACCGCGTTCGTGACGTACGTGCACCTCGGGCCCGACCTGCGTCCGCGACCGTGTCCGCCGTATACGCCGATGACCGCGGACACGCGGCGCCGGTGGGAGGCTGCGCTCGGTCGGCGAGCGCAGCGGCTCGAGCGGGTGAAGGCACTCAAGGCGATGCTGCTCAACGAAAGAGGGTAGGACGATGTCAGGGCACTCCCGGTGGGCACAGATCAAGCGTAAGAAGGGGAAGACCGACGTCCAGCGCGGCAAGCTCTTCTCGAAGATCCTCCGTGAGATCACGGTGGCGGCGAAGAGCGGCGGCGGCGATCCCAAGGCCAACATGCGCCTGAAGGCCGCCATCGAGTCGGCGAAGGAAGCAAACATGCCGCAGGACAACATCAAGCGCGCGGTCCAGAAGGGTACCGGCGAGCTGCCGGGGGAGTCCTACGAGGAGATCTCGTACGAGGGCTACGCGCCGGGCGGCGTCGCCGTCCTGGTTCAGGTGCTCACCGACAACCGCAATCGAACCGGCCCCGAGATCCGCCACGTGTTCGAGAAATTCGGGGGCAACATGGGCTCCTCGGGCGCCGTCGCGTGGATGTTCGAGCGCCAGGGGATCATCCAGGTCGACGCCTCGAAAATCGACGAGGACGACCTGCTCGGCAAGGCGCTCGACGCGGGGGCGACCGACATGCGTCGGGCCGAAAAAGCTTTCGAGATCATCACCGCGCCTGCTGAAATGGACGCCGTGCGCGACGCGCTGAGCCGAGCGCGGGTTCCGGTGCTGGAGGGCCAGGTCAGCTTCGTGCCGCAGTCGACGGTGCGGGTCGAAGGCAAAGACGCGACGTCCGTGGTGCGCCTGATCGAGGCGCTGGAGGAATTGGACGACGTCCAGTCCGTCTACGCTAACTACGACATTCCCGACGAGGTTCTCGAGGCCATCTCGGCCGCCTAGCCTCAGGGTCCTCGGCGTCGACCCCGGCCTGGTCGGGACCGGCTACGGGCTGATCGAGCCGGTCCCCGGCGGGGTCGCCGTGCTCGGCAGCGGCGTCATCTCGACGAGCGCGGATCTGCCGCTCGACGCGCGGATCCATCTGATCTACGACGGCATACGCGGCCTTCTCGAGGCGCACACGCCGACGGTGCTCGTGCTCGAGGACCTGTACGCCGAGTATCGCTTCCCCCGGACCGCGCTCTTGATGGCCCACGCCCGCGGGGTGATCTGCCTGGCCGCGCGTCAGCGCGACGTCGCGGTGATGGCGCTGGCGCCGGCCGAGGTCAAGCGCGCGGTCGCCGCCGCCGGCGCCGCCTCCAAGCACCAGGTGCAGCACTCGGTGCGCCGCATCCTCAAGCTCGACGCGCTCCCGACCCCGTCGCACGTCGCCGACGCGCTCGCGCTGGCGCTCACCGGGTTCTCGCGTCTGGGCGGGCGGCTGTCGTGATCGCGACCCTCACCGGCCGGCTGCGGCGCAAGCTGGAGGACCGCGTGATCGTCGAGTGCGGCGGCCTCGGCTACGAGGTGTTCCTGCCGCCGATCGCGCTGCGCCAGATCGAGCACGTCGGCGCCGGCCCGGGGGAGAAGGGGAGCGAGCTCGAGCTCGTCATCTACTACCACGCGACCCGCGATCAGCCGCGCCCGGTCCTGATCGGCTTCACTTCCGACCTCGACAAGGAGTTCTTCGAGAAGCTGATCACGGTGAAGGACATCGGTCCGATGGTCGCGGCGCGCGCGCTCGCGCTGCCGGTGGGCGAGCTCGCCTCGGCGATCGCGCGACAGGACGAGAAGTTCCTGCGCGGCCTGCCCGGCGTCGGTCCGCAGAAAGCCAAGAACATCGTCGCGCAGCTCCAGAACAAGGTGGCGAAGTTCGCGCTGGCGCGCGCCGGTGCGCCGGTCGAGCCCGTCGCTGCCGCTCCGGCGCCGGTCGATGCCGACGGTCTGCGGGAGTTGGTGTGGGAGATCATGGTCAAACAGCTCGGCCATCGGCCCTCGGAGGCCTCGCAGCTGATCACCGACGCGCTGCGCCGCCGCCCGTCGGTCGCGACACCCGAAGAGCTGTTCGACGAGATCTACCGCGGAGAGAGGGCGTGATGTCGGCGGCGGCCGACGAGGGCAAGATCCTCAGCCGCGTCGCGGCGCCCGAAGAGGCGCAGTTCGAGCGCCAGCTCCGCCCGCGCACGTTCGAGGAGTACGTCGGCCAGGAGCAGGCGGTCTCGAGCCTCCGGGTCTCGGTCGACGCGGCGAAGATGCGAGGGGAGTGCGTGGACCACGTGCTGCTCTACGGTCCACCCGGCCTCGGCAAGACGACGCTCGCCGGGATCCTCGCCAACGAGATGGGCACGACTTTGGTGACGACCGCCGGGCCGGCGATCGAGCGGGGCGGCGACCTGATGGGCATCCTGACCAACCTCGGCGAGAAGGACGTCCTCTTCATCGACGAGGTCCATCGGCTCCCCCGGGCGGTGGAAGAGCTCCTGTACCCGGCGATGGAAGACTACGCCGTCAACTTCGTCATCGACAAAGGGCTTCATGCCCGAACGCTCAAATATGCGCTCCGGCCCTTCACGCTCGTCGCCGCGACGACGCGTCCCGGGATGCTCTCGGCACCGCTGCGCGAGCGGTTCGGCATCTTCCACCACCTCGATTTCTACTCGGAAGCCGAGCTCACCCGGATCGTCAACCGCTCGGCGGCGATCCTCGAGACGCGGATCGAGCCCGACGGCGCGCACGAGATCGCGCGCCGCTCCCGCGGCACGCCTCGCATCGCGAACCGGCTGCTCCGTCGCGTGCGCGACTACGCCCAGGTGAAGGGCGACGGCGTGATCAACGAGGACATCGCGCACCGCGGGCTCGACAGCGAGGGCGTCGACGCTCGCGGCCTCGATCGGCTCGACCGGCGGTTTCTGGCGGCCATCGTCGATCACTACGGCGGTGGGCCGGTGGGCCTCGAGGCGATCGCGGCGACGATCAACGACGAAGCCGAGACCCTCTCGGAGCTGGTCGAGCCCTACCTCCTGAAGATCGGGTTCGTCGTCCGGACCCCGAACGGCCGTCGGGTCACCCGCGAAGCATACCGGCATCTGGGCAAGCAGCCCCCAGCCGCGGCTCCGGGCCAGCAGGGCCTGTTCGAGTGACGGGCCCGAATACCGCGCACCAGTGAACATCGCCATGCGGAGCCGGGTCGCGCCTTTCTCAGGCCACCCTCGGCGCAAGCCGGCCTCATGGACCCCGCTACAACGGAGCCGGGTCGCGCCTTTCTCAGGCCACCCTCGGCGCAAGCCGGCCTCATGGACCCCGCTACAACGGAGCCGGGTCGCGCCTTTCTCAGGCCACCCTCGATGGGAGCCGGCCTCATGGACCCCGCTACAACGGAGCCGGGTCGCGCCTTTCTCAGGCCACCCTCGGCGCAAGCCGGCCTCATGGACCCCGCTACAATAAACGTCGGCAAAGTCCTCGTCGCCTTCGGTCTCCTCATCACCCTGGCCGGCGTGGTGCTCGTGCTGGTCGGCCGCGTGCCCTGGATCGGCCGGCTGCCCGGGGACATCCACTTCCAGCGCGGGAACTTCACGTTCTATTTCCCGCTCGCGACCTCGCTGCTGCTGAGCGTCGTCCTGACCCTCCTCCTGTACCTGCTGGGCCGCCGTTGAGCAGCCTCTTCGCGGCGGCGGCGCTGCTGGCGCTGTCGGCAACCGCCATGGTCGGGGCGGACACGATCCGCGTCGCCATCGCCGAGAACGCGCGCGCGGCCGATCTGCGCGGCCTCAACATCGAGGTGAGCGAGCTCGGGTGCGCGACGTGCACGCGAACCTGGCGAACCGACAGCGTCCGGGCCGTCGCCAGCGGTCAGTCGGTCGAGATCGGCGGCCGGTTCGCTCCGGCCTTTCGACTGACGAGCGACGCGCCCATCCGGATGAACGGGCGCGACTATCCCGCGACACTCGAGATCGTCCGCTACGGAGACGGCCTCGCGATCGTGAACGAGCTCCGCCTCGAGGAATACGTCGTCGGCGTCCTGCGCGCCGAGACCAGCGAACGGTGGCCGCTCGAGACCTTGCGCGCGCAGGCGATCGTGGCGCGTACCTACGCCGCCTTCCATCGGGCGTCGAGCGGGACCAGGCCCTACCATATCCTCGCCTCGACCACGCACCAGATGTATCTGGGACACGTGCCCGCGTCCTCGCCGATCTGGGACGCCGTGCGCGACACGGCCGATCAGGTGCTCTTGTGGGACGGCGAGCTGTTCCCGGCGTTCTACCACTCGACGAGCGGCGGTTACACGGAGGATCCGCGCACGGTGTTCGCGGCGCGGAACATGCCAGCGCTCAAGGCGATCCGCGACGAGTTCTCGGCGGCGGCGCCTCATTTCTACTGGACCCTCGATCTCAAGCTCGCGGACCTGGCCGACATCCTCAAGCGAAACGGCTACGACGTGGGCACGGTCACCGCGATCGAGGTGACCGAGCGCACGCAATCGCTCCGCGTGGCGAGCCTGACCGTTCACGGCACCCGGAGCTCCGCGCGGCTGCGCGGCAACGATTTCCGTCGCATGGTCGGCTACGAGACCGTCAAGTCGACGCTCTTCGCGGTGGCGCTCGACGGCGCGGTCGCCCGTTTCTCCGGCCGCGGCTACGGCCACGGCGTGGGCATGTCCCAGTGGGGCGCCAAGGGAATGGCCGAGCAGGGCTACAAGGCCGAGAAGATCCTCGAGTACTACTATCCCGGGGCGACACTCGGCTTCCTTGGCGCGCGGTCGCGGTGACGATCTCCTGGCAGGACTTCGAGAAGGTGGACATGCGCGTCGGAGTCGTCACCGACGCCAAGGAATTTCCCGAAGCGCGGCGCCCGGCCTACCGGCTCTGGGTCGACTTCGGCCCAGTGCTCGGGGTGAAGCGCTCGAGCGCACAGATCACCGCGCATTACCGGCCCGCCGAGCTGATCGGCCGGCGGGTGGTGGCGGTCGTCAACTTTCCCCCGAAGCAGATCGGCCCGTTCATCTCCGAGGTGCTCGTGCTCGGCGCCTACAACGAGGCCGGCGAGGTCATCTTGCTGAATCCCGACCAGCCCGTCGCGCCCGGATCCAGGATCGGCTAAGCTCTCGCCCGGAGGGCCAGGCGATGAGAGTCGGAATCTCGCTGACGAGCGGTCATTCGGTGAAGGATCCGCGAGAGGGCGCGCGCTGGATGATCGAGCGGGCCGCTGCCGCGCGCCAGGCCGGTCTCGACTCCCTGTTCGTCGGTGATCACCACTCGACGCCGGGCCCGTACTACCAGAACGTCCCGATCCTCGGGCGGCTCCTCGCCGAGTGGGGTGAGGCACCGGCCGGCTGCCTGTTCCTGCTGCCCCTCTGGAATCCCGTGCTCGTCGCCGAGCAGGTCGGGACCCTCGCGGCGATCACACGCGGCCGCTTCATCTTCCAGTGCGGACTCGGCTACGACGAGGCGCAGTTCGCGGCGATGGGCACGAGCCTCAAATTTCGGCCCTCGGCCTTCGAGGAATCGTTCTCGATCGTCCAGCGCCTGCTGCGGGGTGAGACCGTGAGCTCGTCCGGGCGCTTCTCGTTTCGCGACGCCAAGGTGGCGCTGCGGCCGGCCGAGAACGTCGAGTACTGGATCGGCGCCAGCGCGCGTCCGGCCATCGACCGCGCCGCCCGCCTGGCGGACGGCTTCCTCGCGTCACCCTCGCTCACGCTCGACGAGGCGCGCGACCAGGCCGCGTTCTATCTGGAGCGCTGCAAGGCCCACGGCCGGACGCCCAGGGCCGTCGCGCTCCGCCGCGACATCTACGTCGGCGAATCGGCCGCCGACGCCGACGAGGTGAAGGCGAAAGTCCTGGCCGCCGGGTATCGCGGAATCCCGGCCCCGGCCCTCGTCGCGGGCTCGGTCGAGCAGGTCGTCGGGCGGTTCGCCGAGCTCGCGGCGCTCGGCTACACCGACGTCATCGTCCGCCACATCTCTAGCGACCACTCGAAAGTTCTGGGTTCCCTCGCCCGGTTGCGTCGAGTGCGGGAGGCTCTCGCCAGCGTTTGAGTGCACATCGGGGGGAGCGGGCGCCGCTCCGCGATGACCCGGGGCGGTGAGTCGCACGCTCCCCCCGATTGCCCCCACCGGTTTTATGCGGACGGCAAAGACCGGACCGTCAGGCCTGGCGGCGGCGAAGCATCTGCTGCAAGCTCTGACGGCTCAGGCCGAGGCGCTCAGCGGCGCGCGTCTTCGAGCCGCATTCGCGGAGCGCGTCGTCGATCATCCGACACTTGAGCTGCTCGATCGCCTCGTTGAGCGTCGGGCTCGAGCCCGGCGCCTCCCCGGCCTGCCGGATGCGATCGGACAGGTGCTCGGCGCCGATCGGCCGGCCGTCGTCGGCGAGCGCGACGGCGCGCTCGATCTCGTTTTCCAGCTCGCGCACGTTCCCGGGAAACGGATAGGCGCGCAGGCAGCGGAGCGCCTCGGCCGAGATCGACGGCACCGCGCGCCGAGCGCGCTGGCGATAGAGACGTAGAAAGTAGTCGGCGAGCGCGGGAATGTCCTCGGACCGCTCGCGGAGCGGCGGGAGCCGGATCGGAAACACGTCGAGGCGATAATAGAGGTCCTTGCGAAAGCGACCGTCCCTGACCTCGGCTTCGAGATCGGCGTTGGTCGCCGCGATGACCCGCACGTTCACCTTGCGATCGGACGACGTCCCGACGCGGCGGATCTCGCCCTCCTGGAGCACCCGCAAGAGCCGGACCTGCATCGGGGTGCCCATCTCGCCGACCTCGTCGAGGAAGATCGTGCCCCCGTCGGCCTCCTCGAACAGACCCTTACGCTCGCCGGTCGCGCCGGTGAACGCGCCGCGGGCATGACCGAACAGCTCCGACTCGAGGAGTGATTCGGTGAGCGCGCCGCAGTTCTGGGCCACGAACCGGGCGGCCCGTCGAGGGCTGTTCTCGTGGATCAGGCGCGCGAACAGCTCCTTGCCGGTACCGGTCTCGCCGAGCAGGAGCACCGTGGTGTCGCTCTCGAGGACCCGCCGCGCCAGCTCGACGGCGCTCCGCAGCCCCGACTGTGCCCCGACGAGCTTCTCGAGCGACAGGGGCCGCTCGCGCGCCGCGGAGGCTTCGCGCTGCATCGCGTTGCACGCCAGCTCGAGCTCGTCCCTGAGACGTGCGTTTTCGCGAGCGAGCTCGTAGCGCTCCGCCGCGCGCCGCACGACCACCAGCAGCTCGTTGGGATCCCAGGGCTTGGGAATGAAGTGGTAGATCCGGCCCGTGTTGATCGCCTCCATCAGATTGTCGACGTCCGTGAAGGCGGTGAGCACGATGCGGATCGCGTGCGGGGCGATGTCCTGGCTCCGCCGCAAGAGCTCGACGCCGGTCATCCCGGGCATCCGGTGATCGGTGAGGATGACCGCCACCTCCTGCCGCTCCAGGACGGCCAGCGCCTCGTCGCCGTGGCTCGCGCGCACGACCGGGAACTCGGCCGCCAGGATCGCCTCGAGCGCGTCGAGCACACGCGGCTCGTCGTCTACGATCAGGACCGTCGGTCGCTCCACGAAGGCTCCTCGTCGCTGCGAGATACGAGTGGATCGAGCGGCACAGGCTCGCGGTAGCCGAGAATCTCGTACAGCGCCTGCCGGTGCTTGATGCCCTTCAAGCGGGGCGTCCCAAGCTCCCGGTATTTCACGAGACCACAAACCTGCTGGAACGTCTCCTCACTCGCGATGATATGCGCGTCGAAGAGCCTTGTCATGCGCTGGATGCGAGCGGCCGCGATCATCGCGCGGCCGACCACGATCAGCTCGCGGCGTATCGCGGAGCCGATCGTGCCGGCCATGACGCGGCCCGAGCTGATCCCGACGCCGATATCGAACGTCGGCAGACCGGCCTTCGCCCAGCGCGTGCCGAGCTTCTGGACCGCGGCGACCATGTCGATCGCCGCGGACACGGCGCGCATCGGCGCGTCCTCGGCGCCTTCGGGCACGCCGAAGAGCGCCACGATCTCGTCGCCGATCAGCTGCTCCACCGTGCCCTGGTGAGCGAAGATGACCTCGATCATCTCCGTGAAGTAGTCGTTGAGCAGGCGGATGATCGTGGGCGCGGGGGTGTTCTCGGTGAGACGCGTGAAACCGCGGATGTCGGCGAACAGGACCGTGGCCTCGCGCCAGTCCCCCGGAAGCTCGAGCAGCCGCGGGTTGGCCACCGCGAGGTCGACCAGGCGCGGGGACACGTAGCGCTGAAGCTGCGCCCGCAGCGCCGCTTCCCGCACCAGATCGTCCTGGGCGGCCGAGAGCCGCGCGAAGGCCACCTGCAGATCGTGGTTCTTCGCCTCGAGGTCTCCGATGAGCCGCTCGCGCTCGCGCGTCAGACGGTAGCGCTCGAGCCCGCGCCGCACGGTGTGAAGCAGCTCCTTGGGGTCCCAGGGCTTCGGGATGAAGTGATAGATGTTCGCGGCGTTGATCGATTCCATCAGCGCGTCGGCGTCGGTGAAGCCGGTGAGGAGGATCCGCACCGTGTCGGGCGAGACGTCGCGGCTCCGGGCGAGCAGGTCCGTCCCGCTCATGCCGGGCATCCGCTGGTCGCTGATGATCAGGGCGACCGGCTGCGTCAGCAACATCTCGATCGCCTCGTCGGCCCGCTGCGCGCGAAGGATCTGGTAGTCGCTCGCCAGGAGGGCTTCGAGCGAGTCGAGGACCCGGGGCTCGTCATCGACCAGCAGCACGATCTCGCCGTCGCGCAACGCTATCTCGAACGGCTCAGCGGGACCGAGACCGTGAAGGTGGCGCCTCCGCCGGGCGTGTTCTCCGCCCGGATCTGGCCCTCGTGCTTCTTCACGATCTCGTAGCTGATGGACAGCCCCAGCCCGGTGCCCTCGCCGACCGGCTTGGTCGTGTAGAAAGGATCGAAGATGCGGCCGAGGCTCTCGGGCGCGATGCCCGGGCCGGTGTCGCTGATCGCGATCACCGCGGTGGCGTTCTCCCGCCGGGTCTCGATGGTGATCGCGCCCTCGGCGGGAATCGCCTGCGCGGCGTTCGCGAGCAGGTTCAGGAAGACCTGATCGATCTGCGAGCGCACACACTCGACCGGCGGCAGGTCCCCGAACTTGCGGTGGATCGTGATGCGGTCCTTCAGGAGGTGATTCAACAAGGTCAGGCTCGATTCGAGGTCCTCGTGCAGGTCGACCGGTTGCCAGACGTCGTCCTGGCTCCGCGCGAACACGCGCAGGTCGCGCACGATCTTTCGCGCCCGCTCGGCCCCCTCGCGGATTCCGTGGATCATCGAATCGAGGTACTTCAGCGCGTAGTCCACCTTGAGCTCGTCCCACGTGTGCTGCATCCGCTCCGCTTCCGCCCGCCCCAGGGCAACGGCACGATAGGCCTCGAGCATCCCGCGCAAGCGCTTCACGAAGTCGTCGAGCGTCGAGACGTTGGAGAAGACGAACCCGATCGGGTTGTTCAGCTCGTGGGCGACACCCGCGACGAGCTGACCGACCGAGGCCATCTTCTCCCGCTGGATGAGCTGCATCTGCGTGGCCTGCAGATCGCGATATGCGGCGTGCAGCTCCTCGTTCGCGGCGCGCAGCTGCTCGGTCCGTACCCGCACCTTCTCCTCGAGCCCGCGGGACAGATCCTCGATGGTCCGGAAGCTGTCGGCCTTGTCCACCGCCGCCGCGACATGGTTGGCCACCGCGGTCAGCAGCTCGACGTCGCCGGCCCCGAGCCCGCGGGCTTCGCTCGACACCGCCTGGATCACGCCGAACACCCGGCCTCGGACCGTGAGGGGCACCGCGACCCCTGAGCGCACGTTCAGCGACCGCGCCAACCGGAGGTCGGCCGGCTCGCTGGTCGTCTCGACGTCTTCGACGAGCACCGGGACCCCGGTGGCCGCCACTTTCGCCGCCACGCTCGCGCCCGGATCGAACGGCAGATCGACCTTCTCGAACTCCGCCCCGGACGGGCCGCCCACCCCCTTGTGGCCGACGATCCGCCGGCGCTCGCGGTCGACCAGGAATAGGTAAGCGCCCTGGTATCCCATCCGGTGGACGAGCTGGTCGAGCGCCTGCTGGTAGATCCGCTCCGGATCGAGCGTGGCGTTCACCGCGGCGCCGAGGTCGCTCAGCAGCGAGAGCTGCTGGACCTTGGTCCCGAGGTCACGGAACTTCTTTTCCAGCTCGAGACTCGAGTAGACGATCTCGTCGGCCTGGACCTTCAGGAGCTTCTGAAAGTGCCTGCGCCGATCGTGCTGGTAGCGCGCGTAACCGAGCGCCCCGCCGCAGAGAGCCGGCAGCGCGGTGAGCGCGGCCGTCGTCGGCCAAACCAGCACGGTCGTGGTCGCGAGGAGTACGCCGAGGGTCGCCGAGGCCGCGACGCCACCAGCGGCCGGTATCCAGAACCGAGCGCCGAACGACGGGTTCTTCCAGCGGACCTCCCACTCGCAACACTCGTCACCCCGGGCGGCGCATCGATACTCGCTCACGTGCGCGCGTGGCAGCTGCCAGTTGGTCGGAAACCGCTCGTAGCACACGCGCGTCCAGGTGCAGAGCCATCGCGGCATCGCGACGCCCGCGTTGGGCGTCAAGCGAAAGACCGCTCGTCGGCGGCCCATCGAAAGGATCTCGAACCGCGCCCAGCCCTGGTGCAAGAGCATGTTGGTGGTGTCCGCATAGACTGCCCGCGGACTGCCCAGGCTCATCGTGTAAGCCCCGACCCACCCCCGCTCCTCACGCGACGGCTTCCACTCCATGAAGTCGTCGGCGAAACGCCGCCCCCAACGATCCTGGTCCGGCTCGTTCATGAGCTTCATGGCGAGCCGCACGAGCTGGTCGGCGAGCGCCAGGGGAATCCAGTTGTACTCCGCGGTCAGGTACTCACGCGGGTGGCCCGCGGCCCGGAGAAGCGTCGCGAGGCCCTCCGGACCGACGGTCCGCTCCACGAAAGGGACGAGCCCTTTCGTGAGAATGCAATTGATTTCCCCCGACATCGCCGACCAGCTCCTCGCCTCTAACGTGGCTTGTACACGAACTCCGAGGTGATGCGCACGGGGTTCGCGAGGGTGTCGCGCACGGGCGACTTGCGATCGATCGTCTCCTTGCACCGGCGGACCTTGTCCTCGGGCGCCGGGCTCTTGATCGTGACCGTGTAGCGGATGTCGCTGAATCCGGTACGGACCGACTTGTCGTGCCCGAGGAGCCCTCGGAAGTCGAGGGCCGCTTCCATGTCGATATCGATGCCGTCGAGCGGGACGTCGAACATGGCGGCGTTGCTGGCGATCCCGGAGGTGACACAGCCGGCGAGGGCGGCCACCAGCGTCTCGGCGGGCGTGGGCGCGCTATCGACACCGCCCAGGACGTCGGGATCGTCGGTCATGATCCAGAACTTGCGCGTGGGCGGGAAGAGATCCTGGCCGGCCGCCTGGATGGTGCCGATCTCGACCAGCGTCTTCGTGCCGCGCCGCCAGCTGGACTTCAGCTTGAACGTGGCCTTCGAGAGGGCTGGATTCGCCCGCATCATGCCGTCCAGCTCCTTGAACTTCGCGACGTTCACGTCGTTGATCTGCTCTCCCATGACGCCCTCCGTGATTTCAGAGCAGGTTTGCGATCAATCGGGCGGCGCGCTCGGTCCCACCGACCGGCACGTCGCGAGGATGAACAGGCTTGCCGAGGTGATCGAGGATCGCGGCCCCGAGCTCCTCCGGCGAAGTCCGGTCGAAGTCCATCCGGATCCCGGCGCCGAGCCGCTCGAGGCGGCGCGAGACGAAGAACTGCTGCTCGAAGTGATTGCGGAGCGGGAAATAGAAGAACGGCGTGTGCAACGCGGCGAGCTCCATGGTGGTCGTGAGCCCACCCTGGACGATCGCCAGATCGGCCGCCGCATGGTGCTCGAAGAGCCGCGGGACGAACGGCCGCACGTCGATCTGGGGACTCGTGGGCAGCTCGCTCGCGTCCAGACGCGGCCCGGCCACCAGGATCATCCGCGCGTCGGGCACTTGGTGCGCCACCGGTGCGAACGCTTCAGCGCACTTGCGCAGGAGATGGCGACCCGCGCGGGTTCCCCCGACCGAAACGAGAATCACACGCTCGCCGTCGGGGTAGCCGAGCGCGCGCCGGAGCCCCGGCTTGTCGCGGTACGCCGCCGGGTCGAAGTGGTACGTGTAGCCGGAGAACTGGAAGTGCTCGCGGGCCCACTGGCGCATGTTCGGAAGGCTTGGACCGAACTCACGGTCGATCACGTCCTCCGCGTCGCCGACCATCAGCGAGAGGTCCCGGACGTCCGGATGCAGGCGCAGGTGGTCGATGTTCTCGGCGTTCTTCTCCCACGCCCGCCGGAACTCCACGGAGTCCGGGTCGTCCCGCATCGGGAGCATCCCGATGAAGTCCGTGATGAAGACGTACGGGGCTCGCTTGAGATCCGGGTTCTCGTGCAGGAAGTAATCGAGGTCCCAGCCCTCGTCGCCAACCCACAGATCGTAGTCGTCGGCCTCGACCACGTCGGCGAACGTCATGAAGTTGGTGGTGAAGATCTCGTCCATGTCCCAGAGCGCGTTGAACGCGTGCAGCTCGTGGTCGCGGGCCCAGCCTTCGACGTGAGCGCTCTCGTTCAGCAGGTGCTTCGTCGCCGGATGCAGCCGCTCACCCCAGCTCGTCACGACGCGGTCGGCGGGATCGGCGGCGAGGAAGTCCACCGTCGTATCCGGGCTGATCTCCCGGATCTGCTTCGCGATGGCCAGATCCCGCTGGATGTGGCCCAACCCGATCGGGCTCGAAAGCCAGAGGATGCGCCGCCGCGCGCTCCGGCGGGGTCGCGGCGGCGGCGCCGCACGCTCGGTCGTCGCCGGGATCGCGCGCGCCTCGACCGGTCGATCGAGGACGAAATCACGGATGAGCCGGTTGACCTTGACCGCGTCGCGGCCCTGGAGCGCGTGCCCGCCACCTTCGAAGGTGATCAGTCGCGCGCCGGGGACCGCCTCCGCGAGCTTCCGCGCGTGGTTGTAGGGAACGATCTTGTCCTGCGTGCCGTGGAGCACCAGGGTCGGGGTGGTGATGCGGGGCAGGACGTCGTACACGCTGGTCCCGTCGATCGCGCGGAGCGACTCGACCAGGACGTCCGGTGTGGTCTCGCCGGCCCACGCGAACATGTCCTCGATGCCCTTGAGCGAGTGCGGCTCCTGGAACACGCGCTTGAACAACCGCTGACGCCAGCCGTCGAAGTCGCTCCGGATGACGGCGGCGACCTTCTCCTCGAAGGGCTGCGGCACGGCCTCGGAGTACTGCCCGGCGATGAGGATCAGGTGCGACACCTGCTCGGGGTGCTCGGCGACGTACCGGAAGGCCAGCATCGCCGCACAGGACAGCGCGACGAGCGCGAACGGCGGCCGCGCCGTCGCGTCCACTACGCCCCTCAGGTCCTGGTAGCGCGTCTCCAGATCGTAGCCGCTCGCCGGTCGGTCGGAGCGCCCGTTGCCGCGCTGGTCGAACGTGACCACGCGGAAATACCGCGACAGATACGGGATCTGATATTTCCACATCCGGCTGTAGGACACGGGCTGACACTGCGGGCACAGCAGGATGTCGCGAGCGCCGTTCCCCGTCGCCTGATAAAAGATTTTCGCGTCCGGACGATAGACGTACATGGTGTTCAGGCCTCCCGCCGCCCTCGATGCCCGAGCTCGTAGAGAACCAATGCCGCGGCGCCTCGCATGCTCCGCCGCTTGTCCGTGGGAACGATGGAGATTCGCGTGTTCGAAAGCGCGGGCGCGTAGGCGTAGCGGCGGACGCGCTGGAGAATATCGGTCTCGAGCGGTAGGAGCGATTCGGCGACACCCCCGGTGATGATGACGACCTCGGGGTTCATGCCGTTGACGATCCCGCCGAGGCTCGCGCCCAGCGCTTCACACGCCTCCTCGACCATGGCTCGCGCCACCGGATCGCCGGCGCGCGCGGCCTCGAACACGGTTGTCGAGGTGATCGCGGAGGCTTCGCCGCCGGCGAGCGTCAGCAACGCGGACGATCGCAGCGGATCGATTCGTCGCCGGGCCTCGAGCGCCATCTGGGCCCCGCCCAGGTACATGCCGAGGCAGCCCTTGCCGCCGCAGAAGCAGGCCGGCCCGTCGAAGTTGATCGGAACGTGACCGAGCTCGCCGCCGAATCCGGCGTGGCCGCGCACGACGCGGCCGTCGTGAATGATCCCGCCGCCGATGTTCGTGCCGACCGCCAGCAGCACGAGCGAGGCGGCGCCCCTGGCCAGACCGAACGTCGACTCGCCGAGCGCGAGCGCGTTCGCGTCGTTGTCCACGAAGGCCGGGAGCCCCGTCCGGGTGCTGATCTGCTCGCCGAGCCGCAAGTCAGCGAGCTCGGGCACCGGATGGTGCGGCGGCTTGACCATCACACCCTTCTCGGGATCGATGGCGCCGGGAACGCCGACTCCGACGCCGGTCAGGGTCAGGCCCGTCCCGGCCGTCTTCACGAGCAGGTCGTCGACGACTTCGAACAGGGTTTCGACCGCCGTCCCGGGCCCATGGCGGTGTGTCGGCGCCTGCAGTACTTCCAGGACGTCGCCGGCGCCGGTGACGAGGCCGCCGGCAATGGTCGTAGCCCCGACGTCGATCCCCATCGTCGTGACATTCCCACCTGACTCGATCGCATCCGGGCGGATCGCGGTTCCTCCTCGGTCGAGTAACGACGGGCTCGGGTCGAGCAAGCCTCGTACCACGCCGCGCGCTCGCCTTTTGGGCGGCTGTTCGACGCCGGATGCAATGTCGCCTTGCGGGGGCGCCGCCGGACTCGCCCGCGACCCGCCGGTTCTGGCCATTTGACCATGCAAGGAGGCCTGGCGGTGGCGGTCCCTCGACGTGCCCCCTCGTATGGCGCGCGGAGGCCGTCGGCCGCGAGGTACGAGGTACACTGACGTGCCGTGGACCTGTCCGAGCTCGACTACAACCTTCCGTCCGAGCTGATCGCGCAGACGCCTGCCTCGTCTCGCGACGCCTCGCGGCTCCTCGTGATCGATCGGGCGCGCGCCGGCTTCGAGGATCGCGGCTTCGCCGAGCTTCCCGACCTGCTTCGCGCCGGCGACTGCCTCGTCGTCAACAACTCGCGCGTGATCCCGGCGCGAGTGCTCACACGGGACGCCGACGGGCGTGAGATCGAGCTCCTCTTCGTCGAGGCGGTCGACGGCCACCGCTGGCGGGCGCTGACTCGCCCGGGACGTCGCAGCCGCGCGGGTGTCGAGCTCCTGGTTGGCGATACGAGCGCTCGGCTTCGTATCGTCGGCGTCGACGCGGACGGCCAGCGCGTCGTCGAGCGGCTGGACGGCACGATCGACGGGTTGCTGCGCGAGCACGGCCGGCTCCCGTTGCCGCCGTACATCGAGCGATTCGCGGCGCCTACCGCTGACGATCTCGAGCGCTACCAGACCGTCTACGCGCGACCGCCCGGGTCGATCGCCGCGCCGACGGCCGGGCTTCACTTCACGCCGAGCCTCCTCGAGGCCATCCGGCGCCGCGGCATCGAGCTTCACGAGCTCACGCTTCACGTCGGCCCGGGCACCTTTCGCCCGATCAAGACGGAGAAGATCGAGGACCACGCGCTGCCGCCGGAGCGCGTGGCGATCGCGGCGAGCGTGGCCGACGCCGTGAACCGGGCCCACGACGAGCGGCGCCGGGTGATCGCCGTCGGCACCACGACGGCGCGGGCGCTCGAGAGCACGGCGGAATCGGACGGTCGGGTACGCCCGCTCGACGGTGAGGCTCGTGCCTACATCACGCCGGGCTACGCATTCCGGGCGGTGGACGCACTGCTGACGAACTTTCATCTCCCGCGCTCGTCGCTCCTGGCCCTGGTCGCCGCCTTCGGCGGGCGCGAGCTGATCCTGAAATCCTACGGGCATGCCGTCCGCTCCGGCTATCGCTTCTACTCGTACGGCGACGCGACCTTGATCCTGTGAAGTTCGAGCTGCTCGCCACCGACGGCGCCGCCCGCGCCGGGCGCCTGACGACCGCGCACGGCATCGTCGAGACGCCGATCTTCATGCCGATCGGCACGCACGCCGCCGTGAAGGCGCTCGGGCCCGACGACCTGCGCGCGGCCGGCGCCCAGATCGTGCTCGCCAACACCTACCATCTGTTTCTGAGGCCGGGACACGACCTCGTCCGCGAGCTGGGCGGGCTGCATCGGTTCATGGGCTGGGACCGCCCGATCCTGACCGACTCCGGCGGGTTCCAGGTGTTCAGCCTCTCGAAGCTCAGGAAGATCACCGAGGCCGGTGTCGAGTTTCGCTCGCCCGTCGACGGCTCGACCCACTTCCTCTCGCCCGAGATCGCCGTCGAGGTCCAGCAGGCGCTGGGTGCCGACATCATCCATGCCCTCGACGAGTGCATGGCCTATCCGGTGACGCGCCTGGACGCCGAACGCTCGCTCGAGCTGACCTTGCGCTGGGCCGCGCGGTCGAAGGCGGCTCACACGGGGCCGGCCGCGGCGAGCCAGGCGCTGTTCGGGATCGTGCAGGGCGGCGCCGACGCGGAGCTTCGGACGCGAGCGGCGCGGGCGACGATGGCGCTCGGCTTCGACGGCTACGCGATCGGCGGGATGGCGGTCGGCGAGCCGAAGCCCGCGATGTACGATCTGACCGAGCTGGTCACGAGTCTCGTGCCTGCGGACCAGCCGCGCTACCTCATGGGAGTCGGCAAGCCCGAAGACCTCGTCGAGTCGGTCGCGCGCGGCGTCGACATGTTCGACTGCGTGCTGCCCACGCGCAACGCGCGCAACGGCCAGGCCTTCACGACCGACGGTCCCGTCACGCTCAAACAGGCCCGGTACGCGCGCGACGGCGCGCCGCTCGACGCCGAGTGCGAGTGCTACGCGTGCCGCGGCTTCTCGCGCGCGTATCTCCGGCACCTCTTCATGGCCGGCGAGCTCCTCTCCCATCGGTTGCTCACGCTCCACAACCTGACGTTCTTCCTCCGGCTCGCGCGGGAGATGCGCGCGGCGATCGTCGCGGGGGCGTTCGGGCCATTCCAGGCTCGGTTTTTCGCACGTTATGCAGTATCATCCGTTGATGTTTCACGGGACTAGTCTGCTCGGAGGCGCCTGACTGAATGCTCTTCCCTGATTTCGCGTACGCGGCCGGGTCGCCACCGGGCGGCGGCGCGCAGAGCATGCTGCCCACGATCATCATGATCGCGTCGATGCTCGCGATCTTCTACTTCCTCTTGCTGCGCCCGCAGCAGAAGCAGAAGCAAGAGCGCGAGCAGATGCTGTCGTCGATCAAGCGGGGCGATCGCGTCGTGACCACCGGCGGGTTGCACGGGACCGTGACGGGGCTCACCGAGCATACCGTTGTGCTGCGCGTGGCCGATCAGGTCAAGCTCGAATTCGACCGCTCAGCCATCGGCCGCGTAACGGCAGGGCAGGGCGAGAAGGATGCCTAGGAACCTCCGGGTTCGCATCGCGCTCGTTCTCGTCATCGTCGCCGCCTCCGTGTGGTACCTGTACCCGCCGAAGAAGACGATCAACCTCGGGCTCGATCTGCAGGGCGGGATCCACCTCATGCTCGGCGTCGAGGCCGACAAGCACGTCGCGAGCCAGACCGACCGCGCGGCCGAGGATCTCAAGAGCGCGCTCGAGCGCAAGGGCATCGCGGTCAAGCGGATCGCGCGCGACGGAAACACCGCGATCCAGGTCGAGCTGGCCAGCCCGCAGTCCTGGAACGACGCTCGCACCGTCGTGGCGGAGTTCGCGACGTTCGAACGGCGTGACGACGATCAGGCGGCGGGGCGCTTCCGGCTCGTGATGACCGATCGGTATGTCAGACAGCTACGCGACGAGGCCGTCCGCCAGGGGCTCGAAACGATCCGCAACCGCATCGATCAGTTCGGGGTGAGCGAGCCCACCATTACGCGGCAGGGCGCGGATCAGATCCTGATCCAGCTGCCGGGCGTGCAGGATCCGGCGCGCGCCAAGGCCCTCATCGGGAAGACGGCGCTCCTCGAGTTCAAGCTGCTCGACGAGCGGACCTCACCGGACCAGGCCCTGGCTGGGCAGCTGCCCGAAGGGTCGGAGATCCTCTACGAACGGCAGTGCGGTCGAGACAAGAAGGACGGCAAGGCGGAGGTGAAGAAGCCGGTCGTGGTCCAGAAGCGGACGCTCCTCACGGGTTCCGAGCTCACCGACGCACGGGTGGCGGCGGACCCCAATTCGATGGGGAACTGGCAGGTGAGCATCACCTTCACCGCCACCGGCGGGCGGATCTTCGGTGAGGTCACCGAACAGAATGTCGGACGCCGGCTCGCCATCGTCCTCGACAGCACCGTGTGCTCGTCGCCGCGGATCAACGAGCGCATCCCGGGAGGACACGCGGTCATCACCGGCCAGTTCACGGCCGAGGACGCGCAGGATCTCGCCATCGTGCTCCGCGCCGGCGCCTTGCCCGCTCCGGTCGTCATCCTCGAAGAGCGCACGGTGGGGCCGTCGCTGGGCGCCGACTCGATCCGTCAGGGGCTGATCGCCATCAGCGGCTCGGCGCTCGTCGTCTTCGTCTTCATGCTCTTCTACTACCGGCTCTCGGGGCTCGTGGCCGACGTGGCACTCGGTCTGAACCTCCTGATCCTGTTCGCGTGTATGGCCGCCATCAACGCAACGTTGACCTTGCCGGGCCTGGCGGGCATCGCGCTGACGATCGGCATGGCCGTCGACACGAACATCTTGATCTTCGAGCGGATCCGGGAAGAGATGCGGGTGGGGAAGACGCCGCGCGCGGCCATCGAGGCCGGATTCCGCCGCGCGTTGCGGACGATCGTCGACACGCACCTCACCGTGATGGGGACCGCGGTCATCCTCCTGTCCTTCGGGACCAGCTCGGTGAAGGGCTTCGGCGTCTCGCTGTTCATCGGCCTGGGCGCGAGCCTCTTCACGGCCTACTTCTTCACGCGCCTCCTGTTCGACCTCCTCTACATGGGCCGGCGGAAGGTGGAAACGATCTCGATATGATCGAGCTCTTTCGGAATCCGAACTACGACTTCATCGGCAAGCGGAAGTGGGCCTACATCATCTCGATCGCCTTCACCTTGATCAGCCTCGGCACGCTCGCGGTCAGGGGCGGGCTGCGCTACGATCTCGACTTCACCGGCGGCACCTTGATCCAGGTGCGATTCGAGCAGGTGCCCACGGTCGCCAAGATCCGGGCGAGCCTCGCCACGATTCAGCTGGGCGAGAGCATCATCCAGGAGTTCGGCGACAACCGCGAGTACATCATCCGGTTGCCGCTGGTCGAGGCGGTGGGCTCGGAAGAAATCTCCCGCCGCGTCCAGGGCGCGCTCGGTGCCGGGCCCTCCCTCGGCAAGTTCGAGATCCGGCGGGTCGAGTTCGTCGGCCCCCAGGTCGGCCGGGAGCTCCAGCTCCAGGCCGTCTACCTCGTGCTGGCCGGCCTCGTGTGGATCGCCATCTATCTCGCGTTCCGGTTCGATCTGCGCGGCGGGGTCGCGGCGGTGGTCGCCGTCTGCCACGACGTCATCGTCTGTCTTGGCGCCCTGTCCCTCACCAATCGCGAGTTCTCGCTGCCGGTGCTGGCGGCGCTCTTGACGATCATCGGCTATTCGGTCAACGACACGATCGTCGCCTACGACCGGCTCCGGGAGAACCGCGGCAGGTCCGCCCCGAAGGGGCGCACGTTCGCGCAGCAGATCAACGACGCGGTCAACCAGACCCTGTCGCGAACCATCGTGACCTCGCTGACCACCTTCTTCTCGGCGGCCGTCCTGCTCTTCTTCGGCGGCAAGACGCTCGAGGATTTTGCCTTCGTCCTCTTCGTCGGGGTCATCACCGGGACGTATTCCACCACCTACGTGGCCGCGGCGCTCGTCGTGGACTGGACGAACCACGTCGAGGGACGTCTGCGACGCGGCAAGAAAGCGGTGGCGAAAGCCTGATCAGCGTGTCAAACTAGTTGGTCAACAAAAGGTTTTGGTGACGTGACACAACTAGAAACGCTGATCGAGGAGATTCCGAAGTACCAGCCGGGGGCTGATCTCGACGTCCTCGCGCGCGCTTACCGATTCTCGGCCGCCTCGCATCAGGGTCAGCAACGGGCCTCCGGCGAGCCATATCTCAGCCATCCGCTGGAGGTCGCCAACCTCCTGGTCGACTTCAAGATGGACGTCACCACGGTGACCGCCGGGCTCCTGCACGACGTGCTGGAGGACACGGCCGCCACCAAGGCCGACCTCGAGCGTGAGTTCGGCGGCGAGATCGCCGAGCTGGTCGACGGCGTCACCAAGATCGGCAAGCTCGCGTTCTCGTCGCGTGAAGAACGCCAGGCCGAGAACTTCCGGAA
>QHSQ01000020.1 GCA_003221615.1 Candidatus Rokuibacteriota bacterium | reverse complement strand
ACGGCGACGGCGGCACCGCGACGCGCGGGATGCCGAGCTCGCGCGCGATGGCGACCGCGTGGAGCGGCCCGCCCCCGCCGTAGGTCAGCAGGGTGTAGTCGCGCGGATCGAGGCCGCGCTCGGTCGTGATGCTTCGCACCGCGAGCGCCATCTTCACGTCGGCCAGCCTGACGATGCCGGCGGCGGCCGCGGCGCGGGTGAGCCCCAGCGCCGCGCCGATCCTCCCGTCGATGGCGCGCACGGCGCTCGCGAGATCGAGCGGCATCGCGCCCCCGAGGAAGCGTCCGGCGTCGATCCGACCGAGCACCAGGTTCGCATCGGTGACGGTCGGCTCCTGACCGCCGCGCGCGTAGCACACGGGTCCCGGGTCCGCGCCGGCGCTGTGTGGGCCGAGCATCAAGGCGCCGCCTGCGTCGATCCACGCGATCGTGCCGCCGCCGGCGCTCACCTCGTTGATGTCGATCACCGGGATCCGGAGCGGCCGGCCGTCGACGTGGTACTCGTCGGTGGTCTGGACGAGCCCGCGCTCGACGATCGCGCACTTCGCGGTCGTGCCGCCCATGTCGAACGAGATCAGCCGGTCGGCGCCGAGGATCCGCGAGAGGCTCGCGCTGCCGGTGACACCGGCGGCGGGGCCCGACTCGATCGTGTGCACGGGCTTCGAGCGCGCGGCCTCGAGCGAGAATGCGCCGCCGTTGGACTGGGTCACCAGGAGCTCTCCCCTGAAGCCGCGCCCGCCCAGGTCGCGACCGAACTCGCCGAGGTAGCGGTCCATGATCGGCTGAACGTAAGCGTTCACGACGGTCGTGCTGGTCCGCTCGTACTCGCGCCACTCCTGCGTGATGCGATGCGAGGCCGACACCGACACTCCCGGCATCTCGGCTGCCACGATCTGCGCGGCGCGCTGCTCGTGGGCGGGGTCGCGATACGAGAACAGGAAGACGACCGCCACCGACTCGACGCCGGCGGCCAGGAGCTGGCGGGCGGCCGCCCGCACGGCCTCTTCGTCGAGCGGCACCAGCACCTCGCCCGTCGCGCTCAGGCGCTCCGGCACCTCGCGAGAGCGGCCGCGCGGCACCAGTGGCTCGGGACGCCGATAGAGCACGTCGTACATCTTCAGGAAGTTGCCGCGGCCGATCTCGAGGACGTCGCGAAATCCCTCGGTGGTGATGAGGCCGGTGCGCGCCCCCTTCAGCTCGAGGAGCGCGTTGATCCCGATCGTGGTCCCGTGGATGACGAACCGGCAGTCCGCCAGCCGGACGCCGGCCTGGTCGACGCAGGAGAGGACGCCCTCGAGGAGCTCGCGCGGGGTGCTGAGCGCCTTGGTGGTGACGACGGCGCCTGTGGTCTCGTCGAGCGCGACGAGGTCCGTGAAGGTGCCGCCGATGTCGACGCCGATTCGCAGAGCCACGTCACTCCTTATCAGGCCAGCGCGGGCGCGCGGCAGGGCGCCTCGTCGCGAGGGCCCAGGGCACCCTCGCGGCCGAAGCTCCGCGCTGAAATCTTCTTACTGTAGCGGCGAGAAGGCGGAAGGCAGGAGGATCTTGTTTTCCTGCGTGAGGAGCCGATCGGCGCCTCCCGGCGGCGGCCACACGCCCTTCTTCCTCGCTTCGTCACGTACCTGCACACGGTTGTCCATGCTCGAGTAGGCCCAGATGTGCACGAAGCCGTTGGCGCGGCCGAACTCCACGCCGCCCGCGAACACGATGGGCGAGAGCTTCGCGCGCTCGCCGATCTTCGACTCCCAGCCCTTCGCCGTGTCCGGGAGCGTGCCGGGCTTCAGGGTGTAATAGCGAAGCTCGTAGACCGGGCCCAGCTTGCCGGGGCGCGGCTCGGGGATGAACGAGAACGGCACGACGATCTCGGAGCGCATCTGACGGATGAACTCCTGGATCTTCGGCGGCCAGTTCGCCTCCTTCGAGGCCTCGCCGCGTACGCGCGCGCGATCGGCGAGATCCTTGTATCCCCAGATGTGGACGATCTCGTTGAGCGGCCCGACCTCCGTGTGCAGGAACGCCGTGAGTTCCGAATACTTCTTCCGGTACTGGTAAGCGTCGCCGAAGCGCTTCTCGACCTCGGCCAGGCTGCCTGGCGCGATCTGGTAGGTGCGAATCTCGTAAATCACGTGCGACTCCTTTCGACGGTGAGAGTTGGCGGTCCCGCACAGCGCGGGTAGGGCCTTCATTAAGCCCGGAGCGTGGGCGGCGTCAACTGCTTTTCATGCGCCGCGCCAGGGCCACGTACGACGTCTGCACGATGGCGCCCGTGAGTGGTACAGTCTGGGCCACGAAACGCAGGCATCAGCCCAGAACTTCCAGGAGGCCGGTGATGGCGAACCCGTCAGGAACCTCGCACGTTTACGTCGGCACCGCGGCACGCATCCCCGGAGCCGTCTCAGGGATTTTCCGGCAAACCGTCGGCAGCGACCGGTGGGAGCACCTCGAGAAGGGGCTGCCGGAGCGCATGGACGTCCAGGCGATCACCATTCACCCGACCGATTCCAATCTGATCTTCGCCGGCTCCCAGAACGGCCCGTACCGGAGCCGGGATGACGGCGCGAGCTGGGAGAAGCTTCCCTTCCCCGACGAGGGGCAGGAAGTGTGGTCCATCCTGATTCATCCGCGTGATCCCCGCACCATGTACCTCGGGACCTCGCCGGTGGCGGTCTACCGCAGCGACGACGGTGGCGACAGCTGGCGCAAGCTGCCGCGCGTGACCTCGCCGGGCCGCGTGAAGATGAACTTCCCCTGCCGGGTCACTCGCCTGGCGATCGATCCCTCGAACCCGGACGAGATCTACGCGGGGCTCGAGGTCGATGGCGTGCTGCGCAGCCGGGATCGCGGCGAGACCTGGGAAGACATCGGTCAGGATCTCGTCAAGCTCGCCGAGCGGCCGCATCTCAAGAGCCGCATCGCCAGCGACACCGAGAACGAGGGCATGCTCGACACCCACGCCCTCACCGTGTCGAGCGCGCTCCCCGGCACGGTCTTCCTCGCCGTGCGCATGGGCCTCTTCCGCAGCGCCGACCGCGGCCAGACCTGGCAGGACATGGAGATCGGCCGCTTCTCGCCGCTGACGTACGCGCGCGACGTGGTGGTCTCGCCGCACAACCCGAGAACCCTGGTGGCCGCGCTCAGCCCCGCCGCGCGCAGCACCGACGGCTCGCTCTACCGCAGCGACGATCTGGGACAGACCTGGCGGCGCATCGATCACGGCATCAAGGCCGAGAGCACGATGATGGCCGTCTCGCTCCACCCGCGCGACCCCGAGCAGGTCTATAGCGTCGCGCGGCTGGGACAGGTCTTCGGCACGCGCGACGGCGGCAAGACCTGGAAGGAGTGGCGGCTGCCGGAGCAGGTCAAGGACGTGTACGCGGTCGCCTGCGCCTGAGCTGATCAGCTCGCGTCAGGACTTTGCGGCGATCACGATCCGGTAGCCGCCCGTCGACGCAGTCGTACGGGATCAGGAGCGGTTGGACCTCCACGCGCCCGAGGACATCCTCGAAGTCCGCGACCGTCGGAAAGATACGGCGATCGATCTCGATCAGATCGGGGAAGTAGTCGTCGGTCAACCAGAAGCCGAACGACGACGGATCCCAGGTGACGACGACGACACGCTGCCGAGCCACTCGCGCCAGCTCCTCGAGCCCCCGCGCGCGATCCGGCCAGTGGTGCACCGTGAGCACCGCCAGCGCGGCGGCGAAGCCCTCGTCTCGGAACGGCAGGTCAGTCGCGGAGGCCTGGACCACGGGCGCGCTACCGGCGTGCCGCTGCCGGATCATCGTCATCGCGGGCTCGACGGCGACCACCGCCCGATCCGACGGCTCGTAGGAGCCGGCCCCGGCGCCCACGTTCACCACGGTGTCCGTTCGGTTCAGCGCGCGTGTGATCGCCGCGGCCAGCCGCGGATCGGGCCGGCGATAGTCTCGATACCCGAGCCCGATCTGGTCGAAGAGCTGCGCCATCTCCGCGGGTCGCAGCCGATCAGGCTGGGGTGAACATGGGTACCGCCGGCCCGCCGTCGGTCGGCTTGAAGACCACCTTCACGCGCTGGCCGATCCGGATCGCGTCCAGATCGCAGTCGACGATGTTGGTCATCATCGTCACGCCTTCCTCGAGGGTGACGTAGCCGATCGCGTATGGAACCGGCACGCGCCGCATGACGCTGTAGGAGTAGATCGTGCCCCGGCCCGAGGCGGTGATCCATTCCGTACGGTCGCTCGCGCAGAAGGGGCAGATCGCGCGCGGGTAGTGATGCGCCTGGCCGCACGCCCCGCACTTCTTGAGCATCAGCGTGCCCTGCGTGGCCGCGTCGAAGAAGGGCTTGATCTCCGGATTGACCGCCGGTGCCGGATATTTCCGTTCGGTGGTGGTCATGGCCTCACTCCCTGCCCATGATCACGGTGGCGCTGCCGTGACGCGTCCCGAGCGAGCCGCCGGTGCCGTGCGCCAGCGCGATGTCGCAGTTCTTCACCTGGACTTTCGGATGCGCCTCGCCGCGCAGCTGACGCACCGCCTCGACCACCTTCGTCAGGCCGCCGCGGTTGGCCGGATGGTTGTTGCAGAGCCCGCCGCCGTCGGTGTTGAACGGCAGCTTGCCGACGCCCGAGATCAGGTTGCCGTCGGCGACGAGCTTGCCGCCCTGCCCCTTCGCCGCGAAGCCGAGATCCTCGAGCGTGATGAGCACGGTGATCGTGAAGCTGTCGTAGATCGACACGTACTTGATATCCGCGTTCGTCACACCGGCTTCCGCGAATGCCGCGGGCCCGGACCAGACCGCGCCGGAATAGGTCAGGTCGATCTTGCCGCCCATCTGATGCTTCGGCGCCTCACCGGCGCCCAGCACCTTCACGAGCGGGCGCTTCAAGCGCCTGGCGATCTCGGGCTTGACGACCACGATCGCGCCGCCGCCGTCGGTGATGACGCAGCAATCGAGCCGGTGCAGCGGATCGGAGATCATCGGCGAGCCGAGGACCTCCTCGACCGTGACCACCTCGCGCAAGAGCGCGTGCGGGTTGTGCTGCGCGTGCTGTGAGGCCGCGACCTTGATCCAGGCCAGCTGCGCGCTCGTCGTGCCGTACTGGTACATGTGGCGCATCGCCGCCATCGCGTACTGGTTCACGACCGTCGGTCCGAAGGGGTATTCGAAGGGCGCGTCCGGTGCGGCCGCCACCGGCGCGCGTGGCACGGTGCCGGTCGCCATGCCCTCGGCCCGAGGCCGGCCGGCGAGCGTGATCAGCGCGACGTTGCACTTGCCGAGCGCGATCGCCTCGGCGGCGTGCGCGACGTGGATGACGTAGGACGACCCGCCCGTTTCGGTCGTATCCATGTGGCGGAGCTTCAGCCCCATGTAGTCGGCCATCGAGAGCGGACCGAGGCCCGGCGCATCGCCGGCGCAGAAGTAGCCGTCGACGTCGTCTTTGGTCAGGCCCGCGTCCGCCAGGGCGCCGAGCCCCGACTCGGCGTGCAGCTGCGCCAGCGACTGGGTGTCGGCCTTGCGTGTGGGGTGCTCGTAGATGCCCGCGATGTACGCTTTGCCCTTGATCGTCATGGACCGGTCGCCCTCCTCTTCGATCGTGGCCCTGCATTCTACTCCACCCCTGACGATCGCTGCGGAGACGATGGCGTCATGCGCCGATCCAGCGTTTGACCGCTCGCGGTGCGTCGGCATAGCCTCGCCGAGGAGTGGACATGGGAGGTCTGTGATGATGGAGCCGCTGGTCGCGTATCTGCACTACCTCAGCATCATCCTCACGGCCGGCTTCCTGGTCGCCGAGCTGGTCACGTGCCGACACGGGATAACGGGTGAGCAGGCGCAGCACCTGGCCACCATCGACGTCGTCTTCTTCGTCTCCGCGCTCGCCGCGCTCGCGACCGGCCTGCTCCGCCTGTTCTTCTACGCCAAGGGGGTCAGCTTCTACACGGGCAACCCGACCTTCTGGGCGAAGATGGCCCTCTACGTGATCATCGCGGTGCTCTCGATCAAGCCGACGCGCACGTTCGTCCGCTGGAAACACGCGGCGGCCAGCGGCGCCGCGCCGGCCGGCGACGAGATCGCCGGCGCTCGACGCTTCATCCACATCGAGCTCGGGCTGCTCGCGCTCATCCCGCTCATGGCCGTGCTCATGGCGCGCGGCATCGGGCGCTGAGCGCGCTCGTCAGATCGACGGAGTCGCCAGCGAGGCTTCCCGCAGCGAGACCGTGTCCGACGTTCCAGCGAGCTGCAGGAGCGAGACGATGTGGAGGATCGTCCACAACGGCACGGCGAAGGTCGGAATGAGACTCAGCGGCAAGCTTCCGAGCGACGCGCGATCGATTCCATCCGACAGCACCCCGATGGCGTTATTGCTCGTCAGCACTCCCGTGCCGAGAAGCCACGACGAAATCCCGCCGCCTTCGACGACGGTGATATGGATATCCGGATGGATCTCTCCGACCAGCCGCGCCAGGCCTTTCATGAGGACATACCAGCTTCCGCCGGCCCCGCCGGCTAAAGCGTCGAGGCGTACCGCACGTGGCATGGTTCTACCTGCCTTCAGACGACTCGGGCGGGACCATCGATTCAGCAGTACACTCCTCGGGCGGAGGTGCGTATGCGTGTGCTCGTGACAGGCGCGGCGAGCGGTATTGGTCGGGCGACGTGTCTTCGGCTGGCGCGGGATGCCAGGGCGCAGGGTCGCAAGGCGCAGGTCGCGGCCGTCGACATCGGCCCCTCGCCCGGTCTCGACGCCTTGATCGACGAGCTACGAAAGCAGGAGGCCGAGCCGCTCGCGCTCCACGGCGACATGGGAAGCGTCGATGCGCCCGGGCGCGTCGTGAGTGAGGCCGTCGGCCGGTTCGGTGGCCTCGACGGCCTGGTGAGCAACGCCGGGATCAACCGCCCCGGCCCGCTGGTCGAATACTCGGTCGACGACTGGGACCGCGTGTTCGCCGTCAACACGCGCGCCACGTGGCTCCTGGCGAAGGCGGCCTACCCGGCGCTCAAGGCCTCGCGCGGCGCGATCGTCGCGGTGGGCTCGATGTCGGGCAGCAACCCGCACGCGAACCTCGGCCCCTACGGCCCAACGAAGGCGGCCGTGATCATGCTGGCGCAAGTCCTGGCGCAAGAGCTCGGACGGGACGGCATCAGGGTCAACACGGTCTCACCCGGGATGGTGCGCACGGGAATGACCGCTCAGGTGTATGCGGATCAGCGGATCGCCTCGGAGCGCGACGCGCTCGTGCCCCTGGGCCGCGTCGCTACGCCGGAGGACATGGCCGACGTCATCGCGTTCCTGCTCGGCCCCGACTCGCGCTACGTCAACGGCCACGACCTCGTCGTCGACGGCGGTGTCGCCGGTAACTTCCTCGGGCGCCTGCCGGGGATCTCTCAGATCACGCGCGGCTGAGCCCGCCTCACGGGTCGGCGCAGGCGAAGCTCGCCGCGTCGTCGATGCTGCCCGAGCCCTTGTAGCGGGCGACGCGTGGATACGGGCAGAGCGGCCGCGTGCGCTTGACCTGATCCTGCTCGACACGCGCCGCGGGAATGCTGTCGGGCGTCGTCCCGCCTTCGACCCAGTTGATCAAGGTCGTCATCGCGTCGAACCGGTCGGTGCCGATGCCGCCCCGGCAGTGGAACATGCCGGGGACCATGAACAGCCGGAAGAAGTCTCGCGTGTCGGGACCGTTCCTGGCGAGCGCCTTCTCGTAGTAGTCGATCGCCATGAACGGCGTCAGGGCGGTATCCGCCCAGCCGAAATACATCAGGAGCTTGCCGCCCCGGTTCCTGAACGCGGTGAGATCCGGATCAACCGCGTTGAGGACTCGTCGGATGTCGCTCATCCGATCCGGGTCCTTCTCGACGTCGAACGTCTTCCAGTCGTAGCTCGGATCCGGCTTGCCGAATGCCATGTACCGCATGAACGACTCGGAGAAGGCGAGCTGGAGCGACTTGCCGCCGTCGCGCCCGATCAGCCATCGGTCCCAGCCGCTCGAGGACCGAGGCTCGCCGAACGCTGAGGTGCCCGCCTTCTCGGCGCCGAGGGGCTGGCCCGGGAAGTAAGGCTTGCCGTCGCGAATGACGCCGCCGTAGATCTTTTTGAGCGCGCGGGCCTGCGGCTCGGTGACGCAGCCCGGTCCCGCGACGACGCCCGCGCACGTCGGGAGGTCGCGCGTAGGATCGAAGGGACACCGCCGCGGGTCGTCGATGACGCCGTCGGCACCGGCGCACTTCGCGTACACGACGTCGGCGACGAGCTTCACGGTGTCCAGGGTCAGCGGCGCCTCGGCCAGGGCCGCGGCATTCCACAGTCCGGCGACGGTCGTGTCCACGAAGTTCAGCACCGGCGCGCCAGCGATGATCCCGTCGAAGTCGCCCGGGAATCGTTGCGCCGAGATCAGCGCCTGCCGTCCGCCGGTCGAGCAGCCGTCCCAGTACGCATAGGCGACGGGACGATCGTAGTACCGCGCCGCGATCCCCTTGGCGGTCATCGCCGTGAGGTGCACGGCCCGGAACGCATAGTCCGTCACCTTCTGCGGATCGAGCGCGAAGCTCGCCAGGGGCTCTTTCGTCGCGTCGTGCCCGGTATTGGTCGTCGCGGTGACGAAGCCATGGCGCAACGCGGCCGCGCGCACCACGGCACGGGGCGGACTGTCCGAGGTCTCGCCCGCGAAGCCGCCGTTGCCGCTCATGTAGAAGCGGCGGTTCCAGGCCGCGGGCAGATTCACCTCGAAGTGGATCTCGGGCGCGATCGAGCCGGTCACCCGACAGTGCTCCGGCACACCCTCGGCGGCCGCGACGATCTCGACGGCGAGGATGGACACGCTGCCGGCGGTCAGGCTTCGCAGGTCCGGGCACGCGAGCTGTGGCTTCAGCGTGGCCCTGGAGAAGTTGAGTGGCGATTTCGCCGCGTCGATGAAGCTGTAACGGTTCTGGGCCGCGGCCGGTGAGACGACGGCGAGCACCGCCAGCGCCGCGACGACGATCGATCCGAGCCTTCGCATGCGCGCGCCCTCCTCAGCCTAGAAGCAGCCCGTGCGCTAGCCGCCCTGGACGCCCTGCGTATTGACGTAGAGCGCGTACAGCGACTGGCTGGCCGCCATGAACAGCCGGTTGCGCCGAAGCCCGCCGAAACAGAGGTTGGCGCAGCGCTCCGGGAGCAGGATGCGGCCGATCAGCTTGGCGGATGGATTGAAGATCGACACGCCGTCCAATCCCTCCCCGCCGCCCCAGCCGCACCAGAGATTGCCGTCGACGTCGCAGCGCATCCCGTCGGGAGATCCGTCGCCGCAATGCACGAATACGCGGTTGTTCGCGAGGGCCGTCCCACCGCCGACGACGTCGAACACGCGGATCTCCCGCGGCACGGCGCCGCTGACGACGACGTAGAGCTTCGACTCGTCGGGGCTGAAGCAGAGACCGTTGGGCCGTGGGATGTCGCTGGTGACCGCGGTCACCTCACCGGTCCGGCCGTCGACCCGGTAGACGCTGGTCGGCAGCTCCGGCGTCGCGACGTGGCCCTCGTAGTTTCCGAGGATGCCGAAGGGTGGATCGCTGAACCAGACGGATCCGTCCGACTTGCACACGACGTCGTTCGGCGAGTTGAGGAGCTTGCCCTGGTAGCGGTCGGCCAGGACCGTGATCGTGCCGTCGTGCTCGGTGCGCGTCACGCGCCGGGCATCGTGCTCGCAGGACACCAGCCGCCCCTGGCGATCGCGCGTGTTGCCGTTGGTGTTGTTCGACGGCTTGCGGAAGACGCTCACCGCGCCGGTCTCTTCCTCCCACTTCATGACGCGATTGTTTGGGATATCGCTCCAGAGCAGGAAGCGCCCGTCGCCGAACCACACCGGCCCCTCGGCCCACCGGAAACCCGTGGCGAGACGCTCGACGGCCGCGAGCGCCAGCCGGTACGGGGCGAAGCTCGGATCGAGGACCTGGACGGCCGGATCCGGGTATCGCACGGGGCTGTTGGGCCAGCGGTCCATGAGGCTCCTCTCGGTGCGCGGGTGTAGGATTTCGACCGCTCGAAGTCTAACAGGAGAACGCCATGAGACCTCGGTCGAACGTGCCGCGCCGGAAGACCCGCCGGGGTTTTCGATCCACGAGTCGTCGACGATCTCCGGAGCCTGGCCCCTCTCGCCCTGCGATTCGAATCTGCCGCACAACGCGCTCGACAACTACGGACGGATGCAGGACGTCTGGCTGGACAAGTAGGCGCGCCGCACGGTAGGTTTGACCTCAACCCCCGACCAGGAGAACGCCATGAGCGAGACGCCGAAGCTCCTGCTGCAGAAGGATGGCCCGATCGGCTGGATCGTCTTCAATCAGCCTGAGAAGCGCAACGCCGTGAGCCTGGAGATGTGGCAGCTCATGCCGGACTACGTCAAGGACCTCGCCAACGACGACGCGATCCGGGTCGTCGTGCTGCGTGGCGCGGGCGATCAGGCGTTCGTGGCCGGCGCCGACATCTCCCAGTTCAAGGAGCGCCGGCGCAACATGGCCGATCAAGAGGAATACAGCCGGATCTCGGAGCGCGGCCAGAGCGCGCTCGGCACCTTGACCAAGCCACTCCTCGCGATGATCCACGGCTACTGCGTCGGCGGCGGCGTCGGCATCGCCATCGGTTGCGACATGCGCATCGCCTCGGACGACGCGCGCTTCGGCATCCCGGCGGCGCGGCTCGGGCTCGGCTATCACTACAAGGGCATGGAAAAGCTGATGAAGCTCGTCGGCCCGGCGTACACGAAGGAGATCTTCTTCACCGCCCGCACCGACTTCAGCGCCCAGGACGCGCTGCGCATGGGGCTGGTGAACCAGGTCGTGCCGAAGGCGGAGCTCGAGGCCTTCACCCGCAACTACGCGCTCACGATGGCCAGGAACGCGCCGCTCACCCTGCGGTCGGCCAAGGCCACCGTCGAGCAGCTCGTGCGCCCCGACGGCGACCGCGATCTGGCGATGCTCGAGAAGCTCATCGCCGACTGCTTCAACAGCCAGGACTATCAGGAGGGTGTGAAGGCCTTCTCCGAAAAGCGCCGCCCGCAGTTCCAGGGCCGGTGAGTCGAACGGCCTGAAGGACTCGGATGCCGCCCGAGAGCATCAAGATCGACAACGCGCGCTACGTCGTCACCGTCGATCAGGAGCGACGGATACTTCAAGACGGCTCGATCCTCATCGAGGACGGCCGGGTGAGCCGGGTGGGCAAGGCGGCGTCGCTGGCGGGGGCGCGGGCCGATCGCGTGATCGACGCGCGCAATCTGGTCGTGACACCGGGCTTCGTCAACGGCCACATGCACATCAGCTACGCGCACGCGGTGCGCGGCATCTTCCCCGATAACCTCGCCAGCCCTCTCGCTCACGTCTTCAAGCTGCAGATGGCGATGACCGAAGAGGAAGAGCACGCCACGACCTTGCTGGGACTCGTCGAGCTCCTCAAGAGCGGCACGGTCTGCTTCGTCGATCCGGGGAGCACCAAGTTCCCGGACGCCTGCCTGCAGGCGTACGAAGACGCGGGCATTCGCGTGATCCTCGGCGAATGCGTCAGCGATCAGGAGGCGCCGTTCCCCCTGCCCCGCTACGCCGCGAGTGAGGCCGTCACGCGCACCGGCGCGTTCCTCGACAAGTGGCACGGAAGGCTCGACGGGCGGATCCGGGCGTGGGCCATGCCGTTCTCACCCGAGACGTGCACCGGCGATCTCCTGCGCGCGCTCAAGGGCGTGGCCGACGAGCACGACACGTACCTGACGCTCCACCACGGCAGCGGGCCGCAGGCGCGCAAGGACTATCAGGCGCGTCACGGCCGGACGCCGACCGAGTACCTCGAGTCGCTCGGCGTCCTCGGGCCGAACGTGGTCCTGGCGCACTCGCTCGGCGTCGACGACGCGGAGATCGACTGCCTGGCGCGCACCGGCACGAAAGTCGCGATGTGTCCGATCACCGCCGCGAAGGGCGGCCGCGGCGTCCCCGAGCACGGGCGGATGCCGGAGCTCCTCGCCAAGGGCGTGAAGGTCGCGCTCGGCTGCGACTCGCCCAACAACTCGAACCACCTCGACATCGTGCGCGCCATGAACATGGCGGCGATCCAGTACAAGGACGCCCGCCAGGACACCCGGCTGATCCCGGCCGAGGCGGCTCTGGAGATGGCGACCCTCGTCGGCGCTCAGGCGCTCGGTGTCGACGACGAGATCGGCTCGATCGAGCCCGGCAAGAAGGCCGACCTGGTGCTCTTCGACACGCAGCGGCCGGAGTGGCAGGCGCTCTTCAACCCGATCAACAACCTCGTCTACAACGCCGACGGCCGCAGCGTGCACACGGTCATCGTCGACGGCCGCGTGAGGGTCGACGCGTATCGCCAGACGTTCGTCGACGAGCCGCGCCTGTTCGCCCAGGTGCAGGAGATCGGCGAGAAGCTCCAGCGAAGGACCGGCACCACCTTCCCCCGCTCACGCTGGCCGATTCTGTAGCCCGAAAGGGCTGGCGTCCTACTCCGGTCGAGCGGCGACCGACCTCCCCACCGTCAGCGCCTCTCGCATCGTCGGGTCGATGTCGTGGAAGGCGGCGTCCGCCTGCACTCCCAAGGCATCGAGGAGCTTGCTGAAGAAGCAACGGGCCGCCGCGGCGGCGGCCAGGTCGAAGATCTCCTCGTCCCGGTAGCCGTGCGACCTGAGCCCGTCGATGTCCGCCGCGCTGATGCGGTCCGCGTCGAGGGCGACCTTCTCGGCGAAGGCCATCATGGCGCGCTCGCGCGGCTCGAGAGGGGCCTCGCGCGCGCCGTTCGCGATCGCGGTGACTGCCGCCGGATCGAAGACCTTGTCGGCCAGCACACTGCCGTGAGCCAGGGCGCAGTACGAGGATCGGAGCGCACGCGCCGCCGCGAAGGTCGCGAGCTCATAGGCCCGAACAGGAAGATTGGACTGGATCGACTTCAAGAGAGCGGCCCAGCCGTCCCGCACGCCCGGTCTCAGGCTGAACGCCTGCGCCCAGTTCGGAACGAAGCCGAAGCGCGCCTGAGTCTCCTGGTACATCTCGCGAACCGGGCCCTGCGCTTGGGAAGGCGGGATCGTCCGAATGAACGCCATGTCGTCCTCCTCGCTGGTCAATCCGCGACGGCCGGGATGCCTCCGCCGAGCTGGCGCGACACCAGGTGAGCGTAGAGATCGCCTCGGGCAAGCAGCTCCGCGTGGCGGCCGATCTCGACCACGCGGCCGTCCTCGAGCACGACGATCGCGTCGGCGTCGCGCACCGTCGAGAGCCGGTGCGCGATCACGAGCGTGGTGCGGTCGCGCGCGAGGCGCTCGAGGGCGGCGCGTACGGCGGCCTCGCTGACGGCGTCCAGATGCGAGGTGGCCTCGTCGAGGATCAGCACGGGCGCGTCCTTGAGGAACGCGCGGGCGATCGCGACGCGCTGGCGCTGGCCGCCCGAGAGCTGCGCGCCCCGCTCGCCGACGATCGTGTCGAGCCCATCGGGCAAGGCCCCCACCAGCTCGTCGAGCGCCGCGCGCTCGATGGCCAGGCGCAGTGACGCCTCGTCCGCGTCGGGGCGCGCCAGCAGCACGTTGGCGCCGAGCGTGTCGTTGAAGAGGTAGGTGTCCTGGGCAACCAGGGCAATGCGGCGACGAAGCTCGTCGAGCTGATACTCGCGCAGGTCGTGGCCGAAGAGACGAAGCACGCCCGATTGCGGGTCCCAGAATCTCAAGAGCAGGCTCGCCACCGTCGTCTTGCCGGCGCCCGAGGGCCCGACCAGCGCGACCGTGCTCCCGTCGGGGATGCGGAGCGAGACGCCGTCGAGCGCCGGCCGCGTGCGCCCGGGATACGTGAACCGGACGTCCGCCAGCTCGATGGCGAGCCCTCCGCGCACCGGCGCCGCCGGAACGCCCGGGCCGTCGGTCACCGGGACGGGCTCGGCTTCGACCGCGCTCAACCGACGCGAGGCGCCCAGCGTATCGGCGAGCTGCCGGCCTACTTGAGCGACCTCCCATAGCGGAACGAATGCGGATAGCGCGAGCAGCGTGAGCAACGGCAGGCTTGCCGCGTCCATCCGCCCCTGATGCGCGAGCCACGCGCCGGTGGCGATCACGGCGAGACCGCCGAGGCCCGTGGCCGTCTCCTGGAAGGCCGTCTGGCGCGCGAGATCGCGCAAGAACGGCAGTCGCAAGTCGTAGAAGCGCCGCGCCTTGGCCCCGAGCGCATCGCCCCAGGCACTCACGCGGCGGTAGGCGACGATCTCGGCGAGCCCCTGGACGGTATCGACGACGTGCGCGTTCAGATCGCCCGATGCTTCGCGGGCGCGCGAGCCGAGACGGTCGATACGTGTCCGGCCGAGGATCGGCACGAGCGCGGTGTACAGCAAGAACGGCAAGAGCACGAGCACCAGGGCCGCGCCGTAGGCGCCGAGCGCCACCAGGACGGCCGCGGGGATGAGCACCGCGACGAATGCCGGCGTGATCGTGTGAGCGAAGAAGTACTCGATCAGCTCGACGTCGTGGGTCGCCGCGCCCACGAGGTCGCCCGAGCGGCGGCGCGTGAGATAGGCGGGCGCCAGCGCGTCGAGCTTGTGGAAGACGGCCAGGCGCATGTCGGTGAGCAGCCGGTAGGCGACGTCGTGCGCCAGCCACGATTCGGCCCAGTGGAGGATCCCGGCGAGCGGCGCCACCACGAGCAAACCCACGAGCAGCGGGGCGGAGGGCTCCCCGCGCTTCACGGCGCGGACCGCGAGCGCGCTCAGAACACCCACGCCGATCAGCGCCGTCACGCGCGTCACGCCTAGCACGAACGTCAGGGTGAGCTGGCCGCGATAGCCGCGCGTCTTGTCGACGAGCGTGTTGATGACCGCCTTCCAGCCGACCGCGCCGCCGACGATGGCCTGCGGCTCGTCCGCCGCCTCCGGGTCCGTCGAGCCGGCTCCGTCGCCGTTGGCGGTCGTGGTCTGCCTCGCCGCCACCGCCACCGCGCCCGCGCCGTCGCGCGCCTGGGCGGCCATGAGCCGCGTGTAGGCGCCGCCACGTCCGATCAGCTCGACGTGGCTGCCCTGCTCCACCAGACGGCCCTGGTCGAGCACGAGGATCCGGTCGGCGCCCACGACGCTCGAGAGCCGGTGCGCGAACACGAGCGTGGTGCGGCCCCGCATGAGGCGGTCGAGCGCCGTCTGGATCAGCGCCTCGCTCTCGGCGTCGACCGACGAGAGCGCCTCGTCGAGCACCAGGATGGGCGCGTCGCGCAGGAGCGCGCGCGCGATCGCGATGCGCTGACGCTGACCGCCCGAGAGCCGCACCCCGCGCTCGCCGACGACGGTGTCGTAGCCCTGCGGCAGCCGCAGGATGAACTCCTCCGCGTTCGCCGCGCGGGTGGCGGCCTCGAGCTCGTCGGCGCTCGCATCGGGATTGCCCATCCGGATGTTGTCCTCGATGGTGCCGTGGAACAGCCACGTGTCCTGGCTGACGAGCGCGACACGGCTTCTGATCTGCTCGAGGCTCAGCTCGCGCAGATCGCGGCCGCCGATCGCGACCCGGCCGCGGTCCGGGTCGTGGAAGCGCAGCAGCAAACGCGCGATCGTGGACTTGCCCGAGCCGCTCGGTCCCACGATCGCGACGCGCTCGCCCGGGCGCACCTGGAAGCTCAGCTCCACGTGGGCCGGACGCCGGGCGCCCGGATAGGCGAACGTGACCCCCTCGAAGGCCATACCCGCGTCGGCCGGCTCGGGGCCCGCCGGGCGGTCGGACACCGCCGGCCTCGCGTCGAGCAGCGCGAAGATTCCTCGCGCTGCGGAGAGGCCGAGCATCCCCTGATGGAGCAAGATGCGCAGCTCGCGCAGCGGACGGAAGACCTCGACGCCGAGCATCAGGATGACCAGGAGCGCCGGCACCGACATGGCGCCGGCGCTCACGCGCCAGGCTCCGAGCGCCAGGGCGCCGGCGGCACCCACCGCGATGACCGTGTCGGTGATGCCGCGCGCGAGCGTGTTGCTGCCGAGCACCCACATCGTGCTCCGGAAGAGCTCGCGAGCGCGCAGCTCCAGCTGGCGGGCGCGCGCCCCGCTCTGGCCAAAGGCCTTGAGCGTCGCCAGCCCCTGCACCGCATCGAGGAAGTCGGCGCCGAAGGCGGCGTAGGCGCGGTTACGGGCGAGGCTCGCCGACCGATCGCGGCCGTGCCAGAGGGCGGGCGCCAGCAGAGCGGTCAAGGCGGCGACCAGCAGCACGAGCGCGACCGGCAGGTCGACGAACGCGACGAACGCGAAGATGAGCAGCGGCGTGATGCCGGACACGAAGAGCTGAGGCAGATACTGGCCGAAGTACGTCTCGAGCTGCTGCACGCCTTCCACGAGCGAGAGCATCACGTCGCCGGTGCGGGCGCGCGCGAAGTGCGCGGGGCCGAGATCGGCGATCTGCGCATAGAGGATCCGGCGAAGGCGCTCCTGCACCCGGGCCGCGGTGTGGTGCGCCACCATCGTGCGCGCGTAGTCGAGCGCGCTCCGGGCCATCAGGGCCAGCGCCGTCAGCGCGATCGCGGGAGTGAGCGAGGCGAGGGATTCGCCGGCCAGCACGCGGCCCAGGAGCCAGCCGAGCAGCGCGAGCCGCGCGATGCCCGCCGCGACGGCGGCGAGCCCGACCAGAACGGTGAAGACGATCCGACCGCGGACGCCCGACGTGAGCGCCCAGAGCCTGGGGTCCAGGTACACGCCGCTAGCCTAGAGCCTATTCCAGATCTTGGGAAGCGCCAGATGAGCGACCCAGGCGGCGGGCGCTTGCCACCAGAGCTCGAGCCACGTCCGCCGGGGGTACTCGCGACCCGCGTCGCTGCCCTGCGTCTGCTGGAACTCCCGGACCAGCGAGTTGAGCGCGCCCCGCGTCTCCGCCTCACGGAGCCGGTCCTTGATCATCTGATGCGCCAGATACTCGTTGTCACACATTGCGTGTTCCTCCTTGCACGCCAGTCCACCATCCCCGGCTCGGCCGCGGAAGCCGCCAGATGCGGACCACCCTGCTCCGGATTCGGAGCGCGTCCGGTCCTTCGAAGTTGCTAATCTGGCGCGGTGCAGTGGGACGATCTGCGGGTCTTTCTCGCCATCGCCCAGGCCGGCAGCCTGAGGCGCGCGGCTCGTGTGCTCGGCTTTGGCCAGCCCACGGTCATCCGCCATCTGCGGCAGCTCGAGCAGAGCCTGGGCACCCGGCTGTTCGAGCGCACCCCGGATGGCCATCGCCTCACCAAGGGCGGCCAGCACCTCATGCCGATGGCCCAGAGCATGGCCGACGCGGCCACCGCCATCGACCGCCGGCGGATGGCCTTCGGCGACGACGGGGGCGGAGTCGTCCGGGTGTCCGCGGGAGAGTGGCCGGCGCGCTTCCTCGCGCCGCGGCTGGCGAGCTTGAGCACCACCCATCGCGACCTCACCGTCGAGCTGGTGGAGACTCACAGCGAGCCGGATCTGGATCGGCGAGAGGCCGATCTCTTGATTCAGCACGGGCTCGCGGCACGCGGCCATCTCGTTCGCGTCAGTCTCGGGACCATCGCGGCGGCGATCTACGGCGCGGCGGGCCTCGTCGAGTCGCAGCCGACGACGCGGACCGAAGCCCGCTGGCGCTCGTGCGCGTGGGTGGCCTACGACGCGCCGCACGAGTATTTCGGCTCGATGGCCTTCTTGATGGGTCACCTCGGCGATCGCCGCCCCAGGGTGCGCGCCAATCGTTTCTCGCTGCAGCTCGAAGCGATCCGGGCCGGCGCCGGGCTCGGCATCCTGCCCTGCTTCGTCGGCGACCCCGATCCGACGCTCGTGCGGCTCACGGCACCCCTGCCCGAGCTCACCGACAGCTACTGGCTACTCGTTCACCCCGACCTCAAGACCGTCCCGCGCGTGCGCCTACTGATCGACTGGATTCGCACGGCGTTCAAGGAAGGGAAGTCGATGCTCCAGGGATCGCGCAGGGAGGCGAGCCGGTGATGACTTCACGGAGCGTCCGCGTCGTCAGCATGATCGCACTCCCGGTGACGCGGCGAGCGTCCTGACGATGGACTTCGGGCTCTTCTACTACTGCCAGGGCCGCGGCGTGCCACACGCTCAGGCGTACGCCGAGATGCTCGACCAGATCGCGCTGGCCGAGACGCTCGGCTTCGGCGAGTGCTGGTTCGCCGAGCATCACTTCACGGACTACTCGCTGCTGCCGAGCCCCAACTTGATGATCGCGGCCGCGCTCCAGCGTACCTCGCGGATGCGCTTCGGCAATTACGTCAATGTTCTCCCCTTCCATCACCCGCTGCGACTCGCGGCCGAGGCGGCCACGCTCGACAACCTCGCGCGCGGGCGGTTCGATTTCGGTATCGGCAAGGGCGTGCGCCCGGGCGAGTTCACCAAGCTCGGCCTCAGCTTCGACGAGGCGCCCGAGATGACAGAGGAGGCTATCGAGATCCTGCTCAAGCTCTGGCGCGAAGACACCGCCGCGCACGACGGGCGCTTCTGGCGCTTTCCCGAGCTGAGCCTCCGGCCGCGCGCGTTCCAGCGGCCTCACCCGCCGCTGCACATGGTGGCGAGCCGCCCCGCCTCGGCCGCGCGCGTCGGCGCGCGGGGCTGGCCGGTCGCGATGCACTTCACGCCGACCGACGTGGTCGCGCGCTGTGTGGAGGAGTATCGCGCCGCCGTCGCGGCGCGCACGGAGGCCTCCGGCGACGGTCCGTATCGACCGCGCCTCCTGCTGTGTCGCGAGACGTACGTCGCCGAGACCGCGGCGACCGCTCGCGCCGAGGGCGCCCTGGCGCTGCAGGGCTTCTGGTATCTCTCGTCCCTGGCGCCGCCGCCGCTCCCGGGCGAGTTCTCGGACGCACGGCTGAAGGAGCTGACGGGCCGCGTGTGGGGCGGACGGACCTACGACGAGCTCGCCGCGATGGGCGGCATGCTGATCGGCTCCCCGGACGAAGTGGCCGAGAAGGTCGCCGGGCTGGCGGCGATCGGCGTCGACACGCTCCTGCTGGTGTGTAGCTTCGGCGGCCTCTCGCACGCGCAGGTATGCCGCTCGCTCGAGCTGTTCGCGGAGTCGGCGATCCGCCCGCGGCAGCGCGTCAGGTGACGACGGTCGTGGTCTCGCCGGCTTCGGCGCCGGATCAGTACCGGCCGACGTAACGCGTGACGTGGTACGGGGTGTGGGCGAGGCCGGGACAGAATCGGCCGACGACCGCCGCGAGCCGCTCGTACAGCTCCCTGCCCGGCGCGTTGAGCCGCGCCAGGCGCTCGCGCGCGGCCTCGGCCTCTCGGGCGAGCTGGGCGACGTCGATCGTCGTCAGCCGCCGATCGCGCACGACCATCCGACCGCCGATCATCACGTGGGTCACCGCGCCGCCGTCCTCGGTGTGGACGAGCTGGTTGGTGGGATCGTTGAGCGGGATCCAGTTGACGTGGCCCAGGTCGAGGAACACGATGTCCGCCTTGTAACCCGGCGCCAGCCGGCCGATCAGCCCCTCGAATCCGAGGGCCCGGGCGCTGCCCTCCGTCGCCGCCAGCGCGACCTCGTCCGTGGTCACCCAGCGCTCGACGTCCGGGCGCTGCGCCTTCGAGACGAACGAGGCCAGGCGCATCGACTCGTACATGTTCAGGTTATCCGAGCAGTTGGCGCCGTCGGTGCCGATGCCGACGTTCACGCGACGCTCGAGCATCGCCCGCATGTCCGCCAGACCGTTGCCGAGTCGCATGTTGCTGCCGGGATTGTGGGCCACCGACGCGCCGCGATCGCCGAGCCGCCGCATGTCGTCCTCGTCGAGCCACACACCGTGGGCGACGGTGAAGCGCTCGCCGACCACGCCGAGGTCGTCGAGGTGCGCGGTGAGCGTCTGGCCGTAGCGCTGCAGCCCGACGATCGCCTGCACCTTGGACTCGGCGACGTGGGTGTGCAGGCCGACGCCGTGCTCGGCGGCGAGCGCCACGCAGGCGCGGATGAACTCGTCCGAGCAGTGGTGCGGGATCGTCGGCGCGACCGCCAGACGGACCTGATCCCGGTGGAGCTTCCACCCGGAGAGCGCTCGCCGCATGTTGTCGACGCTGGTCTTCCACGGCGCCGGGCGGAGCTTCTCGACGTCGCGCTGCAGCGTGGGCGGCAGCACGTCCATCAGGCCCGGAATCGCTTCGTAGAACGTCCGATCGGCGACCATCGGCGCCACGACGGCGCGCATGCCGACCGCCGCGTACGCGCTGCCGACCGCCTCCAGCCCCTCGGGGGTCGGCGCCGGAAACTCGAGCGGCAGATCGTAGCTGGCCGTGCAGCCCTTCAGCACCATCTCGGCGGCGCCGAGCTTGGCGCTGAGATGCTTGTCCTCGAGCGTGCGTCCGCTGCTGATCCACGACCCGGCGGTGAGCAGGAGCTCGAGGGTCCAGCGATCGCCCAGCCCCTTGGCGAGGTTGCCGTGGGCGTGCGTGTGCGCGTTGATCAGGCCGGGATGAAGGAGCGTGCCCCGCGCGTCGAGGACGGTCGCGTCGGGCGGGGCCGGCAATCCGGGAGCGCCGATCTCGGTGATGGTGTCGTCCGTCACCAGGATGTCGGCGGCATCCGCGCGGTGAGCGCGAATGTCGAGCACACGGCCGCCTCGAATGATCGTCGCCACCAGACCTCCCGACCGCTCAGCGGCGAGCTTTCGCGTCCTGGATCGCGCGCCAGACGCGCTCGGCCGTCACCGGCATGTCGAGGTGCCGTACGCCGAGCGGCGCCAGGGCATCGTTGACCGCGTTCAGGAGCGCGGGCAATGCGCCCACGGTCCCGGCCTCGCCCACCCCCTTGGCGCCGAGCGGATTGACCTCGGTCGGCACCTCGTGAGAATCAACGTCGAAGGCGGGCATGTCGTCGGCGCGCGGCATCGCGTAGTCCATGAAGGAGCCCGCGAGCAGCTGGCCCGTCGTCGGCTCGTACGTGAGCTCCTCGTAAAGCCCCTGACCGAGCCCCTGGACCACGCCGCCGTGGATCTGTCCTTTCACGAGCATCGGGTTCACCATGCGCCCGACGTCGTCGACGACGGTGTGGCGCACGACGCGCACGGCCCCGGTCTCCTCGTCGATCTCGATCTCGCAGATCTGCGATCCGTTGGGGAACGTGACGGCCGACGGCGTGAACGACGCCTCTTCGCTGAAGCCCGGCTCCATTCCCTTCGGAAGCTGGCGCGGCACGTAGGCGGCGCGCGCGACGTTGGCGAACGTCACGCCCTTGTCCGTCCCCTTCACCGTGAACTTTCCGTCCTGGTGGACCACGTCCTCCGGAGCGGCCTCCAGCAGACGCGCGGCGATTTTCCGCCCGCGCTCGATGACCTTCTCGGTCGCGCGCGTCACCGCCGAGCCGCCCACCGTGAGGGCCCCCGAGCCGCCGTTGCCGCGCCCGGCGCCGAGCAAGTCGCTGTCGCCCCAGAACACCTGGATGCGCTCGGGCGGCACACCGAGCTTCTCGCAGATGATCTGGGCGAAGGCCGTCTCGTTGCCCTGGCCCATCGACGTCGACCCCGCAAACAAGGACACGGAGCCGTCGGCGTTGACCCTGAGCTCGGCGGTGTCCGGGTTCATCGCGGTGTACGGACCGCCGGCCACCTCGATCGGGTTGGCGATGCCCAGGCCGCGCAGCTTGCCCTGTTTGCGCGCCTCGCTGCGTCGCTTCTCGAATCCGGCGCGATCCGCCAGACTCAGCGCCATGTCCATCCCGCGCGCGAACTCGCCGCAGTCGTAGGTGAAGACGAGCCCGGTCTTGAACGGCATCGCGGAGGCCGGGATCAGATTGCGGCGGCGCAGCTCGATCGGGTCGATCTTGAGCTCCATGGCCGCGACGTCGATGACGCGCTCGATGGCGTACGTCGCCTCCGGGCGGCCGGCGCCGCGGTACGGCCCGGTTGGCGTCGTGTTCGAGAACACGCCGGTCGTCTGCACGTGGATCGCGGGCGTCGTGTAGATTCCGGCGATCCCGCCGACATTGTTGGTGCCCGGGCCGGCGCTCCGCGGCGTGAGATAGGCGCCGACGTTCAGGCTGATGGCCACGCGCAGCGCCAAGAACTTTCCGTTGGCGTCCAGCGCCAGCTCGGCCGTCGAGACGTTGTCGCGCCCGTGCTCGTCGGTGACGAACCCTTCCCTCCGATCGGACGTCCACTTGACCGGACGACCCAGTCGCTTCGCGGCCCACAGCACCAGCACGACCTCCGGGTAGACGCCGCTCTTCATCCCGAAGCTGCCACCCACCTCGCCGGTGACCACGCGCAGGTGGCTCTGCGGAATCTTGAACACCTGATCCGCGAGCAAGGTGCGCAGGCCGTGAGGCGCCTGGATGCCGGTGTGGAGCGTGTAGCGCCCGGTGCGCCGGTCCCACTCGCCGACCGCGCCGCGCGGCTCCATCGGCGCGGCCGCCACCCGCGTCACCACGTAGTCGAGCTTGGTGACGTGCGCGGCGCCCGCGATGGCCCGCACCGTCTCGTCCTTCTTGCCCGCCTCCCAGACGAACGCGATGTTGTCCGGCGCCTCCGCCCACACTGCCGGCGCGCCCGCGCGCATGGCGTCAGCCGTCGCGGCGACCGCCGGCAGGGGCTGATAGTCGACCGCGACCAGCTCCGCCGCGTCGACCGCCTGCTCCATCGTCCGGGCGACGACGAGCGCCACCGGATCGCCCACGTGGCGGGCGCGATCGCGGACCAGCGCCGGCCGCGGCGTGGCGTACGCCGGCGATCCGTCGCGACGCTTGCGGCTCCTGTCCGTCGGGAGATCGCCGATTCCGTCGGCCGCCAGATCGGCTCCCGTGAAGACGGCGAGGACTCCGGCGGCGGCGCGGGCCGCCGACGGATCGATCGAGCGGATGGCGGCGTGCGCGTGCGGAGAACGCACCACGACGGCGTACGCCTGATGGGGCAGGCTCACATCGTCGGCGTAGCGCCCGAACCCCTGGAGCAGGCGAGGGTCCTCGATGCGGCGCACCGACTGCCCGACACCGAATTTTTCGACGGTCACCGGATTGGCCATGATGCTGCGGGAGTATACGCGAGGTGATGTGATACAAAAAGCCCATGCACGACACACGACGTCTCGCGATCGGCTGCCTCGCTCTCGTGTTCGTATGCCTCGCGGGCGGTCTCTTCGACCGGCCCGCTGCTCAGACCAAGCCCGAAGGCGAAATGCGTTGGGCGCTCTACGTGACGCTCTCCCCGGTGTGGTTCGATCCCGGCGAGGTCGTCGGCCAGATCACGCCGTTCTGGGTGCTGTACGCGCTGCACGATGCCCTCGTGAAACCGATGCCGGGCAACCAGATGACGCCGAGCCTGGCAGAATCCTGGACCGTCAGCCCGGATCAGCGCGTGTACGAGTTCAAGCTGCGCGAAGGCCTGAAGTTCCACAACGGCGATCCGTTCACGGCCGAGGACGTGAAGTTCAGCTTCCTTCGCGCCAAGGGCTCGAAGGTCCTCCACGACCGGGTGAAGGACGTCGTCGTCGTGAGCCCGTCCCGCGTGCGCTTCCAGCTCCACGAGCCCTTCCCCGACTTCATGGCCTTCTACGGGACGATGGCGACCGGCGCCGGCTGGATCGTGCCCAAGAGCTACGTCGAGAAGGTCGGCGACGATGGGTTCAAGAAGAATCCGGTCGGGCTCGGGCCGTACAAGTTCGTGAGCCACACGCCGGGCATCGAGCTGGTCATGGAGGCCAACGAGAGCTACTGGCGCAAGGTGCCGTCCGTGAAGCGGCTGGTCTACAAGGTGGTGCCGGAGTCCACGACCCGCGTGGCGATGCTCAAGCGCGGCGAGGTGGACATCGCGTATCTCCTCGAGGTGCCGCAGGCGCAGGAGCTGAAACGCGATCCCAACGTCAAGCTGGCGTTCTCCGGCGGGATCGCGGTGTTCTTCCTCGACTTCCTCGACCAGTGGGATCCGAAGTCGCCGTGGGCCGACAAGCGCGTTCGCCTGGCGGCCAGCTACGCGCTCGATCGTCAGGCGCTCTCCGACGCGGAGACGCTCGGCGCCTCCAGGCCCGCGGGCAACTTCATCCCGCGCGCGTTCGACTTCGCGCTGCCGATCGAGCCGCTGCCCCACAATCCGGGGCGAGCCAAGCAGCTCCTGGCCGAAGCCGGCTATCCCAACGGCTTCGACGCCGGCGAGCTCTACCAGCTTCCGCCGTACTTCTCGCTCGGCGAGGCGATCATCGGCAACCTCCAGGCGGTGGGCATCAAGCTGAAGATGCGGCCGATGGAGCGCGCTGCGTACTTCGCGGCGCTGCAGTCCAGGAAGGCGAAGGGGCTCTGCGTCTGCTCGAGCGCGCTCTACGGCAACGCCGCCTCGCGGATGTCCGAGATCTTTCCGAGCGAAGGCGCCTACGCCTACGGCGGCTATCCCGACGTCGACGCGCTCTACAAGCAGCAGGCGCGCGAGACCGACCGCAAGAAGCGCGAGGCGATGCTGCACCAGATCCAGCAGCTCATGAACGAGCGCACGCGGATCGCGCCGATCTTCGAGTACATCTGGCCCAGCGGGATCGGACCGCGCGTGGAGAACCCGGCGCTCATGATGATCAATCCCTATCCGTGGTCGGCGCCGCTCGAAGACGTGCGCCTGAAGAAGAGCTGAGAGGAGGAGGCCCCATGGAAGAGCGCGTGACGTTCGTCTCCGGGGGACTCAAGCTCGCGGGGGTCCTGCACGGGCCCGACTCGCGCGGCGCGCGCGAGCGGCTGCCGGCCTTCCTGGTCCTGCACGGGTTCGGCAGCAGCAAGGACAGCGGCGGCAGCAATCAGAGAATCGGCGCGTGCGTCTCCGCGGGCGGCTGGGGCGACGGCGAGAAGAAATTCCGCAAGCAGCACGAGTCGCCGGAGGCGTGGGGACGCTTCACCGCCATGCTCGCCGAGGGCCGGCGGCGCCGTCAGGAGACGGGTGAGTCGATCATGGTGCCCCGATACGACATCGTGCCGATCCCGCCCGCGCTGCGGGGCAACGTCGCGCCCGGCTCGATCATGGAGTTTCCGTTCGAGGTCATCGAGAGCATGTACGCCTTCCGGGCCAACGACGTGGTCGGCAAGATCTCACCGCGGCCTCTCCTGCTCCTGCACCCGGCGAACGACTCGGTGACGCCCACGGAGCAGTCGATCGATCTCTTCCGGCACGCCGGTCAGCCGACCGATCTGCATCTGGTCGCTGGCGTCGACCATTTCGTGCTCTCCGAAGGCAACACCCTGGTCGTCACGCTCCTGCGCAACTGGCTCGACAAGTACTTCCCGGTCTCGCCCCGCTCGCGATGAGCGAGCCGTCCCGCGCCGCGCCGGCCGCGACCGTCACGGCCGACGCGCTCCATCGATTTGCGCAGGACGTGTTTGTGCGAGCCGGGATGCCGCCGGCGGACGCGGCGATCGTGGCCGACGTGCTGGTCTGGGCCGACCTGCGCGGCGTGGACTCGCACGGTGTGTCGCGGATCACGATGTACCTGCGGCTCATCGACGACGGCGACATGAACCTGACGCCATCGATCAAGATCCGCACGGAGACCTCGGCTTCGGTGCTCGTCGACGCCGATCGCGCGGCGGGCCCGATCGCGATGACGACCGCGATGAATGCCGCGGTGCGCAAGGCCCGCGACGCGGGCGTCGGCCTCGGGCTGGTGCGGGCGACGACCCACACGGCGGCGCTCGGCTACTACACCTTGATGGCGGCGCAGGAAGGGATGGCGGCGATCGCCCTGGCCGCGTCGACGCCGTTCATGGCCTACCACGGTACGCGCGCGGCCGGGGTCTCGACGAACCCGATCTCGATCGCGGTACCCGGGGGCGCGCGCGGGCCCGTCGTGCTCGACATGGCGACCGGCGTCGTCGCCCGCGGCAAGCTGGTCCAGGCCCGAAAGACCGGCCGGCCGATTCCCGCGGGGTGGGCGCTGGACCGCGACGGGAATCCAACGACCGATCCGCAGGCCGCGCTGATTCCCCTGCCGCTCGGCGGACCGAAGGGATCGGGACTCTCGCTCATGATCGAGCTCATCACGAGCCTCGTCGTCTCGAACCCGATCATCGCCGGCGCGCTCGAGGTCGCCGGGGACGGCACGCGGCACCGGCAGAACGGCCTGGTGCTCGCGATCGACCTGCGACGCTTCGGTGACCCCGAAGCGTTTCGCTCCGAGGTCGACCGCGTGATCGCGGCGCTGAAGGCCCTGCCTCACGCTCCCGGCGTTCTCGAAGTCCTCATGCCCGGCGAGCGCGGAAGTCGAGCGTTCGAGGACCGCACACGCGACGGTATCCCGTTGCCGCGCGCGATCGTCGACGAGCTCCGCGGCGTGGCGACCCGCTTCGGCGTGACGAGCTTTCCGTCAGCGGGTTAGCGCCGCGGGGTTCTGGACATTGATCGGCTTGCCGTTCGCGAACGCCAGGATCTGTTCGAAGATCCCGGCGAACATGTGCTCGAGGCCGTCGCGCTCGACGTAGCCGAGGTGCGGCGCGCAGATGACGTTGTCCATCGACAGGAGCGGATGCCGGCCGCCGAGGATCGGCTCGTCCTCGTACACGTCGACGGCGGCCATGCCCGGCCGCCCGGCACGAAGCGCGGCCTCGAGCGCGCCGGGGGCGACGAGCCCGGCGCGGCTGGTGTTGACGATGAGCGCCGTGGGCTTCATGCGTGCGAGATCGGCGGCCGAGACGATGCCGCGGGTGGCGTCGATCAGCCGCAGGTGCAGCGACACCACGTCAGACTCGGCGAAGAGCGCCTCCTTGCCGGCCGCCACGGTGAAGCCGTCGGCGCGCGCCTGGGTGACCGAGCTCTCGCGACCCCACGCGAGCACGTTCATGCCGAAGGCCTTGCCGTAGCCGGCCACGACCGCTCCGATCTTGCCGTAGCCGTAGATCCCGAGTGTCTTGCCGCGTAGGCCGATCCCGATCGGGTAGGCCTGCCACTTGCCGGCCTTGAGCGCGTTCATCTCCTGGGGGATGCGGCGGAAGGCCGCGATGACGAGCCCCCACGTCAGCTCGGCGGTCGCGTACGACGGGCGACCCGGACCGGTGTGCGAGCACACGAGGACACCGCGCCGCGTACAGGCCTCGACGTCGATATGCGGGAAAACGCCGGCCTGGCTGATCAGCCGGAGCTTGTCCAGGCGCTCGAGCAGCGGTGCGCGGATCGGCGTGCGCTCGCGGATCAGCGCGAGCGCCTCGGTATCCTTGAGCCGTCCGGCGAGGGTGTCGACGTCCTTGGTGTGATCGTTCCAGATCGTGACCGTGTGGCCCGCGATCTTCGGATAGCACGTCAAGGTGCGGATCGTGTCCTGGTAGTCGTCGAGGATCGTGATGTTCATCTCGGATCGCTCCATCCTGGATCGGCTTTCACGGCGAGGAGCTCACCATTACCCACGGGAACAAGGCTCGTGGCGAACGAGGCGTCGGCCGAGACCAGCGCCACGAACGGCGCCATCTCGGTGCGATGCGAGGTCGCGTTGTCGACGACCAACAGCCCGCCCGGCCGCAGCACGCGCTTGAGGTCCGGCCACCAGCCCGGATACTCCGGGCGCTCGGAGTCGAGAAAGACGAGGTCGAACGCGCCGTCCGCCGAGCGCGCGAGCACGCGGCCCGCGTGTTCGTGCACGGGCGAAATGTAGCGCGCGACACCCGATCGCGCGAAATTGGCCGTGGCGAGCGCGATCTTGTAGTCCGAGAGCTCCACCGTGGTCACCGTGCCGCCGATCGCGCGGGCGGCGCCGGCGAGCCACAGGGTCGAGTAGCCATTCGACGTTCCGATCTCGAGCACCCGCCGCGCCAGGGTCGCTCGAACCAGAACGGCCAGGAACTCGCCCGTGTCGCGCGTGATGTTCAGCATCCGGCGCGGCCGCTCGGATATGGAGCCGTCGTTGGCTCGTCCGAACTCTTCGAGCTCGACCAGCAGCGCGTCCAGCGGCTCCATTCGGTGCTCCTCCAGGCGACGAGCCGAGAGCCTAGCACGGTCGTGCCCGAGTGAGATTGCCTTCGCCGTAGGCCGGTGGGACAGTAGCGGCGATCCTGACAGCGGAGGGAGCCCGCACCCATGCGCATCCACAGCATCGAAGCCGTCCCGATCGAGATCCCGCTCAAGAAGAACTTCGGTGGGAGCACGTACTCCGTGCTCACGCGCTGCACCGTCATCACCCGCATGCGGACCGAGGACGGCCTCGTCAGCGAGGTCTACAACGGCGACAACCGCGAGCACGGCCGCGAGATCGTGCGGCTGATCCACGAGACTCTCGCTCCCCTCGCCCGCGGCATGAGCATCTTCGAGGGCGAGCGCGTCTGGGAGAGGCTATTCGCGGTCAGTCACACGAGTCGCGACCGGAAGGTCCTGCTCGAGGCGATCGCCTGCGTCGACTGTGCGCTCTGGGATCTCGTCGGCAAGGCGCTGGGCAAAAGCGTGTGCGCGCTGCTGGGTGGCTACCGGTCGCGGCTGCCCATCATCTCGATCGGCGGTTACTACATGGAAGGCAAGACGCTCGCCGACATCGGCCGTGAGATGGAAGCGTACCGCCGCGCCGGCATGGCCGGCTGCAAGTTCAAGGTCGGCGGGCTCACCCCCGAGGAGGACGCCGGGCGAGTCGAAGCCGCCCGCAAGGCCGCGGGCGCCGGCTTCATCCTGGCCGTCGACGCCAATCGCGGCTGGTCGGCCGACGACGCGATACGCTTCGCGCGGCTCATCGAGCCGCTCGACGTCCGGTGGTTCGAGGAGCCATGCCACTGGTACGACGACGCGGCCTTGATGGCCCGCGTGCGGCAGGCGACGCGGATTCCCGTCACCGCCGGCCAGTCAGAGATCACGAGCCACGGCGTGCGCCGCCTGGTCGACGCGCGCGCGGTCGATCTCGTCAACGTCGACGCCTCCGAGTGCGGCGGCGTCACCGAGTGGCGTCGCGCCGCGGCGCTCTGCGGCGTGGCCGGCTTACAGATGGCGCATCACGAGGAGTCGCAGATCTCGCAGCACCTTCTGGCCGCGGTGCCGCACGGCACCTACGCGGAGTGCTTCGCCGACCCCGAGCGCGATCCCGTGTGGCAGACGATGTGGACGAATCGGCCGGCGATCAAGGACGGGATGATGGACGTCGCGCAGGGCCCAGGGTTCGGGCTGATCCTCGACGAGGGCCTGGTTCGCCGCTACCGCGCGGGCTAGGAGAAGGCGCTGCCCGGGCTACGCGGGCGCAGCGGCGCGAACGAGCGCCAGGTGATCTTCGACCGTGTCCTTCGCCGTGATCGCGCGCAGGACGACCTCGTCGACCGCGCCCTGCCACCTGGCGAGCCCTCGCGTGATCGCCTCCGGGCTGTTGGCGGCGATCGCGGTCTCCACGGGCTTCAGCCCCATGCGAGCGAAATTGGCGCCGTAGGCCGGGACTCCGGCGTAACGGTTCCCCTCTTCCTGGAGCCGATCACTCGCCCCGGGCCCGAGCGCCACGCGCACGTAGGCGCAGAGTCTCGGCACCGGCCGCTTCGCGGCGGCCGCGCCCTCGCGCACGCGCCCGGCCGACTCTCGCGCGTACTCCGGCGTCAGCCAGTTGAAGAGCACGCCGTCGGCGACCTCGCCGGCGAGGCGACACATCTGCGGACCGAGCGCCGCCACGATGAGCCGCGTCGAGAGCTGGCGCCGCAGCTCACCGACGCCGGTGCGCACGCGCTTGAGCGCCTCCGGGTTCGGGCTGCCGACGCCGAGGAGCAGACGATCGAGCGGGAGCCCCGTGGTCTTCACGCCCTGGGTGATGCTCTCCGGTCCCCGCGTGTGCAGCGGGATGACGCCGATCCCGAGCTCGATGCGCTGGGTTTCGCGCGCCGCGTGAGCGAGCGCGGCAAGCCCGTCAGTCGAGCCGGGATGATTCACCCAGAAGGAGCTGTAACCGAGGCGCTCGGCCTCTCGCGCGCACGCGCGAATGACCTCGGGCGAGGTGCCGGCGAACACGGCAAAACCGAGTCCCATCTCAGATCTCCTCTCGCACTTCGATCCGTCATAGTTGACGCCGCGCAGTATACTCCAGCAAGATTGTCATGACCGGGCCTCGGGACTCGACGCGGACGGAGCCTTCCACCATCACCGTGATGGTCACCTTCTTCGCCGATCTCCGGCGCTTTCTGCCTCGCGGCGCCGACGGGCCGCAGCGCTATACGGTGCCGAAGGACGCCACGGTCGACGATCTGCTGGCAGTGATCGGTGTCGCGCCGGACGCCGAGTTGACCATCGCGCTGGACGGCGAGCAGGCCGACCGGGACGCCCCCCTGCGCGAGGGCGCCGAGGTCATGCTCTTGAGCCCGATGGAAGGGGGAGCCGCAGCCGACGGCGCAGCCGTAGGCGAGGCGACCACGATAAGAGATGGGGGAGCCGCGGCCGACGGCGAGGCGACCACGACAAGAGAAGGGGGAGCCTGATGGAACGCTACGGCTACTGGAACAAGATCCTGCACGTCAACCTCTCCGACCGCACGACGCGGATCGAGGAGCCGGGCGACCCCTTCTTCCGGCGTTACGCCGGCGGGCGCGGGCTCATCGCTCATTACCTCTTGAAGCACGTGCCGAAGGGCGCGGACCCGCTGGGGCCCGACAACATCCTCGTCATCGCACCCGGGATCCTCACAGGCGCGCCGGTCCCCGGCGCAGGGCGTCACAGCGTCGGCGCCAAGTCGCCGCTCACCGGGGGCTTCGGCGAGTCGGAGTCCGGAGGCTACTGGGGCGCCGAGCTCAAGCGCGCCGGCTGGGACGCGATCGTCTTTCACGGGGTCTCCCCCACCCCGGTCTATCTCTGGATCAACGACGGAGCCGTCGAGTTCCGCGACGCCACGCACCTCTGGGGCAAGATCACCGGCGAGGTCGAGGACGCGATCCTCGCCGAGCTGGGTGACCCGCGCATCCGCGTCGCTCAGATCGGGCCGGCGGGTGAAAACCTCGTGCGCTTCGCCTGCATCGCCAACGAGCTGAACGAGGTCGCGGGCCGAACGGGCATGGGCGCCGTGATGGGCTCGAAGCGGCTCAAGGCCATCGCGGTCCGCGGCAAGGTTCCGGTGAAGATCGCCGATCAGCCGGGCCTCCTGGCGATGGCCAAGTGGGTCTCCGGCACGATGGACGAGAAGCACCGGGCGTTTCACGAGTTCGGGACCGGAGCGGCGATGCAGGGTAAGAGCCTCGAGGGCGGGATGCCCGTCCTCAACTATCGTCTCGGCGCCGCCGACACCATTGCGAAGGTCGACGCGATCGCGGTGCGCGACGAGGTACGCGTCAAGATGGGCGCCTGCTACGCGTGCTCGGTGCGGTGCAAGAAGGTCGTCCACATCGAGCAGAAGGAAGAAACGGCGCGCGAGGCCATGGAAACCATCTACAAGGGACGGGCGAAGGTGGCCGTCGATCCGCTCGGCCGCTACCGCGTCGACCCGCGCTACGGCGGGCCGGAGTACGAATCGCTCGCCTCGCTCGGCGTCAACCTCGGCCTGGACGACCTCATCGCCATCTGCAAGTCCAACGAGATGTGCAACTACCTCGCGATGGACACGGTGTCGCTCGGCGCGACTCTCGCATGGGCGATGGAGTGCTTCGAGAAGGGCATCCTCACGCTCGAGGACACGGGCGGCGTCCCGCTTCGCTTCCACGACGCCGATGGCGTCATCAAGGTGGTCGAGATGATCGCGTACCGCCAGGGCATCGGCGATCTGCTCGCCGAAGGCTCCCAGCGGGCGGCGCGACGGCTCGGCCGCGGCTCCGAGGCATTCCTGACGACCGTGAAGGGCATGGAGATGGCGATGCACGACCCGCGTCACATGCCGGCCATGCGCGCCTCGTACCTGCTCGCGCCGACCGGCGGCGATCACATGCGCCAGACCAGCAACCGCAACGGCCTGCGCAACCAGATCGGGCTCTGCCACTTCCTCGCCTACGAGGACGATCAGTCGCTGCAGATCATCAAGACGGTCACCGGCTGGGACATCACGCCCGAGGAGATGGTGACCGCGGCGCATCGCGGCCTGACGCTCGCCCGGCTCTTCAACCTGCGCGAGGGCATGAGCCGGGCCGACGACCGGCTGCCGGCTCGCTTCAGCGACCCGCTGCCCAAGCACGCGGGCCTCACCCGCGAGCAGCAGGACAAGATCGTCACCGACTACTACGTCGAGCAGGGCTGGGACCCGGCGACGGGCGTGCCGACGCGGGAGACCATCCGCGTGCTCGACCTCGAGGCCGACGCCGTCCACGCCGGCTAACGGCGTCGATGGCGCCGCCCGAAGACATCCGGATCGAGAACGATCCGCGCCGGGAGGACCTCGCGCTCCTCGACGAGCGGCTCTACGAGTTCAACGCCGCCGCGAGCGGCGTCGACGACGGGCGCTCGCTCGCGATCTTCGCGAGCGACGCTGAGGGCACCATTGTGGCCGGCCTGCACGGGTGGACGTGGGGCGGGACCGGGTTCGTGCAGGCGATCTGGGTCCACGAGAAGCTTCGCCGCCGCGGTCTGGGCGCGCGGCTGCTGGCCGCGGCCGAAGCGGAGGCGGTGCGCCGCGGCTGCCACCAGATGCATCTGGACACCCACAGCTATCAGGCACCGGCGTTCTACCGGCGCAACGGCTACGACGTGATCGGCGAGCTTCCAGGCTGGCCCGGCGCCGACATCCGGATCTTCCTCCGCAAGATGCTCGGCGGTCGTCCTCTCTAGCGTCTGCTTGTCGACCGGCCTTTCCAACGTGTCGGGCTGTCACGCCCGAGACAGCGCGGCTCTGACAGTGCCGGCCAAGACGGCGCGCCGCGCTGAAGAATTGATGCGTTCGCTCGAGGCGCCGCTCGGTACACATCTTGCGCGCCGCGGTTGCTATGCTGACTCATTCGGCCGTGCGCATGCGGATCGCGGCATCCGTTTTCATCCTCGCGACAGCGGGAGCCGTCATGGCAAGCTCGGCCTTCGCGATGACGCCGGTCGCACTGCGAATCATCACGTCGCCCCAGACGGTGACGGCCGGGGCCTGCTCCGGGACCACCCGGGTCCAGGCTCAGGACAGTGCCTCCTCGCCGGCTCCGGTGTCGTCCGTTACGGTCGTCAGCCTCGCCGGCAGCAGCAACCTGAAGTTCTACTCGAATTCGACCTGTTCGACGCGGATCTATGCCGTCAAGATCGCCGCGGCCTCGGCCACCAAAGCGTTCTATTTCAAAAGCACCGTGGTCGGCATGCCGACGATTACCGCCTCAGCCGCCGGGCTCGCCTCAGCCTCTCAGACCGAGGTGATTACCCCCGCCGCCGCCACCCAAGTGATGTTCAGGAGCCAGCCCCGTAACGTGCTGCTCGGCGCTCTCATCGCCCCCCCGGTCCAGGTCGCGCTTTCCGACCGCTACGGCAACACTGTTTCTTCAGGAGCCGCCAGCATCGTCATCTCCATCGCATCGAATCCCAGCAGCGGAACTCTATCGGGCTTGACCACCCGCGCCGCGATCGATGGCGTGGCAACCTTCAGCGACCTCCGAGTCAACGCCACCGGCCTCGGCTACACCCTGAGGGCGCTGTCGCCGAACCTCGCCTCGGCGACGAGTACCGCCTTCAACGTGACCGCGCCCGGGTCGACCGGTCTCCCGTCGCGGCCCATTCCCGATCCCCTCTACGGGATCACACTGGACGCCGTCGATCACTTACCGGCCATCGTCGCGTCTCTCAGCAACCTCTCGCACACGGCTACCACGCGCGTCGTTTTCGACGAGTTCGTCCCGCCAAGCGACTATGTCGACCCGGTCAGCCAGATCTCCAGGGTCAGTTATGTGATGGGCGAGATCCTCGATTCCGCGTACGTCAAGCGCTATACGGTGGCCGACTACCTGCAGCGCACCTCGGACTACCTCGACGCCCTCGGACCCGTCGTCGATATCTGGGAAGTCGGCAACGAGATCAATGGTGAGTGGCTGGGCGACACCCCGAGCGTCGTGGCCAAGATGCAGGGCGCCTATGATCGAGTCAAGCAGCGAGGTGCGCGCGCGGCCCTGACGTTGTACTACAACGAGGACTGCTGGTCGAACCCCGCCAACGAGATGTTCACCTGGACCCAGGCCCATGTCCCCGACGACATGAAGCAGGGCCTCGACTACGTCCTGATCAGCTACTACGAGGACGACTGCAACGGACTTCAGCCGGATTGGCTGCGCGTCTTCCAGAAACTCGCCTCGATGTTTCCCAACTCGAAGATCGGCTTCGGCGAGAACGGCACCGTGTACGCCTCACGGAAAGCGTCGTACATTCAGCGCTACTATTCCGTGCGCCTCGCGCTGCCGCAGTACATCGGTGGCCATTTCTGGTGGTACGGCAAGCAGGATTTCGTGCCGCTGAGCAATCCACTCTGGACGATCTTCAACGACGTGATCCGCGACAACTAGGCTTCACCGCGCCGGCCCGAACCCACACCCGCTCGACCAGGGGGCCCGTCACGGCCGGCTCGAGGTGACCCTCCGCATGCATCCCTCTGCAAATTCTTTGAGCTACCTTGCAAGCGGCTTGTACGCCGGTAGTTCTAACACCCCGCGTGAGTTGACGGTGAGCTGTGGCACGGGTGTTGCCCTAGACTCCGGCATGGCGGACTCGACGTCGGGGGATGTCGAACGCTGGTATACCGTGCGAGAGGCGGCGCTGCTCTGCCACCGTTCCGACGGCACTATCCGGAATCTCCTCTCGAAGCACAAGCTGCCGCGACGCCTCGCCCGAGGCCCCGGAAGAAAGCCCCGAAGGATCGCGCTCCTCTCCGCAGCGACAGTCCGGACTCTTCAGAGCCTCACGCTCGGCGTCTGACTCGGGCCTCGGCCTCCCTTCACACTAGCCTGTCACGCTGAAGTCTCACACGGCGGATTCTCGCGAGCGTCCTCGGCTCGACCACCGTCCGAGGTCATCGAGCGCATGGACACCTTTTAGTGAGCCAGATCGCTCGCCGGGAGTCCGACATCTCATATATAAGTGAACTTTCGGTATTAAGTTGAGGACTTCGCCTGATGGTGTGGATCGGATTCTCCGTGATCTGATGCCGTCACCGGATGCGGCTCGGAGAGGAGGATCGAGGCCGGATGAGAGCCCGTCGGTCTTGAAGGACGTTTCAAGTCAGCCAGGAAGAGGGCGCCGGGTCTACAGATGCACCGGTCATCGCTCCGTGGTCGTCGTCGAGCCCAGCCCGCCGCCCCAGCCCCGACAGTCAGCCGATTCACCGCGATCAAGACCTCGAGGCGGGCCAAGCGAGTCCTCGCGGTGGTCACGCAACTCTTGGAAGGCAGGCAAGCTCAGCAGGCCAGGCCGGTCGCGCGAGCAAAGGCGAGAAAGGCAAGCCATGCCAGTCATTAGTACTCAGCGGAAGAACGACGGTGGAGGACGCGTCGCACCCGAGCCCGCGCTCCTCGAGGTTCCCACCGATGACGCGTGGTCCGCGGATTCCCCGGCCACGGCAGGCGATGCCTCCCGTTCCGACGCCGTGCTCGTCGTCAGTCGCCACGGCTTCGTCAAATTCGTGTCCGAGCACGCTCGAGCGCTCGTGGCCGCGTACGTCGCGCCCATCACCGGCGACTGGCTCCCGCCGTCTCTCGTGGCCTGGTTGGCGCAATCGGGGCGCGGCATGCCGTTCGTCGCCGAGCAGGACGGCCGGCGCTTGCTGATGCGTCCGTTGCCGACCTCCGATCCCGGCGAAATCGTCCTGCTCGTGCAGGAGCAGCGCCAGCCCTTGCACCAACCGCTGCGCCGGCATGGGCTGACACCGCGCGAGCACGAGGTCCTGTGGTGGGTCACCGAGGGAAAGACGAACCCGGAGATCGGGATCATCCTGGGCCGATCCGCGCGGACCGTCCAGATCCACCTGAACCGCGTGTACCGAAAGCTCGGCGTCGAGACGCGGACGGCCGCGGCGGCGCTCGCACTCCGCGCATCGCTCGTCCGCGACCCGGCTCTATAGGCCAGGATCCAAGGACAAGCCATGGACGGAGGCGACACCGCACCCCGGCGCCGGCGGATCGCGATCGTGTTGGGCACGCGGCCGGAAGCCCTCAAGCTCGTGCCACTCATTCTCGCCCTGCGACGAGAGCCCGAGCTCTTCGAGACGTCCGTGATCGCGACCGCGCAACACCGGGAGATGCTCGACCAGGTGCTGTCCCTGTTCCAGATCTCGCCCGACGTCGATCTGGATCTGATGCGCCCCAATCAAACGCTTGCCGAGCTGACCGGCGGCGTGCTCGAGAAGGTGGCCCGTCGCCTCGCCGCAGATCGGCCGGACCTGGTCGTCGTGCAGGGCGACACGACAACGGCCTTCACCGCTGCGCTGGCGGCCTTTTACGCCCGGATCCCGATCGCCCACGTCGAGGCCGGGCTGCGTAGCCGCGATCTGGAGAACCCGTTTCCGGAAGAGGCGAATCGGCGACTGACGGCGGTCGTCGCGGACATCCATCTGGCGCCGACGCCGCTGGCACGGCGGCGCCTGATGAAAGAAGGGGTACCCCGGCGGAAGATCGTCGTCACCGGCAACACGATCGTGGACACGCTTCGTGGGCTACTAGAGGGCGGGGCTCGGACGACGCGCTCCATCGAATGGCCGTTCAACGGCGGCCGGGTGCTCGTCGTCACCTCGCACCGGCGCGAGTCGTGGGGGCATGACCTCGAGAGCATTTGTCGCGCGCTCCGTGATCTGGTGGCCCGGTTTCCCGACCTCGTGGTCGTGTTCCCGGTCCATCTCAATCCGAACGTGCGCGAGCCCGTGAATCGGATGCTGGCGGGCGTCGAGCGCATCCACCTCATCTCGCCGCTGGACTACATCGGGTTCGTGGACCTGATGCGGCGGGCCTACGTCATCCTGACCGACTCCGGCGGCATCCAGGAAGAAGGGCCCACCCTCGGCAAACCGCTGCTGGTGCTCCGCAGGGTGACGGAACGCCCCGAGGCGTTTCGAGCGGGGCTCGCGAAGCTGGTCGGCACCGATCGCGAGAGCATCGTGACCCAGGTGGGCCGGCTGCTGACCGACCCGATCGCCTACCACGAGATGTCGACGGGTATCAATCCGTATGGGGATGGGCGCGCCGCGGAGCGGATCGTCGAAGCGCTGACTCGATGGTTCAATGGGCGGCGGCCATTGCTGCACCGGGCGCGGGAGTTCAGGCCAGTTTCGCTGGCGGTACGATGAGCGCCGCCGAGGTTCTCCCCGTCCTTCTCGTCGTCTGCAAGGGCCTGTTGGCCGTCGTGGGCGTCGCGTGCTTGCTGAGCGGGATCGATGACTGCTTCGTCGACCTCTGCTTCGTCGCGATGGCCTACCGGCGGGTCCCGGCTCCTCACGTCGCCACCGAGCAGGAGCTGCTCGGCATCACCGAGCAGCCGATCGCCGTGATGGTGCCGGCCTGGGACGAGTCGGCCGTGATCCGTCGGATGGTCGGCAACATCTTGAAGTCCGTCTCGTACTCGAACTACCACGTCTTCGTCGGCACGTACCCTAACGATCCGGCCACCCACCGGGAGGTCGACGTCGTGACGGAGTCGTTCGCCAATGTTCACCGGGTCGTCTGCCCGAACAACGGGCCGACCTGCAAGTCGGACTGCCTGAACTGGATCTACCAGGCGATCCTGGACTTCGAGCGAGAGACTTCCCTCACGTTCTCGATGTTCGTCATCCACGATGCGGAGGACCTGCCTCACTCGCTGTCGTTCAATCTGTTCAACACCCTGATGCCACGGTACGACATGGTGCAGTTACCGGTCCTGTGCCTGCCCACGAGGTGGCATTGGTTCACGGCCGGACACTATCTCGACGAGTTCGCGCACAGTCACGTCAGGGAGCTGCCCGTCCGGCAATGGCTGACCGGCAGCATCCCGGCCGCCGGCGTGGGTTGCGCCTTCAGCCGGCGGGCCTTGCGTCTCCTCGCGGCCGACTCGGAGAACCAGGTCTTCAGCCTCGACTCCCTCACGGAGGACTACGAGATCGGCATGCGGCTGCAGCGCTACGGGCTCAGCCAAACCTTCGTGAGTCTCGCGATCGAGCGCCGGGGGCCGCTCGACCAGGCTTCGATGCGGGAGTGCATCGGGACCTGGGAATACTTCCCGTCTCGATTCTCGCAGGCCGTCCGACAGAAATCGAGATGGATCATCGGGATCACGCTGCAGGGCTGGGCGGGGTTGGGCTGGCGGGGCGACCTCTGGACGAAGTATGCGCTGTTCCGAGATCGCAAGGGGCTCCTCACGAATCAGATCGTGATGGTCGGTTATGTCGCGGTCGGGTTCGTGATCGCCGTGTGGGTCACGACGTCCCTGGTCCCCGACGCGTACCGGTATCCGCCGGTGGTCGAATCCGGGTCGTGGCTCTGGTACCTCATGTGGGCCAACGGATTCCTGATGCTGGAGCGCCTGGTGCAGCGCTCGCTGTGCGTCTGGCAGCTCTATGGGTGGCGTCAAGCCATTCTCGCGGTGCCGAGGCAGGTCTGGAGCAATGTCGTCAACTTCGCGGCCACCGCCCGGGCCATCCGGCTCTTCGCGCGACACCTGATCACGGGACGGCCGATTGCCTGGGACAAGACGGGCCACGTCTTCCCGTCCGAAGCAGAGTTGCGTCGGCGCTCGGCACCTAGGGCAGCCTGATGATGTCACGGGCGGCCGCGATCGGCTGCGTCCTCTCGCTGACCATTGCGATGGCCGGCTGCACTCCGCCGCCGCCGAAGGCCCCCGAGGCTTCCGGCTACGGCGCGGCGCTCGAGGTAGTGCGTGACGAGGGATGGCTTCAGCGAGAGATCCGGCGTTTCCGAACCTACCCGCACCTGGACCGTGCCTACCGGATGATCGCCGCAGGCGAGCTGGAGCAGGCGAAGCGGGAGTTCGCAACATACCTGTCGATCGATCCTCGTGACCTCGAGGTCCGCTTCCGCTATCTCGTCCTGCTCCATCGCCTCAACGCCCACGCCGAGCTGATTCGGGAAGCCGATGCGCTTCTTCGGGAGCGCCCCGGGTTCGCCCCTGCATTGCTCTACCGGGCCCTGGCCAACCACGCTCGGTCCGACGACGCCGAGGCCATCCGGGATTTTCGCGCAGTCGCCGAGGTGCAAGGCGCCAGGGTCGAGCACCAGACGCTCGCCCTGGCGATGATCGTCGATCTGGCAACCGCGCACGGAGCAGCCGAGGAGGCCCTCGCCGCTGCCGATCGCCTCGTGGCCCTGCGGCCGAGCGCCGATCACCGTCTCAGGCGTGGTCGCGTGCTCCAGAAGCTCGGCCGACTGAAGGAAGCGGAGGTCGTGTTCGCGACGGCGCTGACCGAGGCGCGGGACGCCGCCGAACGGCTTCGCGTGCGCGAGGCGCGAGCGGAGCTGGCCGAGAAGCAGCAGCACTGGGGCCAGGCCCGTCAGGAGCTGCTGGCGATGCTAGAGACCGATGCGCGCAATGCAGCCGTCCTCCGTCGTCTCGCGGAGGTGACGTTTTCGCGAAGGGACGTCGGGGAGTCAACCCGATGGTTTCGAGCGACCGCGGAGGCCAGCGGCAGCGCCCAGGACCGCGAGCGACTCGCCAATGCTCTCTATGCGTTCGGCGACTACCGCGAAGCCGCCCGCGAGTTCAGCGAGCTCGTCGCGACGGCGAGCGCGCCCGAGGATCGCCATCGGGTCTTGATCGCGCTTGGACAGGGGTACCTCAAGCTGGGCCAGCTCCCCGCGGCGGTCGAGACGCTCAGCGCGGCGGCGAAGCTTCGCGCGGACCTGCCAACCTTGACCATGTGGGCCGAGGCGCTCGAGCGCGCCGGCCGGTTGGCCGAGGCGGCAGCCGCGCTCGAGCCCGTCGCCGACCGCGATGCGAGCGGGCAAACGCATCTGAGGATCGCCACCCTCCATGGTACGCTCCGGCGCTGGGACCCGGCGTTGCGCCATCTGATCGCCGCGGCGGCCGGCGGCGGGACGGCGCAGATCAGAAGTGAGGCGTACAAACGGCAGGGCTTCATCTATCATGCCCAGGGGCGGTATCGTGAGGCGCGCGAGGCGTTCGAGCAGTCGATCGGACTCAACCCGAAGGATGTCGCCGTCTACATGGCGCTCGGCGAAACGTGCATGAAGCTCGACGCGCTGGACGACGCCGTCAAGTATCTCGAGCGGGCGTTGGCCCTCACGGAGCATCAGGCGACGCCGTGACCCCTCCCCTGGGCCGAGCGCCTGGACCAATCCGGCCTCGGCTAGGCTTCTTCGTCTGGGCCCTCGGCCTCGCCGTGCAACTCGTGTGCGTCTCACCCGCCGTCGTCCAGGCTCAGCGGCCTCCTCCGCCCGCGACGGAGCGCGCCGAGATCCTGGAGCGCCTGGGCGTCGCCTCGCTGCAACGCAGGGACTACGAACAGGCCGCGCGATACTTTCGCGCGGCGATCGCGGCCGGGCGCGATCACTGGCAGATCCGCCAGAACCTCGGCTTCGCGCTCCTGTCGCTGGATCGCTGCGAGGAGGCGGTCGGCGAGCTGGAGCTGTCGGCTCGGCAGTCCCCTGCGCCCCGTTCCTTCGTCTACCTGGCGCGCTGCTACGAGCGCTTGAAGAAGCCGGGGGTCGCCATCCATTGGCTTCAGCTCGCCCTGCTTCGACTTCAGGAACTCGCGCCCGCCGAGCAGAAGGACGTCCTCGGCTCTCTGGGCTACCTCTACTCCGCCGAGGGACAGCACGCCGCGGCGGCCGAGGCGTGGGAGCGAGCCCTTGCCCTCGGCGACGACCCGGAGATCGCGCTCCGGCTGGGTCGAGCACAGCGCCTCCTGGGCGACGCGCGTCGGGCCCGGCAAACGTTGACGGCGATCGAGCCCGACCGGTTGTCGCGGGCCAGTCGCGCCGTCCGGCTCGACGAGCTCGCGGCGCTCGACCGGGCCGAGGGGAGGCTGACGGACAGCATCGCCGCCCTCGAGGAGGCCAACGCCCTGGAGCCGTCGGCGCAACGGCACCATGCTCTCGGTCTCGCCTTTGGAGACCTCAAGCGCCGCCCGGAGGCCGTCGACCATCTCGAGCGGGCGCACGCCCTCGCGCCGGACGATCTCGGCTACGCGGTCGCTCTGGGCTACGCGTACAAGGATGCCGGGCGCCTGGCCGACGCGGCCCGCGTGTTCGAAGGAGTGGTCGCCCGGGATCCCGATCGCCTGCCGCTCTATCAGGAGCTGGGCTACATCTATGCGGCGCTATCGGATACCTCCCGGGCGGTCGAGTGGTTCAAGAAGGCCATCGACAACGCACCACGCGATCCCCGACCCGAGAGCGACATCGCGGAGGAACGGGCGCGGCTGCAGCAAGAGGTGGCGCGCCTCGCCAAGCGGTTCGAGGCGACGGCCTACCTGACCTACCGCTCGTCGCAGCGCCAGCCCAGCACCGGGTCGGGAGGAGCCGTAGGCGGGACGCTCCCGTCGCAGAGCGGCGTGGAGGTCGCGTATCAGCCCCCGGTGATCGGCTTCCGTGACGAGCGGATCTTCCAGGTCTTCGCGCGCTTGCTCTGGAATTTCCGACCCGAATCGCTCGACGTCGATGACCATTCGCTCCAGGCGGGTGTCGGCCTTCGGTACAAGCCGCTGAGAACCCAGAACCTCTTCGTGAGCGCCGAACGACTCTTCGCGATCGGGAGGGACGCGAGTGACGACTGGCTCCTCCGCGCGCTGTATTCGTGGGAGCACCATCCGCTGCTCGGCAAACCCGACTGGTCGCACTGGAACTACACGACGGTCTTCGCCGACGTCGGTTACTTCGTCGAGCGCTCCCTGTGGGTCCTGTACGGCGAAGCCAGGCAAGGAGTCACTTTCCGGATCGCCAACCAGGTCCTGCTCACGCCCCATGTCGTCGTCGACGCGAGGTATCAGGATGCCCGCGGCCCCACGGACTCCTTCGTGGAGGGCGGCGGCGGCGTTTCGCTCCGGTATCTGTTCGGCGAGTCGCGGTACGAGGGCTATCGAGGCAGCGTCGAGCTGTTGATCCAGTACAAGGCCGGCGACTTCTTCAATCGCCAACGCGGCGCCTCCGACGGAAGCTTCCATGGACTCGTGCTCACCGGCGTGCTGCGCTTCTGAGGGATGGCGCGCGTGACGATGCCGGCCCGGTGGCCTTGGCTCTGGATCGGTCTCGCCGCGGTGACACTTTCCGGTGGCGCGGCGTCACTGGCGCAGGCGCCGCCGCCCAGGCTCCACGGAACTTTCATCCAGCTCTCGCAGGCCCACGGCTCGTGGAGCGAGGACTCGTGGCGGCGGCTCTTCGGATATCTCGCGCAGCTTCGAACCGGGGAGATCGTCGTCCAGTGGACCGCGTACGACGACATGGCATTTTATCCGAGCACCCGACTCTCCCCGGTGGCCGAGCCACCGCTCGAGACGATCCTGACACTGGCGGATGAGCTCGACATGACGGTGAGAGTGGGACTCGCCCACGACTCCGCCTTCTGGTCC